>JBMFWU010000031.1:0-38679 GCA_049964955.1 Syntrophobacteraceae bacterium
TGCTCGAAGTGCTGCGATCGGGGCCGAAGTCTGTGCGGGAGATTTCCGCCGGGACCGGTTTCGGGGTCCGGGAGGTTTCCAGGCGTCTGGTGGATGTGGAGAAGATCGGGGCCGCCGAACTCCACGGGTACGAAGGCGCGACTCCCAGGTTTGTTCGCACGGGTGCATAGAGACAACAAACGGCAGGAATGGGGACATGGCAAATATGGGCAGCAATGGCAATATTGGGGCTGTAATGGTGGTCGGCGCCGGCATCTCCGGCATGCAGGCCTCTTTGGACCTCGCCAATGCGGGATACTACGTGTACCTGGTGGACCAGTCGCCCTCTGTAGGCGGGCTCATGGCCCAACTGGATAAGACATTCCCGACCAACGACTGCGCGATGTGAGTCATCTCGCCCAAACTGGTCGAGGTCGGCCGGCATCTGAATATCAAGATCGTTACCCATTCCCAAGTCGAATCGGTTGAAGGCGAGCCGGGGCACTTTACCGCGAAGCTCAGCCAGTCTCCCCGCTATATCGACAGGGACAAGTGCACCGGCTGCGGCGCCTGCGGCCAGGCTTGCCCGGTGAGAGCCGCGAACGAATACAACTGCGGCCTCGACGAAAGGGCTGCCGCCTATATCCCGTACACGCAGGCGGTGCCGATGGTCTATTCGATCGACCACGAGGCGTGCATCGGCTGCGGCTTGTGCGAGAAAGTATGTCTTGCCGGCGCGGTCCTCTATTCCGACATGCCGCGCGTTACCGAACTCGAAGTCGGGGCGGTGGTGATTGCGACGGGAACCGATGTCTTCGATCCCGCACGCTTCGATACCTACGACTACACCAGCCACCCCAATATCATCTCGAGTCTTGAGTTCGAACGGATATTAAGCGCCTCCGGGCCGTATCGCGGCCATCTCATGCGCCCCTACGACATGGAGGAGCCCAAAAAGATCGCCTGGCTCCAGTGCGTGGGGTCGCGCGACATCCACCACTGCGACAATGCCTACTGTTCCGGCGTCTGCTGCATGTACGCCGTAAAGGAAGCCATGATCGCGAAAGAGCATGCCCACGGCGGCCTCGATGCCGCGATTTTCTTCATGGACATGCGCACCTACGGCAAAGACTTCGAAAAGTATTACCTGCGCGCGCAGGACCAGGGCGTCCGCTTCGTGCGCTCCCGCGTTCACACGATCGATCCGGTCGAAGGCGGAGATCTTCGGATCTCCTACGTCGACGAGAAGGGCGTGATGCAAAGCGAGGTCTTCAATCTCGTAGTACTTTCGGTGGGGCTCGACGTCGGCAAGCAGTCGGTGGAGATGGCTAAACGGTTCGGGATCGATCTCAACAAGAACCGGTTCGTGGAAACGGATTGCTTTACCCCTGTTTCCACCTCCAGACCCGGGATTTATGTGTGCGGAACCATCCAGGGGCCCAAAGACATTCCCCAGTCGGTCATGGAGGCCTCGGCGGCAGCGGCCGCCTGCAGTTCGTCTTTGAGCGAGTCTCGCTGGTCGGTGGCAACCGTTGCCGAAAGACGCGCCGAAAAGGACATCAGCCTCGAAAAGCCTCGCGTCGGCGTATTCGTGTGCCGGTGCGGCATAAACATAGCCGGCGTTGTCGATGTCCCGGCGGTGAGAGAGTACGCGAAGTCTCTTCCCAACGTGGTGTATGTCGAGGAAAACCTCTACACCTGCTCCCAGGACACCCAGGTCAAAATGGCCCAGGTAATCGAAGAGCAGGGAATAAACCGCGTCGTTGTCGCCTCCTGCACCCCGCGCACCCACGAGGGGCTTTTTCAGGAAACGCTGATGAACGCGGGGCTCAACAAGTATCTTTTCGAGATGGCCAACATCCGCAACCAGGATTCCTGGTGTCACAGCAACGATAAGGACGGGGCGACGGAGAAAGCCAAAGACCTCGTTCGGATGGCGGTGGCAAGGGCCTCCCTGCTCGATCCTCTGGGCGAAAAGCGGTTGGATATCGTTCAAAGCGCACTCGTGATCGGAGGCGGGATAGCGGGCATGACCGCGGCCCTGGGGCTTGCGAAACAGGGCTTCGAGGTATCCGTCGTGGAAAAGGAAAAGGAGCTCGGGGGGCTTAGCCGCAGGATCGCCCATACGATCGAGGGAAATGACGTGGGCGCGTTCCTCGACGGTTTGATCGAAGAAGTACAGGCCAACCGCAGGATTCAAATCCTGACCAATGCGAAAATTACCGGCTTTTCCGGCTACAAGGGAAATTTTGTGAGTCGCGTCCAGGCAAACGGTGCGCCCGAACGGGAGATCAGCCATGGCGTGACGATTCTGGCTACCGGCGCCCGCGAGTATCTGCCGAAAGAATTTGGCTTTGGAGAGAGCGATCGCGTCATGACTCAGCTCCAACTGGATGAATTGATGACCAGGGAGCCGTCCGTTGCCGCTGGGTGGAATCGGGTCGTCATGATACAGTGCGTCGGGTCGAGAAACAAAGAAAACCCCAACTGCAGCCGCGTTTGCTGCCAGACTGCGGTAAAGCACGCAAGGGAGCTCAAAAAACTCAACC
This sequence comes from Syntrophobacteraceae bacterium, assembly GCA_049964955.1. Lineage (GTDB taxonomy): Bacteria > Desulfobacterota > Syntrophobacteria > Syntrophobacterales > Syntrophobacteraceae > SbD1. The sequence continues at coordinate 2,529 of JBMFWU010000031.1, forward strand.
CCGATATGGAAGTACTCGTGCTCTACCGGGACATGAGAATGTACGGACAGCTCGAAGAATTCTATACGCAGGCGCGGCGGGAGGGCGTTCTTTTTTCCCGCTTCGACCTCGAAAACGAGCCGGTTGTCCATCCCAACGGAGCGGGGATTTTCGTCGATTTCAAAGACCATGTTCTGCAGCGCCCGGTCCGGGTCGAGGCGGACGCGGTGGTGCTGAGCGCAGCCACCCTGGCCGCGGAAAATCATGGCCTGGCCTCCATGCTCAAGATCCAGGCCAGCCCGGACGGCTACTTCATGGAAGCCCACGTAAAGCTCCGGCCGGTCGATTTTGCAGCCGAAGGCCTTTTCATGTGCGGCACCGCCCACAGCCCCAAGTTGATCAGCGAGAGTATTTCGCAGGCGATGGCCGCAGCGGCGCGCGCCGGGGCCTTTCTTGCCGCAACCGACCAGACCATCGGCGGAGTGGTGGCCCATGTCGATCCCGAACTGTGCGCGGCCTGCCTGGTCTGCGTTCGCGCCTGTCCCTACGGCGTGCCGCAGATCGTCGACAACGTATCCAATATAAATGAGGCGCTCTGCCAGGGATGCGGCACCTGTGTTTCCGAATGCCCCGCAAAGGCCATAAAACTCGCCAACTACTCCGACGAGCAGATAATGGTCAAAGTGGAAGCCCTGCTCGAAGATCTCGAAAATGTGATGTAGCCGGCGCCTGCGCCGCAGACGGATCACTCTGAAACTCCTGCTTTTTGCGCCCTCTTTCTCCTTGGCTGCGAGACAGAAAGAGGGCGCAAAATTTTTTGACCCCGTTTCCTTGCACACACCCGAGTCTGTTCCTTTATGCGCTCAATTCCTTCGCAATGCGCTGAACTCTCCTAATGGGTGATGGCGCCGTTGAGTTGCCGCAAGTTTTCGGACTCCGTCAGCGGGTGATATTCGGAAGGAGGTGTTGTGGAATGAATGATGGTATTCAATCATCAATCGAAACAATGAAACGTTGGCTATCTTTGCGGTCAACCGGAAATAGTGAAAGACATATGTGCGAATAGCAGGGGTTCTTAAAGGTCGTTTTCGCTCAAGCCGGCCATGTTCAGTAGATGGTTAAACAGGCTGGAATCCTAGTTTTGCCGTCCACGAGATCGGTTGGTTCTATATCTACTGAAAGGCAACCTTCCACCGCTTCGTAGATGTTTTTGAGGAGTTCCTCGAAGGTTTCACCCTGGGTTGCACAGTCGGGGATAGATGGCACCTCAGCCCAAAAACCACCTTCCTCCGCTTCATGAACGATAACTTTTAGCTTCATGGTCGATCCTTCGATTTACAAAACGTAGACACATTTTTTCGAAGATCATAATTCCATATCCCATGCGCCCAATCATACCACAAGCTCGCTTTTCTACGACAGCCAATTACCATCGACCGGGTGGATTCAGCCACCGAGGTCAGGTTGCTCGTTCGCTTCCTTTCACCTGTGCGCTACTTTGCGGTTTTCTCCCAGAATTGAAACTTCTTGGCGGCCATTCCTTTTCCGTATTCCTGCGGGATTTTGCCTCGGGCCCGTTTCCAAAACAGGCAGACCGGCTGGATATTCCTGCTCGATCCACACCGTGTGGTTTATCAAACCGAGGTCTCGGAACGCCTCAGTCAACTCATTACCTAAAACGCTCAAAGGTCCGGGATCCGAATTCCACTCAAGATGGATGCTGATGTCGGTCGTGTATGTGGTATCGCAAAATACCTTTACTCGCAATGCGGTGTCGAGCGTTGTGGATTCGGCGATCTGACTGCAGAGCTCCAGGACCTTTCGGGCTTCGATAACCCCGGCCGAGCGAATATTTATCGTTTCGAGCCAGACCATTTTTTGCTCCTTTACATTGCGGAACCCTTTTCTTTCGGGAGGGGGGACGGAAAACCCCGCCCCCCTTGCTCCGATGATGCCGGACATGTTTTAAGGGTTAATTCCCGACATTATTCCCGTGGCTGGCGACAAGCCCCTGGCAGGTCGCCCCCTCGCTTCCCGGCGCCCCGATCCAGGCGGTGTAGGCGGAATTGCAGTAAACCGGCGCAGGATCCGGGACAGAGGCGACAGTCGTCGGACACACGGCGCCCTGGCTTCCCGGCGCCCCGACCCAGTTCGTATAGGCGGGGTTGCAGTAGACGGAGGCACTTGCTGCACGAGCCGGCGAGCCGGTAAGAGCGAAGAATCCGACCAGGGCGAAAACCAGAAGCAGGGTTGTTAGAGCTTTTTTCATTGTATTCTCCTTGAGGTAATTGAATTTGTTTTTCGGTATCATTCATTTCCAAAGTTACCAGGATTCAAGAGCAACACTGATGCCAAAGAAGGAATGTTTTGCCAAGTCATTGCTTTTTAATTGTTTTTTAGATGGGTAGGGACGTGGGGCAACCGAGGCGAGCCGGAATTGAGGAAATACGGTACTTTTTTTCGTGAAATATCGTTTTTTAATGAATTTAGTCGGTATGTATATTTCGGAGACAGGGCAGGCCTTCCTGTCCCTGGAAGAGGCCGAGTCGCGCCATTTCTCGCGGCGCTTCGAAAATTGCGGCGGGAGAATAAGCGGCCCCAAAGGGGCCGCGCAGCTTTTGGAAATCAACCCCAATACCCTCAGAAGCCGGATGAAAACACTGGGGATTCGGGTGATTGAGTCCCCCTTTGAAAAAGGGGGATTTAGGGGGATTTTCAAGGGAAATCAGATTGATGCATAAAATCCCCCCTCCCCCCCTTTGATAAAGGGGGGAAAATCAAATCCCTCCCCTTTAAAAAAGGGAGATCAGGTTCCTCTTTGAAAAGGGGGGAAATCCGGTTCAATCCGTGTCTTACACGGGGGGGCCGGATGAAAAACTAAATCATTTCCAGGGCGCAAGCCATGGACACCCCGCCTCCCCCGCAAAGGGTGGCGAGTCCGAGGGTTTTGCCCCGCTTTTTCATGGCGTGAATCAGGGTGACCATGATGCGGCATCCCGTGGACCCAACCGGGTGGCCCAAGCCTATCCCCGAGCCGTTTACGTTGGTGATCTCACGATCTAATCCCAGCTCCCGTTCGCATCCAAGATACTGAGCGGCAAAGGCTTCGTTTACCTCGATCAGTTCGAAATCGCTTGTCTTGAGCGAGCTTCTCTCCATCAGGTCGTTTACGGCCGGAACAGGAGAAAGCCCCATGATGGCCGGGTGACAGGCGCCTTTTCCCACTGCCTTTATTCTTGCCAGCGGAGTGAGGTTGAGAGCCCTGGCTTTTTCGGCCGACATGAGGATCATGGCCGAAGACCCGTCGTTCATACCGCTCGAATTGCCCGCCGTGACCGTTCCGGTTTTGGGCACAAAGGCGGGTTGGAGCTTTTGCAGCTGCTCGAGTGTCAAGCCCGGGCGAAAATGCTCGTCCCTGTCGAAGATCAGGGGGGGCTTTTTACGCTGCGGAACGGCGATCTCAACTATTTCCTCCTTGAACAACCCTTCATTGGTCGCGCGTTCGGCATTATTGTGGCTTCTCAAGGCCACCGCGTCCATATCTTCGCGGCACAGCCCCAGCTTTTGAGCGACGAATTCGGCCGTATGCCCCATGATGTAGGGTTTTCCCACGAAAAGACTTGCCGGGGCTTTTGTGAAATCGAGCGGGGCATCCGCAGCGAGGGGCAGAACGTGCGATCCGCAATGGAGGCCGTGTATCAGCGCATCGACGAACACCTGGTCCTGGAGCCGGCACCCCCAGCGGGCCTTAGGCACGGTAAACGGGACTCCGGACATGTGCTCGACGCCTCCGGCCAGAATGATATCGGCCATGCCGGCCTTGATCATGGCTGCCCCCGAAAGGACGGCTTCCATCCCGGAGATGCACACCCGATTGATGGTGGCTGCGGGGACCGTCTCGGGTATGCCCGCCATAAGCGCTCCCACGCGGGTAACGTTCATGGTGTCTTCGGGCTCCATACAACATCCGTATCGGACGTCATCGATCGACGCCGGATCGATGGACGCTCTTTTTACCGCCTCCTTCATGGTCACACTGGCAATGGTCGCCGCATTGAGATCGCGTAAACTTCCGCCGAAGGCACCGATGGCCGTGCGGCAGGCCGAAACGATCACAACATCTTTCATTTTTTCCCCTTTCCTGTATCGTGTTAGGAACACGAACTCTTCAACTTCTTCACTTCCTCGGTGAATGCGGGAACGAAGGTGAAAAGATCTTCCACGATTCCATAATCGGCCTTGCTGAAGATGGGCGCCTCAGCGTCCTTGTTTACAGCCACGATGAATTTGGACGATCCCATGCCCGCAAGGTGCTGGATTGCCCCCGAGATCCCTACTGCTACGTAAAGATTGGGGTTTACGACCTTGCCGGTCTGGCCCACCTGATCGGAGTGCGGGCGCCATCCCGAATCGACGGCTGCGCGCGAAGCGCCGACTGCGGCCCCGAGAAGACCCGCCAACTCTTCGAGCATTGCATAGTTTTCCGGTCCCTTCATTCCGCGACCGCCCGATACGATGATCTCGGCTTCCGTAAGCTCGGCTTTCCCCGAAGTATCGAGTTCGACGGCCTTTACACAGGAGCGAACCGGCGGGATTTGGACCGGGACAGTTTCCACCTCCGCTTTGCCTTCACTCGGAAGGAGGCAATCCATGACATTGGGACGGCAGGAGATTACGGGCAGCGAGCCCTCGGCCCAATCGCACCAGGCAAAACACTTTCCTGCGAAAATGGGGCGAAGGGCCTTGATTTTACCGCCCTCACAGACGATTTTCGTGCAGTCCTGGGCGAGTCCGGCCTGGAGGCGTGCAGCCAGGCGTGCGCCAAGGTCTTTCCCGTTGACGGAGGCAGGTAAAATCACGGCCGCCGGATCGCATTTGGAAATCAGCTCCGCTGTCACCGGCACGTGAGTTTCGGCCAGATAGTTTTCCAGTGCGGGATCGTCTGCGACGTAGACTTTGCTCACAGCGTAGCGGCCCAACTCCGAAGCTTTCTCCGCAACTCCCGATCCGACCGCTACGGCGCATAACTCGACGCCAAGCGCATCCGCAATCCTTTTCCCTTCACTTGCGACCTCATGGGTCACGCGGCGAAAGGCCCCATTTCGAAATTCACAGACAACACAAACACATTTTCCCATTGGCGGGTCTCCTTGCTCTCAAATCACTTTGGCTTCTTCATGCAATGTCCGCAAAAGTTCCGCAGCCTTACCATTCGTATCCAGACCGGAGTCGATGATCCTGCCGGCGGCCCTCTGCGCGGGCATCTCCAGGGAGAGGACGCGCACCTTCGCCTGCTGTGCGCCCTCCAACCCGAGATCGGCGAGAGTTTTGGTGGCCAGCGGTTTTTTCTTGGCCTTCATAATGCCGGGCAGGGAGGCATACCTCGGGTTCCATACTGCGTGAGACCCGCCAAAGGTGACCACCGCGGGCAGGCTTGCCTCCAGGGTGACTTTGCCTCCCTCGACGGGACGCTCGATGGTGACGCTCGAAGCGTCTGAATCAATCGAGACGGCCAGGGCAAGATGCGGCCACTGGAGATACTCGGCCACCATGGGACCGCGTTGGGCTTCGTCGAAGTCTACCGCGCGAGAGCCGCAAAGGACCAGGTCCGGGTTGAGTTCCCGAACGGCTGCCGCAAGGGCTTTGGCAACCGCCAGGCTGTCGCATCCCTCAAAGGCGGGATCTTCTATCAAAACGCCCGAATCGGCCCCCATAGCCAGTGCGGTGCGAATCGCCTCGACCACTCGCTGCGGTCCGAGGCTAAGGACCGTGACCGTGCCCCCATGTTTTTCCTTGAGGCGCAGGGCCGCTTCCACCGCAAACTCGTCATACGGGTTGATGACCCACTTGAGATCTTTTGTCTCCACCGATTTTCCATCACCGGAGATGCGAATGACCGACTCGGTATCCGGAGTTTGTTTCAGTAAAACTGTGATGTTCAATGGTTTTCTCCTTTCCTCTACACTTTTCCCGGTTAATGCTGACACTGTTTCATGAGGCTTCTCTTATTCATTTTCCCGACGCTTGTCTTCGGGAGCGTCTCGGTGATGACTATCCTGTCCGGGACCGCCCATTTGGAGACAATACCGCCGGCAACGGACTCGTTGAAAAAGCTTTTGATATCGTCTTCGGAAACTTTTCCGCGGTAATTCTCCTTGAGAATCACAAAGGCGACGGGCCGCTCCCCCCATTTCTCATCGGGAATGCCGAAAGCGGCCGCCTCCGACACTGCTTCATGCTGGGTGAGAATATCCTCGATCTGGAGCGAAGAGATCCATTCCCCGCCGGTTTTGATTACATCCTTTATTCGGTCGGTAATCTTCAGATACCCTTCCTCGTCAATAAAGCCGACGTCCCGGGTGTGCAAATACCCGCCGTGCCAGAGTTCTTCGGAGGCTTTCTCCTCTCCCGGGTACCCCTGAGTGAGCCACGGGGCACGGGCGACGATCTCTCCTATGCTCTCCCCATCGTGGGGCTGCGCACGACCCTGGTCGTCGATCACCTTCACGTCTACAAGAGGTATTGGAATTCCTGCGCGGCGCCGAATCTCGAGCTCTTCTTCCGGGCCAAGATCCTTCATGTGCGGTTTAAACGTCGAGATGGTAAGAATCGGGCAGGTCTCCGACATGCCGTAGCCGGTGAAGATGTCTATTCCTTTATCCAGTGCGGCCTGGCACAACCCCTTATAGAGCGCCGAACCGCCTATTATTATCTTCCACCGGGAAAGATCGGTCTGCGCTGCGGCCGGGCAGTTCAAGAGCATGTGCAGGATGGTGGGCACGCAGTGAGAAAAAGTCACCTTTTCCCTGCTTATCAGGCCGAGAATGTTTTCGGGTATGTACCGACCGGGATAGACCTGCTTCATTCCCAGAAGGGTCGCGATGTAAGGAAGCCCCCAGGCGTGGACATGAAACATGGGAGTAAGGGGCATATAAACATCCCCCGAATGCAGACCGTTGCCGGAGGAAAACCCGGATATGCCCGCAAGGGCTGAAAGAGTGTGGAGAACCAGTTGCCTGTGGCTGAAGCACACGCCCTTCGGCAAACCGGTTGTTCCGGTCGTATAGAAAGTGGTGGCCTTTGCGTTTTCGTCAAAATCGGGGAAATCGTACTCCGGGGGGCTTTTTTCCAGGAGCGCCTCATATTCTCCGGCAAACTCCGGGCCGGCTTGCGGAGCGGCCGCCGTATCAGTGAGAACGATTATTTTTTTCACCGTTTGGAGGTCTTTGCGGATCTCTTCCAACAGGGGCAGGAAATCCGTATTGACCAGAAGGACATCATCTCGGGCATGATTAATGGTGTAGAGTATCTGCTCGGCGGAGAGGCGCACATTTACGGTGTGGAGAATCGCGCCCATCATCGGGACGGCGAAGTAGCACTCCAGATACCTGTGGCTGTCCCAGTCGAGTACGCCCACGGTATCTCCGGGCCCGACTCCCAGGGTCGCAAGTCCGTTTGCCAGCTGCCCGATCCTTCGGGCAAGCGTGGTGTAATCGAATCTTTTCTCGCGATAGACGATCTCCTGCCTGGAGGCATGCGCAAGAGGAGTTCGCAGGAGATGTTTGATCAAAAGCGGGTAGCCGTATGCGGAAGGGGTGGGTTCGATGAGTTTTACAGACGACATTGTTTTTCTCCATTCAAGATTCGGGCGCTGTGAGGCGGAGCGCGTCACATAGTACATACTAGGCGCTATGTTTTTCTGCATATTACATAGTATGTGCTATGTCAATCAAAACATTTCCTCCCTCCTTTCTGCCTCAAAAGGACAAGGTTTCCGGACTCTACCCCGGAGTCGACTCGTTTGGCCACAATCCCTTCATCATGAAATCACTCAGGAAGTCCATGATTTTTTCAAAGGAATAGTCGCCGCCGATAGTCGTTCGCAAGCACATGATCTGGATGAGCCCTGTGAGGGCGTATGCGGCGAGGTCGGGATCGATTTTGCGAAAGACCCCGCTGTCGATTCCCTTCTGAATGTCGCGGATTTTCACCTGGTGGTAGCCCTTTTCGGAAATAATCTTTATGGCGGCCCGGGCAATCTCCTGTCTTTTTTTGTCTTTTGCCCTGGTGGTTGTGGCGACCTCCCGGGCGGCGGGCGGATCGAGCGGCGCCTCGAGTCGCTCACCGTCGCGTTCGAGCTTTGCCAGGCTCTCTTTTAAGAAGGCAATCGGGAGGCGGTCCTTCGATTTTAATTCCTGGAGTGCCTGTAAGCGCTTTAGGTGCGTCTCATCGTAGTAGGCCATGGTGCGGCCGGTTTTTACGGGAGGATGCAAAAGGCCGTTTCTCACATAGAAGTGGATGGTCGTCTTGGGAACTCCGGCCTTCTTTTCCAGTTCGTGTATGCGCATCAAGCCACTGTTTTTCATTCGGGCCCCTCGCACTATAGAGTTTTACTCTACAGAGTCAGAACCATTCCTTTCCCGGCCCCGGCCGACGCGGCTATGAGATCTGCACACAGGCGGTGCGCGACTCGGGACTGGACAAAAACGACATTGAGGCGGTGGTGACGGTAGCCCCGCAGGCGCAGGCGAGGCTAACAGCCGGATTTCCTTCGGGAAAATCCCCGAGAAGCTGGGTCTAAAGGGCTGCAAAGACGTATGCATCTGCAATGCGGGGGGGGGCTCGACCTCAAACTGCCTGCGTCTGGCGGAACAATTGATTACGAGCGGACAAGCCAGGTCGGTCCTAGTCCCGCTCGTGACCGTCCATTCGTGCATCCGGCAGGACGAATTGATCAATTTTTTTGCGCAAGCCGGGATGGACCTGCCATGGGAGTATCCGTTCGGGACCACCTGCAATGCGATCATCGGCATGCTCACCCGGCGCTACATGTATGAGTCGGGGGCAACGGCCGAGCAAATGGCCTCGATTGTGATGTCCATGCGCAAATGGGCGGCCCTTGATCCGAATTCGATCATTTTCACTAAAAAAGTGCCCTCGGTGGAAGAGATCCTCGCCTCTCCCATGGTAGCGGACCCTCTGCACAAAAGGGAATGTAACGTACTGGCAGACGGGGCGGCGATGGTGCTCACCTCGGCCGACCTCGCCCCCAAGGTCACCAAAACTCCGGTCTACAAGCTGGGCGAGGGGGCTGTGTTTTTTACCGCCTGCCCGGTGCTGCGGGATAACTCCATGATGATGCGGGGGGCTTGCCGAGTCGGGGGCAAAGGCGCTTTCGGAGGCGGGCCTTACAAAAGAAGACATAGACCTCTGGAACTTCTACCTGGCCTATCCGGTGGGCCATCCCCTGATGATGGAAGCCATGGGGCTTTGTGAACCCGGCAAGGGGTGTCAGCTGTTTATGGACGGAAGCACTTGGCCGGGGGGGAAGATGCCGTGGTCGACGATCGGAGATGCCGTGGGCCGGGGCCACACGGGCTCGGGGGTAAGCACCGCGACCTATGTGGAGACAGCCCGCCAGCTGATGGGAAAGGCCGGCAGCCGCCAGGTGCAGGGCGCGCGATTCGCCTTTCAGAATACGTCGGGCGGGTCGGGACTGAATAACATCGCCACGGTATGGGGGAAGGAGTTGCCATGAAGGAGCAATACGGTAAGCCGATTCCAGCGGTCCAGCCCTGGACGGAAGCGTTCTGGAAAACGAGCAAAAAACACACTCTTCTGAGCCGGAAATGCGGTTCGTGCGGAGCGCTCATTTTTTACCCCCGGGAACTCTGCCCGGAGTGTTGGTCAAAGAATCTGGGGTGGCAGGAGTCTTCGGGAAAGGCAAGGGTTTATACCTTCACAGGATCGAGGGCAACTGCCTGGCGGGAGGCCTGGAGATCGCGCTCTGCTGCGATCTGCTCTACGCAAAGGAATCGGCCCGGATGGGTGTGCTGCTCGAAGTTGCATGCGGGGATCGAAAAGTGCTATATTTTCCAACACGAAATCTCAATAGCCTCGAGGAGCACCCATGAGCGAAGACACAGAGAAGAATCTTCAATCGTTTCTCGAAATTTTGGGACACCGGGAAGAACCGATGGGGATGTTTTACACGGAGAGCATGCCCTCCGAAGGTTTCTCCCCAAAGCCGGGGCGGTTGCCGACCGTTGCGGAAGAAGCCCGCCACGAAGTCGATTTCGCCGCCCTTTACGGCAACTTTTCCTGCGTAATCGGAATGCTCTGGCTTGCCAGGAAAAAGGGGGCAATCGCCTGGTTTGACCGCGAACGATTCGGTTGCCTGGGTGGTGCCTACTTCCTGGGCTTTATGCAGGAGCAGCTGGAAGTAAACATCCATTACGTCTCCACGGGCATTCCGGGTGTTTTGGAAGGTGAGCGCTACCTGGCTTCCCCTGCGGTTACACGCAAATTCTACACCGAAATCGCTCCCCGGCCGGCGCCGCAGCCCTACTGTGTCTTTAAGCCGCTCTCCCGGTTCGGAGAGGGGGAGCCCCCAGAGCTCGTGATCTTTTTCGGAAGACCCGAAGTCATCTCCGGCCTGCACCAGCTGGCGACTTTTGTGACGGACGATTTCGACGCCGTCCGGTCTCCCTTCGGCTCCGGGTGCGCGAACCTGGTCACCTGGCCGCTCAAATACCTCGCGGCGGGAGAGCTGAAGGCGGTACTCGGCGGCTGGGACCCCTCGGATCGCCCCTTTATGAAAACCGACGAATTGACCTTCACCGTTCCCTTCTCTCTTTATCGGAGAATGCTCGATCGATGGCGGGACTCCTTTCTCACCGCCCCTGCCTGGCAAAATTCGGTGAAAAAGATCGCCCGAAGCCGCAAGGCATGGAACGAAGAGTAGAGGGGAAGTCATGATCTTTTCCTGCCGGGAGATTCAGGGCCTTTATCCGCAGCTCACCGCACAGGATGCCGTAGAATGGTGCAGGAGCGGCCGACTTCGACCCTTTACAAAACGGCAGGGTCCTTGCGGTCTGGACCCGAAAAGCCCGAAGGGATGGCGACGGGTTTTCCCGACCCGGGAGGCCGAGGAGAAATACGAGGCGCTCTGCGAGAGGTACTCTTCCCTCATGGGCTGGCTAAAAGCCCGCAGGGTGCCTGACGAAGAGGCGATGAAGGCCGACGAAAACCGGCTGGCTAAAAGCCTCCAAGAGTCCGGGCGGCCGGTTTTCCTTCCGGGGATCGATCAGTTTCAGTACAACCTTTTCCGGAGGAGGCAACGCGAGACGGCGGAAATCTCCCGACTGCTTGCGGAGATCGAGGAATTCGAAGGCGAACTCAATCCCGGCAAGGTCTGGGGAGATCCCCGCCTGACCCCGGAAAAGGTCTTCGAGCTGCTTGCGGACTGCTTTTTCCGGTCGGAAGACATCGAAAAGATTCTGAAGCAATCGGCCTCGGAAGAAGCATGAAAAGAGGGGAAATCCCTTTCGGCGCCACCGTGAGTTACGCGGGGGCTATCGCCCCAAAAGCGCCAACTTAGAATCTCAATCGTACTCGGCTAAACGCGGAAGGAGGAGCGCAGCGGGTTGAGCCCGATTGCCTTCCATCCGTGTTCATCCATGTCCATCCGTGTCACCCGCTTTCTAAAAACTATTCGACACGGATGAACACAGATGGACACGGATAGAAGAAAAGGGTCAAATTGTACCGGTTTTTTATGGGACGCTGTGTCGGGGCCGCTTCAACTCCGATTGCTTTTCATCTTTATCCGTCTGAATCCTTCGTGCCCTTCATGACCAAAAGAACCTTGCCCGGGGCCAATAAAATAGTGATGCAAATCAAGTTAGCGCCCACACCGCTACCGCGGCCCTTTTGACTCCCATCCAATTCATCCGTTCGTCCCTACCGGAACAACTCCAACCCCGTGGGGGTGCGGGGGGCACGGCTCTCCGCGCTTCCGTCCTTTCTACGCGCTTCTATTCTTTGTTCCCGCAACATTTCCGCTCCGGTGTGCAGATTTTTCTTGACAAAGGCGAGAGTGGGGCATAAATGGTTTTTATGTGGGGAATTGTGGGTAAAAGGGGCAAAAAGTGGAAGCAGGCATCCTTGAGTCACCCAAATTTAGAGGGCGCTCTGCCGCCAGGATAGACTCCAAGGGGCGCCTGCGGATCTCCACCAAATTCAGGGATGTCCTGAAAAAGCACTTCACCCCCAAAGCTCTCTTTGTCTCTCGCATGGGAAACTGTCTCGTCGCCTATCCGCCCGAGAAGTGGGAAGAGATTGAAAACAAGGCGATGAGTCTCTCGCTGATTCACCCGGATCACCGGTCGTTTATCCGGCTGTTGATTTCTTCGGTAGAACAGTGCGAGTTCGATTCCCAGGATCGCATTCTCATTCCTCCCATGCTTCGCCAGGATGCGCATCTCGACCAGGAAGTGGTGCTGGTGGGGATGCTTTCCTACTTCGAAATATGGGACAAGGGGGCCTACGAGCTCCAGAATGCGCACGACAGGGAGAACGAAGACCGGATCATGGAGACGTTGCAATTCTAACATGGGTGAGGATCCCCGACACGTACCGGTAATGCTGGGAGAGGTACTCGAGCTGCTCGCCTGCAGACCCGGCGGCATTTACGTCGACGGGACGCTGGGAGGGGGAGGATACACCAGGTCTATCCTGGAACACGGCGCGGCGTTGGTGGTGGGAATGGACTGGGACGCCGAAGCTATAGAGCGGGTGCAGGAAAGCCTGGGGGGGTACGCAGAAAGAATCGTTTTGGAAAGGGCCGATTTTGCCGAGGTGCGCCAGGTGCTTTCCAGAAACGGGATTGAAGCGGTAGACGGCGTTGTGGTCGATTTGGGCCTGTCGAGTTTTCAACTCGACGACGCACAGAGGGGGTTCAGCTTTTTACAGGAAGGGCCGCTCGATATGCGCATGAACAAAGGATTGCCTGAAACAGCCGCGGATCTGGTCAACGGGCTTGCCGAAAAAGAGCTGGCCGACCTGATTTACCGCTATGGCGAGGAGAGGCATTCCCGGAAGATAGCGCGTTCGATCGTTGCGGCGAGAGCCAAAGGGCGCATCGAAGACACGCTGGAACTGGCCGAATTGGTGCGCAGGGCCGTCCCGAAGACGCGCGACACCTTGCGTATCCACCCGGCCACCCGCACTTTCCAGGCCCTGCGCATAGCGGTCAATCGGGAGATCGAATCCCTGGAGCGTTTCCTGCCGGAGGCACTGGATGTTTTACGGCCCGGGGGAAGGCTTTGTGTGGTTTCCTTTCATTCGCTGGAAGATCGAGTCGTAAAGGAGGCATTCAGGAGCTGGGCCCGTGCGTGCCGCTGTCCGCCCGAGCGGGTAAGGTGCGAGTGCGAAGGCCGGCCCCTGGTGAAACTGCTGACCAGGAAGGCCCTTCGCCCTTCGGAGTCCGAGGTCGAGCAAAATCCGCGAGCGCGCAGCGCGAGGCTGAGGGCGGCGGAGAAGGTTGTCGGTTACTAGTCACTACTCACTAGTCACGAACGAAAGGGGAAAATCATGAAGGCAGATACTTCAAGAAGAAGGCTATCGAGAAACGGCTGCCCTTCAGCGCATTTTCTTATCAGGCGCGGGCTGGCCAATTACTGCGAACCTCAGGGATCGAGCCGCATGTCCCGAGCCGACATGTTCGGCGCATCGACGGGGCGGTGCTTTGAGCCGGACTATTACTGCGCCGGTCCCGGGCAGAAGAAATCGAACTGGGATATTTGCTAGCCCCCCTATCCATGAGAGGCGCGAAGTGCGGTGGCCTCGTTTTCTCCTGGAGGGGCACGGGGGATTTTTCATGCTGAAAGCAAAAGCAAGCGCACCGACTTCGGGCATACGGCTCGAAAGCGATCCGGGATTTGTGCACCGGGCGTCGGGCCCCCCCGTACGAACCGGGGCCTGGCTGGGTTCTGCGATCGTTCTGGGCGCCGTATTCGTCCTGAGTGCCGTTTTCTATGTCTGGCTCTACGTTCAGCATGTGGAAAACGGTTATAAACTTTCGAAAATGTGCCAGGAATACTCGGTTCTGAGCACTGTGCAACGGAAGCTCACCCTTGACTGGACCCAATTCCAGGACCCGCAGTGGCTGGCAGAGATCGGTCGGGACCGGTTCGGCTTGGCCCCTCCGGGGCCCGATCAGAAGGTGGTGATGCGGTAACGGATTGAAATCGATACAGGGCGCGGATAGTTCGGGAGAAAAAAATGGAAAGGCGCGACGGGCGAAAATCTTTGAACTCCCGATACTGCATCTGTCGCGCGCTTTTCAAGTTTGTCGTGATAGGCTGCCTGGCGGCCATTCTGGTAAAGGCCTTCATGCTCCAGGTGGTGCAGCACTCCCTGTGGGTGCACAGGGGCGATGCCTGCCTGGATACCAAATTTACGGTCCCAGCCTACAGGGGCACGATCTACGACCGGATGGGCAGAGTTCTGGCCTATTCGGTCCCGCTATGTTCTCTCTATGCCTTTGGGGCCCAGGTAAAAAATCCCGGCCAAACGGCGGAGCAGCTGAGTCCAATCCTGGGCGAGCCGACTTCCGCGATCGAAAAGCGGCTCACCGCAACCAAGGGCTTCGTCTGGATCAGGCGCCAGTTGACCGACCAGCAGGCGCACGCCATTCGGGAACTCAAAGTTCCGGGGCTCAATCTCACCACCGAATATAAGCGGTTCTACCCCTACCGGCAGGTGGCCGGTCAGGTCATCGGAATGGTGAATATCGATGGGGTAGGCCTCGAGGGGATTGAGAAATCCTTCGACAAGGTGCTGCGGAGCAAATCGACGCCGGTGAACGCGCTGCGGGACGGTACCCGCAGGATGTTGTGGCTGAGCGATTCCGCGCCACCCGAACCCGAGGAGAGCAGCGGCGTAAAGCTCGCCGTGGACGCTTTCATCCAGTACGTCACGGAGAGCGCGCTGGCGAAGTCGGCGGAAAAGTTCCAGGCAAAACAGGCCGAGGCGATCGTCATGGACCCCGACACCCGCGAGGTGCTGGCCATGGCCAACTGGCCTTTTTTCGACCCCAACATCATCCCCAAAAGGAAAACGGCCGGAGAGGACCCTGCGCGGGATGACGCTATTTCGGACTCCTTCGAGCCCGGTTCCACCTTTAAGTGCTTCCTGATGAGCGCGGCCCTCAATCAGGGGATCATTCACGAATTCAGCCGGATCTATTGCGAGAAGGGGCGATGCAAACTGGAGGGCCATTTCATAAAGGACGTTCATCCGGAAGGCTGGCTGACGGTGCAGCAGGTGTTACAATTTTCGAGCAATATCGGGGCGGCCAAGATTGCGCTTTCCCTGGGCGCGAAAGAATATGACCACTACATTCACGCCTTCGGGTTCGGTTCGACCACCGGGATCGATCTGCCGGGAGAATGCAAGGGGCTTTTACGGCCCCTCAAGTGGTGGAAGCCCATCGACCTGGCAGTGACCGGCTTTGGACAAAGCATTGGAGTGACTGCAATCCAGCTTGAAAATGGAATCGCCACGATCGCCAACGGAGGAAGGCAAGGCTCGCCGATAATCGTCGACAGCATCGTCGACCCGCAGGGCAAAACGATCCGGCAGTTCCACTCGCTAAACGCGCTGCAGATCATTCGAAAGACGACAGCCAACACGGTTCGTGATATGATGGCGACCGTAACTCAACCAGGAGGAACCGGGGTCGAGGCAGTGCCCGCGGGGTATACCGCCGCGGGAAAGACGGGAACGGCCCAGGTAATGGACAGAAAGACGAAGCGTTACTCTACCACCAATTACACCGCGGTTTTTACCGGGTTCGTCCCGGTCGATCACCCCAGACTGGTGATTACCGTAGTTGTCCACGATCCCCACGGATCTATATACGGCGGTACGGTAGCTGCGCCCGTATTTCGCGACATAGCCGAAACCGTGTTGCCCTACCTGGGGGTCATGCCTTCCCGGCCCGGTGTAAAACCCGGCCCGACGGTTCGCATGGCCGAAAACTCGCCTGTTCATAGCAAACGGGGGCCCCTCAAAAAGAACACCCGAAAACAAAGGCAACCTGCTCACAGAGAAACCTGGGCGAAATCGATCTTTGGAAAAATTCCGGCTCACCCGCCTGCCGGCAAGGTTCACCCGATTTCCAACGGGGCCGTCGACAAGGGAAGGTATTCGCTGAAACTCGATAAACCCGAAGAAGGGCTCTATTAGAAACGAACAACAAGCTATGATGAAAACGCTCGAACAGCTCACCCAAGGTTTGGAAGTCATCGGTCCCGCAAGAGGGCTCGATGTTCAGGTATCCGGCGTCAGCTATGACAGCAGGCGTGTGGAGAAAGGAACTCTTTTTGTCTGCGTCCCGGGCACCCGCACCGACGGGCACCAGTTCATCCGGGACGCGGTATCGCGCGGCGCTGCGGCGATTGTGGCTCAAACGGAAACGGACTCCGGCCTTGCGACCGGCTTTGTGCGCGTGCGCGACACCCGCGCGGCCTTGGCGTACATTTCGACCAATTTCTATGATCGACCGGCCTCGAAGCTTCACCTGATCGGCATAACCGGAACGAACGGAAAGACCACGACTTCGCTTTTGATCGAAAGCATTCTGCGAAGCAGCGGACTAAAAACCGGGGTGATCGGCACCCTGGCCTACCGGTGGGCCGACAAGCAGATTGCGGCCCCCATGACTACGCCCGAATCCTCGGACCTTCAGGCTCTTTTTTACCGTATGCTCCAGGACGGGATTTCCCATGTGGTGATGGAGGTCTCCTCGCATGCGCTGTCTTTGGGAAGAATCGCCGGGTGCGAGTTCAAAACGGGCGTTTTCACCAACCTGTCCCAGGATCACCTGGATTTCCACTCCACCATGGAGGAGTATTTCGCCGCCAAAAAGCTTCTTTTTTCGTCCTACCTCAACCCGCAGATTTCCGGGGCGGTGATAAACGTCGATGACGCCTACGGCGAAAGGATAGCCGAAAACGGCGCTTGCCGCGCGGCAAGGGTCATCGGCTACTCAGGGGGAACCGGCCGTCGGGTGCAAAAGGGGGAAGCCGTTTTTGTAGAAAGCGCCCGTTTCAGCCCCCTTGGCATCGAGGCCAAGATCCAGACTCCCGGCGGAGCGCTCACCGTGGAGTCCCGGCTGGTGGGAAAACTCAACCTCTACAACATTTTGGCCGCGATCTCGACTGCGGTCTCACTTGAAATCGCGCCGCAGATCATCGAAGAGGGAATCCGAAATCTTTCGCGCGTGGACGGGCGCCTCGAGCCCGTTCCGATTCCAGGCGGGTGCGGTTTCCAGGTGATTGTGGATTTTGCCCACACTCCCGACGCGATGGAAAAGGCGATTTCCTGCATTCGGGAAATGACGGAAAAAAGGCTCATCGCGGTATTTGGCTGCGGGGGAGACCGCGACAGGAAAAAACGTCCGATCATGGGCAGGATCGCCGCCGAGCAGGCCGACATAGTGATCCTCACGAGCGACAATCCCCGTTCGGAGCCTCCCGAAGAAATCATCGACGAAATCGAGACCGGGGTGAAACGCTTCGGAGTCCCCCGCCTTTCACCCGCGGAAATGGCTTCGGCGCCCAAGGGCTACACCCGGGAAGCCGACAGGCGAAAGGCCATCGAGCTTGCATTGGCTCTGGGCCGCCCGGGGGACCTGATTTTTATCGGGGGCAAGGGACACGAGACATACCAGATACTGGGCACAGTGAAACATTCCTTCGACGACAGAGTGGTGGTGCGGGAATATTTTGCCGGAAGAGGGTGCAATGGCCAATGAGGCGCTGAGGATCGGGACCGTGGCGACCCTGGCCGGGGACGCCGGGGGAAGAGTGGTTTGCGGCAACCCGGAGGCCGGGGTCCGTGCGGTTTCGACCGATACGCGCCTGATCGAGCCGGGCGACTGCTTCATCGCGCTTCGCGGGGAAAACTTCGACGGCCACACCTTCGTTTCGCAGGCCGTGCAAAAGGGCGCGGGGGTGGTGATCGTATCGGAAGATATCGAGCTTCCCCCCGGTGCTTCAGCCGCCGTAATACGGGTGAGGGACACTCTTTTTGCGCTGGGCGAGCTTGCGCGCCGGCGCCGTGCGCGGTTCGATCTCCCGGTGATCGCAGTTTCGGGCAGCAACGGTAAGACCAGCACCAAGGAGATGACGGCGGCGATTCTGGGCCGGGGCCGCAAAGTGCTGAAAAACACCGGCAATTTCAACAACCTGATAGGCCTTCCCCTGACGCTCATGGGGCTGAGCGGGGAGCACGATGCCGCGGTTGTGGAAATGGGGATAAACGTTCCGGGAGAAATGGAGCGACTGGCACAGATCGGCTCAGCCACCATCGCGATCATAACCAACATTCATTCGGCACACCTCGAAGGGTTGGGGTCGCTGGAGCACATCCTGGAGGAAAAGGGAAAGCTTTGGGAAGCGCTCGATCCGGACGGGATCGCGGTGGTAAATCTGGACGACCCGCTGCTTTGCCGGTTCGCAGAACGGATCAAAGCGCGCAAGATTACCTTCTCCACTGCGGATGCGGCGGCGGATGTCTCGATTGGTTCGCGGATTGCGATCTCCGAGGGAAAAACCAGCTTCCGGATACATGCCGGAGGTCTGGAGATACCTGTCACACTGCCGGTCATGGGCGCGCACCACGCGCGAAACGCTCTTGCCGCAACAGCGGCCGCCCTGAGCGCCGGGGCCTCGGCGGAAGAGGTCGGGGCCGGCCTCGCATGCCTGCCTCCGGTCGGACAGCGCATGCGCTGTGTAAGGCTCCCGGACGGGAGCGTACTGGTAGACGATACCTACAATGCCAATCCGGGTTCCATGATTCCCGCCCTGGAAACGGTGCTCAGCGCGGGTGCGGGCAGCCCGTTCGCCGCCGTTTTGGGAGATATGCGCGAACTGGGCCCGGAGAGCCCCCGCCTTCACTTCGAAGTGGGAAGAGCTTTCGGAGCGGCAAAACCGGTTTGCCTGATAGCCCTGGGGGCAATGGGGAGGGAGTTGTTGCGGGGCGCTCAAGATGCGGGACTCGACGAGTCACTCTGCTTTTATGCGGCCGATCACGTGGAGGCGGCCGATTATGTGAGGCGCTTCGTACCTGCGGGCAGCTGGATCCTGGTCAAGGGGTCCCGCGGCATGACGATGGAAAAGGTTGTGGGAACATTAGTTTCTAGTTTCTAGTTGTTAGTTGCTAGTTGGTGTCCATTCGGAAAATTGCATAAGGTGCGGACCGACTCCCCCCTTTGTCAAAGGGGGGTGGGGGGGATTTAAAAGGCTGTGTGCAGCCGAGTTATTGTAAAATCCCCCTAAATCCCCCTTTTTTTAAAGGGGGACTTGGGTTTGAACCCTCGGAAGCATTGCCGGTTTCCGCAGGGACACTAGAGGTGGGGTGGGCAAAAGCGCAGCGTTGCCTACCAGGAGATCGGTAGGGTGGGCTAAGCGTAGCGCAGCCCGCCACAACGCCGAGTCCAGGCAGTTGCTGGTTGGTTGTTGAGGATTGAAGATGCCGGAGGGCGGTAAAAAAACTGTGGTCGCAGGTCTTGGCGTTTCGGGCCGGGCGGTCTGCGAATTGCTTCTGCGCCAGGGGGCCGAGGTGATCGGGACCGATCTGCGCGGGCTTTCCGAATTCAACGGCGCGCTCGATTCCATCGAGAAAGCCGGGGGACTTCTGCGCCTGAGCGGCCACAGACTGGAAGACTTCCTCGAAGCGGAGAGGATAGTCGTAAGCCCCGGCATCCCGCTGGACATCGAACCGCTTGTTCGTGCCCGAAGCCGGGGCGTGGAGATAGTGGGCGAACTCGAGTGGGCCTGGCGCCAGGTGAGCCTTCCGACAGTTGCGGTAACCGGCACCAACGGAAAAACGACCACGACCGCCCTTATCGGCGAGATGTTCCAACAGGCCGGAAGACGTCCTTTTGTCGGCGGCAACATCGGGACGCCTCTTAGCCGCTGGCTGCTCTCCAAAGACCCCGTCGATGTTCTCGTGCTCGAAATCAGCAGTTTCCAACTCGATACCGCTTCCACCTTTCGCCCGGACGTCGGGGTGTTGCTGAATATTACCGAAGATCATCTCGATCGATACCCGAGTTTTGCGGCTTACGCGGATTCAAAGCTTTCTCTTTTCCGGAGGCAGGATAGGGGGGATTTCGCGGTCATCAATGCGGGAGATCCGATTTGTGCCCGGCGCGCGGGGGAGATTCCCGGAAATCTGCTCCGGTTTGGAGGGGGCCCCTCCACGGCCAATGCGGCGGTATACGGCCGTTCGCTCAGGATGTCGGTTCCGGGCAGGACCGATTTCGAGATAAGCCTTGAGAAAAGCCGGCTTCAAGGCGCGCACAACCGCGAAAACATCATGGCCGCATGCCTTGCCGCAGCGGCCCTGGGAATCGGCGCCGAAGCGATGCAGGCCGCCGTGGACACCTTTCCGGGCTTTGCACACCGGGTCGAATGGGTCCGCACCTGGGAGGGAATCGATTTCTACGACGACTCCAAGGCCACAAACGTGGGCGCCGTGGTAAAAGCTCTGGAGGGATTCGAAAGGCCCGTGCTGCTGCTCGCCGGCGGGCGGGACAAGCTGGGCGCCTACGAACCGCTGCTCGCCCCTCTCGCCGCCCGGGGCAAAGGGGTGTTCGCCTTCGGGGAGGCCGGGCCCAAAATTTACGAGCGCCTTCGCGGCCATGTCCCCGCGGGGCTCTACCCGGATCTGGCAGCGGCATTCGAAGAAGCGGTCCGAAGGGGCGAGCCGGGAGACGTTATTCTTCTTTCTCCTGCCTGCGCTTCCTTCGATCAGTATAAAAGCTACGCACAACGGGGAGACCATTTCAAGGAACTTGTCGCGGGGTTGCAGGAAGTGAACCAGCCGAAAGAGGGGGGGCAGATTGCCTAGAACGGCCTCGGATATGCCTCCGGTTGCATCGGAGGACTCGAAGGAAAGACTGCGCCTCCATTGGAAGCCTCTTCCCCTGCAGATCCAGCTGTGCATCGAGGTTTCCCTGTTGATCGCCTTCGGTTTTATCATGATCTACAGCGCCAGTTCCATCCCGGCGCTCAGGAAGTTTTCGAACCCGAACTACTACCTCAAACAGCAGCTTGTTTGCATCGCGATCGGGCTTACCGCCATGTTCGCCGTGAGCCGCATTCCCTATCGTTCTTTCCGGAAATACGCCGGCCCCCTGATGCTGGGCACGATCGGCCTGCTCATCTTTGTTCTGATTCCCGGACTCGGCGTCAAGTTCAACAACGCCCGGCGCTGGATAAAAATCGGCCCGTTGCACCTCCAGCCCGCCGAGTATGCCAAGGTGGTATGGGTGTTATTCCTGAGTTCGGCCCTGGTGCGAAAGCAGGACCGCATAAAACAGCCGCGTGTAAGCTTCTGGCCCTATCTCATCCTTTGCGGCATCGTATGCCTCCTTTTGCTGCGGGAACCCGACTTCGGAAGCGTCTTCATGTTCGTTCTTCTCATGGTGGTCATGATGGCCGTTACCGGGGTCCCGTTCCGCTGCTTTTTCCTGATGGCCCCCTTTACCGCGCTGGCCTTCTACAGGATGGTGTTCCTGGTACCCTACCGCCGCGCGCGCTGGGAGGCTTTTCTCAACCCGTGGGTCGACCCGCTCTATTCGGGCTACCAGCTCATCCAGGGCTGGATAGCGATCGGCTCGGGAGGATTTTTCGGAAAAGGCCTTGGCGCCGGCCAGCAAAAACTTCTCTACCTGCCCGAATCCTATACCGATTTCATCCTGGCAGTCATTGGAGAGGAACTGGGATTTTTAGGCATCCTGCTAACTTGCCTGCTTTTCCTTTTCCTGTTTCTGACCGGCCTGGAGATTTCCAGGGAAGCCCCCGATCAATTTGGAAGCACCCTTGCGATCGGGTTGACGATGCTCCTTTCGATCGAAGCTCTTCTCAATATGGGGGTTGTGCTGGGGCTCGTTCCGACCAAGGGAGCGGCCCTTCCGTTCATCTCCTATGGAGGCAGCGCCTTTGTTGCCAGCTGCATCGCTGTCGGGATGCTCCTGAGCGTTGCCAGGAGCTGTGCAAAGCGGGCGGATAATTTGGACTAAATT
Source organism: Syntrophobacteraceae bacterium (assembly GCA_049964955.1). Classification (GTDB taxonomy): domain Bacteria; phylum Desulfobacterota; class Syntrophobacteria; order Syntrophobacterales; family Syntrophobacteraceae; genus SbD1. The sequence goes on from JBMFWU010000031.1 coordinate 24,388, forward strand.
TTGGCGGAACGATAAAGACCATGTTTAAACGTTATCAGCATATCCATTTCATAGGAATCGGCGGGATCGGCATGAGCGGAATAGCCGAGTTGCTCGTAAACCTCGGCTACAAGGTGAGTGGATCGGACCAGAAGATGTCCGAGTTGACCAACAGGCTCGCCGCCCGGGGCGCGGTCATTCACTGTGGCCACGATCCCGCCAACCTCGCGGGGGCTGACGTCGTGGTGGCCTCTTCGGCCATTGCCGAAGAAAACCCCGAACTCCAGGCGGCTCGTGCTCTGCCCAAGGTCCCCGTCATCCGCCGCGCGGAAATGCTCGCAGAGTTGATGCGCCTCAAATATTCGGTGCTGGTAGCCGGGGCGCACGGCAAAACCACCACCACCTCGATGGTGTCTACCGTGCTTGCCCGCGGGGGGCTCGACCCGACGGTGGTGATCGGAGGAAAACTAAACGCCTGGGGTACCAACGCCAAGCTGGGAGGCGGCGAGTTCATGGTGGCCGAAGCCGATGAGTCCGACGGCACTTTCCTGCTCCTGCCGCCCACAATCGCCGTGGTCACAAACATTGACCTCGAACATCTCGACTTCTACCGCGACATGGAGCACATACGCGACACGTTTCTGCGGTTCATTAATAAGATTCCCTTTTACGGGCAGGCCATTCTGTGTCTGGAAGACGAAAATATTCAGGCGATTTTGCCCCGGGTCGAGAAGCGGTTTGCGACCTACGGGTTCTCTTCCCAGGCCGACTTCCAGGCGCGGCAGGTTCAAACCAGCGGCCTTTGCAGCACCTTCCGCGTCTTCCATGACTCGCAGGAACTGGGCGAGATGGAAATTCAGATTCCCGGACGCCACAATGTGCTCAATGCGCTTGCCGCGGTCGCCGTGGCCCACGAGCTTGAAATCCCCTGGCCCGCGGTCCAGGCCGGCCTGCGCGATATGACAGGCGTCCAGCGCCGCTTTCAGATAAAAGGGGAAGCCGGGGGCGTTCTGGTCCTGGACGATTACGGCCACCACCCGACCGAAATTCGGGCGGTGCTGGAGACCCTTGCGGGCTGCTATCCCGATCGCCGCCGCATAATTGCCTTCCAGCCGCACCGCTACAGCCGCACCAAAGCTCTGCTCGAACAGTTCGCCAGGTGTTTTTATCACTGCGACGTTTTACTGCTCTCCGAAATCTATCCGGCGAGCGAAAAGCCCATACCGGGCATAACGGGCCGCAGGCTCGCAGACGAAATCGCGGCCCACGGGCACCACGAACTCCATTTTTGCCCGACCCTGGAAGAGATGCGCGAAAAACTGTGCGCGATGGTAAGACCCGGAGACGTGGTCATGACCCTGGGGGCCGGAAACATTTTGCAGGTCGGCGAATCGCTTCTCGATTGCCTGAATGGAAACGGTGATGGACGCAATGCTCCACGCTCTTGAATCGATTCCGGACGTCGAATTCCGGAAAGACGAGCCGCTCGCCCGTCACACCACCTTGCGGGTGGGAGGGCCGGTGCGCCTGCTTGCCCGCCCGCGAAGCGAAAGCGCCCTTTTCGCCCTCCTGGAGGCGATTCGGGAACTGGGAGTCCCGTTTATCATTCTCGGCGAGGGAAGCAATGTTCTTGCTCCCGACGGACCCCGGGAAATGGTAGTCATACAGCTTCATCTCGCCTTGGGCGGCGAATGCGTGAAGGGGCAAACGCCCCGCCCGCCCGCGCAGCAGGCGGGCAACCCGGCAGGCGGTCCCACCGCCCAGGCGGGCAACCCGGCAGGGGGGCCTACCGCCAACCCGGCTGCGGCGCTAGCCGCCTACGCGGGGGCGGGAACCCGGCTGCGCGATCTTATTCGGTTTTGTGTCGAAAACGGCCTCCAGGGGCTCGAAGGGCTTGCGGGAGTGCCCGCAACCGTGGGCGGAGCGCTCTTTATGAACGCTTCGACCTCTTTTGGCGCTATTTCGGACCCCCTGGCGCATATCGACCTGCTCGACGCGGAGGGTGTAAAAAGAACTCTTTCCAGGCAAGAACTGCACCCCGGCTATCGCACCATGGGCCTTCCGCAAAATTGCGTGGTCCTCGGGGCCTGCTTCGAGCTAAGACCCTGCGAACGCTCCATGTTGCAAAACCGCGTGGAGGAAATACTCGAAAAACGCAGAAAATCGCAGCCCCTGCGCTATCCTTCGGCCGGCTCGGTTTTCAAAAACCCTGCGGGACAATTTGCCGGAGCGCTCATCGAAAAGGCTGGGCTCAAAGGCTTTTCGATTGGAGACGCCCAGATTTCGAAAAAACATGCCAACTGGATTGTAAACCGCGGCAAGGCCACGGCTAAGGACATACTGGGGCTCATCGAGAAGACGGAAAATGAAATTTTCGGAAGTTTTGGCGTGCGTTTGGAGCGAGAAATTCGTATACTGGACCAACTGTATAGAAACCCGGCCCTATGCTAAAACCCAGAAAATTGAGAAAAAATAAGTACCAGGAAAGCAGGCTCGATCGCTTCAGAGCTAATTTTCGTCCTTTTCGAGACTTTTTGGCCCTTTTCGCCTGGTTTTGCTTTGTTGTGGCTTTGGGGGCAGGCCTATCCCGGCTCTATTTCCGGGTAGTCAACGGGCAATGGCTCGAGTTGGAAAAAGTCGACATTACCGGGACCCACAGGCTCACCCGGGGCGAGGTTTTGGACGCAATGGGACTGGGTAGAGGTGAGTGCACCCTGGGGATCGATACCCAACGGGTCGCAGCACGCCTGGACAGGCTGCCTGTAGTGGATAAGGCCGACGTCACGCTTGACTGGCGAGGCAGCGTTGCGGCGCGCATAGAGGAGCGCAAACCCGTCGCTGTTGTCGCCTGCGCAGGACATGATATGCTTATGGATTCCAAAGGCGTGTTTTTCGCCGAATCGAAGAAGCCCGACCACTCGCTGCCCCTGATCACCGGGCTTTGTGACACCGAAGTCCGGCCGGGTGACTCCATTTCGGCCGACGGCATGCAACGCATCGATGCGCTGCTTTCGGCTCTTGAGGGTTCGTGGCTTTCCAGCGCGGCCATCGACGAATGCCGCTGGAGCGCGGGCGGATTTACGCTGATCATGGGCCAGAGGGCCGTTCCGGTCAACTTTGGCAAATCGGGTTACAAACAAAAACTGGCAAAGCTGAAAGACGTGATCGATACGCTCAATGACCGGGGGTGGACCGATCTGGTGACAGGAATCGATCTGGATTATCCGGGGAGAGCATACGTGGATGGACAATTCCCTGTTTCCGAATCGGGTCAGGGGACGACGAAACGGTCGGGCTGAACTCAATTTTCAACCCCGGGGCAGCGAGCGGAAAAAAAACCGTTTTCTTCGCGCTTCACGCTTCCTGCTCCCCGCTTCTTTTTGAAAGGTATCCCCATGGGGAAAAGAGAGGAACTGATCGTCGGCTTGGACCTTGGCACCACCAAAGTCTGTGCCGTGGTCGGAGAAGTCACCGCTGAAGGAATCGACATAGTGGGCGTGGGGACCTATCCTTCAGCCGGTCTGCGGGGAGGGGTCGTCGTAAACATCGACCAGACGGTCAATTCGATAAAAAAAGCGGTGGAAGAGGCCGAGCTCATGGCCGGCTGCGAGATTTCCTCGGTGTTTGCCGGGGTTGCGGGCACGCACGTCCAAAGCCTCAACAGCCACGGGGTCATCGCCATAAAGAGCCGCGAAGTCACCTCCTCGGATGTCGTTCGGGTCCTCGATGCGGCTAAAACGATCGCCCTTCCCTTCGACAGGCAGATCCTCCACGTTTTGCCCCAGCAGTATATCGTAGACGATCAGGACGGCATTTTCCACCCGATCGGCATGGCCGGGGTGCGTCTGGAAGCCAAGGTCCACATCATAACCGCCATGACGAGCGCGGTGCAAAACATCGTCAAATGCTGCGAACGGGCACGCCTCCAGGTCCAGGACGTCGTGCTCGAATCTCTTGCCTCGAGCGGTGCGGTGCTCGACCCGGACGAAAAGCAACTGGGCGTGGCCCTGATCGATATCGGCGGGGGAACAAGCGAGATAGCGGTCTTTCAGAACAACGGCATCCGCCATTCGACTGTGGTCGGGCTGGGCGGAAATCATATCACCTCGGACATCTCGGTGGGACTGCGCTGCGCAATGGAGGAAGCCGAAAAGATCAAGAAAAAGTATGGATCCGCCCTGATCGAAGCGATCGACCAGCAGGAAATCATCGAGGTGGGTTCGGTCGGCGGCCAGAAGCCGCGGCAGCTTGCGCACTCGATTCTTACCCAGATCATCGAGGCGCGGGTAAAGGAAATTCTCGACATTATAGAATGGGAACTGGTCCGCTCGGGCCTGATCGAAACCCTGCATGCGGGGGTGGTCATCACCGGGGGCGTCTCGTTGCTGCCCGGGATTCGCGAGCTTGCAGAAAAGGTGTTCGACATGCCCGTACGAATCGGTGTCCCATCCAATTTCGGAGGTCTTGGCGACGTGGTGAAAAACCCTATCTACTCCACGGCTGCCGGACTTCTGCTCTATGGCAAAGATCACGGCGGCGGAATGCCGATGCGGGAATCCCGGAGCAAAATGGGGCCCGTTTGGGAAACTTTTATGCGCTGGTGGAGAGAGTTCTGGTAATAGGCGACTTTGCCCGGCAAGGAGCGGAAGCACGGGGGGAACGTGAGTTTGCTTTCGCCTCGGTCCCGGGCCGGCCGTTTACATCCAGGGCTTTTCAGGCGGAGAGAGTATGGCAAAGAAAGCGACCAAAAGGGGGAGTCTCAATATGGAACAAACGACGATGGAACAAACCGGACTCAGCAACAGAGCAAAAATTACCGTCCTCGGAATAGGCGGGGGCGGCGGCAACGCCATCAACAACATGATCGCGGCGGGACTCGAGGGAGTCAACTTCATTGCCGCCAACACCGACTGGCAGGTGCTCGAAAGAAATCTCGCACCGAGAAAAATCCAGCTGGGAACCAATCTGACCAGGGGACTGGGCGCCGGGGGCCTGCCCGAGATGGGCGCCAAAGCAACCCAGGAAGACATTGACAAAATCCGTGAAGCGGTCAACGGCAGCGACATGGTTTTCATCACCGCCGGCTTGGGCGGCGGCACCGGAACGGGCGGCGCCCCGATCGCAGCCCAGATCTGCAAGGAAATCGGAGCTCTCACCGTAGCCGTCGTGACCAAACCGTTTCAGGTCGAGGGCAAGGTGCGCCTGCGTCATGCGGAGGATGGTCTTAAAACGCTGCAGGAGACGGTGGACACCCTTATCACCATCCCCAACAACCGGTTGCTGTGCCTGGCGGACAAACGCTCCACCTTCCTCGAAATGATCAAGCGAGCCGACGACGTTTTGCTCTACGCCGTAAAGGGTATTTCCGACCTGATCACCAAGCAGGGCTATATCAACGTCGATTTTAACGACGTCAAGACCGTCATGGGAGAGATGGGGCTGGCTCTCATGGGCACGGGTGTCGGGCGAGGCGAAAACAGGGCCTCCCAGGCCGTCCAGCAGGCAATCTCGAGTCCGCTTTTGGAAGACATCTCCATTCACGGCGCGCGGGCCGCTCTCATCAACGTTTCCGCGGGTCCCGACCTGGGCATGCACGAATTCGAAGAGGCACTCTCCATTATTCAGAAAGAGGTTACCGACGAGGCCAATATCATCCTCGGCATGGTGATCGACGAAAAGATGGAGGATGAGATTCGCGTCACGGTGATCGCCACGGGAATCGGAAAGGCGACGCAGAAAAAGGCCGTCGAACAGCCTGCGGTACGGCCTGTGCGGAGAATGAGGCCCGAGGGCGTGGTTCCCGCCATCGATTACGACCTCCTGGAAGTCCCCCCCAGCGTTCGGCAGCGGCTCCCCCTCAAAAACGCCGCGCAATCGATGGAGGATATCGAATCGGAGCGCGAACTGCACCAGCCGGGTCAGAAAAGAAGGACCCTTCTCCAGATGATTACCGGCGGCAACAGAGGCAGTCACGAAGAAGAAGATCTGAGCATCCCCACCTTTATTCGAAGGCAGGCGGACTAATATACGGGGCCTGACTCCAGAGGCCCCTTTTACACACCTCTCTCACGCATCCTGAGAGGTCGAGCAACCGGCATCCCCCTTTGCCGGTCGCTCGACCTTGGCGAGCCAAGGCCGCCCGTATCGATGGGGTGCGTATTGCCGTTCTCCCGGCGGGTATAGCCGGTTCCATCAGCTGTAATCCGTCAGGGGCGGGATCTTCCGGATCTCGTCCCTGTGCTGTTTTTGCCCAAAGAACATCTCTCCGGGTTTCAACCACGCCGAGGCGTCTGCAGTAAAGACGTTGGGGCGACGACCGTGCTGTAAGGGAGACTCGCCTGGTACTTTTTCTGCTGTTGAATTCTCACAAGGAGGAGTTGTATGGACGGCAGATTCTTAAGCTTCACGGCCCCTTTTACCGCCAGCGGCCGATCTTCCATCGTACCCCCGCCGCCATGGCATTATGCCGGCTGGCTCATGAACGTAGCCATACGCCATGATGCTTCAAGGAGTTCCGAATTTGTGCCGCCGCAGCTTGGTCGCCTTACGGGAAAGGGATGCATTCACTTTGCCGACTGGCAGGCAACCACCGATGGCCGTGAGTTGATAGATCCGGTGTACTCGCAGTACCGCGAGACTATCCTTATCGTGGAAATCGAGCGTCCCGGCGGCGAACGGTTCAGCTTTTGCCCTTTTATCTGGGTCGATCAGGATATCGCGCTCATCCGGGGCCTGCTCCAGGGGTGGCCGAAAAAGATCGGCTCGACCTGGCTCACGCGCTCCCTGCCCATCGACCATGTCGCCGCCGCGCCGTTAAAAGCCGGGACCAGACTGGGGGCTTCGCTTTGTGTGAAGGAAAGACGTCTTATAGAGGCTTCCGTCGAGCTTTCCGGAAAACCCGGCGCCCCCTACGGTTTTCTTGCAAACAGGACCATCGGCACGGTGGCCTGGCCCGATCTGACGCGCCCCGGCGACTATCCGAAATTGAGCTGGCTTTTTCCCGACATCCGGGAGAAGACGGCCTCGGAGCTTCATGATGGCGAAGCAACGATCAGGGTGCTGCCCCACCCTTCCGAAGAACTCAGCCTGCTCGGAGAAGTGGAAGCCGAGAGGGCAAGCGTCGGGTGGATCGGCATAACGGTGGCGGGGGCCGTTCCGCTGGACGCTTAATTGCCGTGCCGAAGTCCATGTTTCAGGAGGATGTGCTCAGGGCTTTCCGGACCTTTCTCGCCAGGGCATCCAGGGTAAACGGCTTTTGGAGCAAGTTGGCACCCTTTTCCAGAGCTGCGAGGTGACTATGGGCATTGACCGCATACCCGGACATAAAAAGGGTCCGGATGCCGGGTCTCATGGCCCTGATTCTTGCCTCCAGTTCGATACCGTTCATGTTGGGCATCACAACGTCGGTGAGCAGCAGATGGATCTGGGCGGAGTGCTTCTCGCAAACGAGAATAGCTTCGCCTGGAGCAGGGGCTTCGAGGACCATGTAGCCAAGCCCCTCGAGCATGGTTTTGGCCATTTCGCGTATCGCCCCCTCATCTTCCACCAGAAGGATGGTCTCACATCCGCCCGGGCTACGGCCCTCGACAACCGGCGTACTCACCGCTCTTTCCCGGCTCGAGCATCGCGGGATGTATAGCTTAACCATCGTGCCTCGGCCCGGTTGGCTGCAGATATTCACAAATCCCTCGTTCTGTTTGGCGATGCCGTAGACCGTAGACAACCCAAGGCCGGTCCCCTTGCCCTCCGGTTTCGTGGTGAAAAACGGCTCGAATACGTGGTCGAGCGTCTCACTGTCCATTCCACAGCCTGTATCGCCTACGGCCAGCATCACGAAATCGCCCGGCCTGGACCCCAGATGTTTTTCAGCATATTGTCTGTCGAGCGTAATGTTGGATGTTTCCACAGTAAGCTTTCCGCCCTCGGGCATCGCGTCCCTCGAGTTGACCGCCAGATTGGCCAGGACCTGGTCGACCTGGGCAGGGTCCATGTACACCGGCCACAGTTCAGCCGCGAGAGTAAACTCCAGGTCGATATCTTCCCCTATGATACGCGTGAGCAGACGCTCCATGGATTTGGTATGATCGTTCACGTTTATCACTCGCGGAGTGATTGTCTGCTTGCGGGAAAAGGCCAGCAGTTGCCTGGTCAGGTCTGCCGAGCGATTGGCTGCCGATTGCACTGCCTTCAGAGACGCAATAATCGGATCGAAGGGTTTCAATTTCGAAATGATCAATTCGGAGTAGCCTAAAATCACGCTCAGCATATTGTTGAAATCATGGGCAACTCCGCCTGCCAGCCGTCCCACGGCTTCCATCTTCTGGGCCTGGCGGAGCTGTCCCTCCAGGATGATTTCGTTGGTAACATCTCGATTGATGCAAACAAAACCCGAAACCTCCCCACCGGAATCCTGAATAGGAGAAATAGTGGATTTGAACTCGCAGGTGGTTTTGTCACTTGTGGATATAGACAATTGGCCGCTCCACGAATGTCCGAGACTAAGCGCCTTTTCCACCCGACTGCCCGATACCGGATCGCTCTTGCTTATCAGGAATTGATCCAGCCGTTGTCCGCTCAGGGCCTCCCGCTTCAACCCCGTGGTTGTCTCGAAAGCGGGATTCACATATTGGATGAGCCCATCCCTGTCGGCAATGATGACGCTGTCGGCCGTATTTTCCAGGGCGGCTGCCAGACGCTGACGTTCTTGCTCGGCCAGCCTTCGTACCGTAACGTCACGGACGACGCCACGAAACCCCTTGAGTTGCCCTGCCGAATCCTCTATCGGTGAGGTTGAAAGCTCCAGGAAACGGGGCGAGCCGTCTTTTCGAATGATTTGGTAGTCCATCAATTTCGGAGAGACTGCCGATCTGCGGACTTGCTCAAACATCCCCTGAATCGACGCCATGACATCATCGGCGGGTTTGGCCTCCTCTCCCAGACTTTCCAATTCCTCCTCGGAGCAGCCCAGAATGCGGAGCATAGACTCATTTAAAAAGGAGACCCTGCCTGAGAGATGCAATTCGAAGTAGCCTTCGTCGATGCTTTGAAGGATATTTCTATATTTTGCCTCACTTTCGCGCAACGCCTCAAAGAGACGAGTCACACGCAGGGTTTCGGAGCCGTATGAGGCGAGCAGGGCGCCCAGTTCGCAGTCTTGCTGAGTGAAAGGCGGCGAGACCTTGCTATGCAGGGAAACGACCCCGACAATCTCACCGTTGCCGCTTAGAAGCGGCAATGCCATAAGAGAACCATTGCGGTAGCCCTGCCAACCACTGCCATGAACATCTTTTTCCTGTTCCATGTCCTCGATGAGGACCGGGGCCCTGTTCTTGATGGCCCGATCGAGCACGGAGTCGGCGCGAAGCGGCAAAGAGAGCTTTGAGGGTATATGAGATGGATCCAGTGAGTGCATGAGCACGAGGTTGTCGTCCTCCAGCACAAAAAAGCTGCCGCCTTCGGCGTTTACACTGCGCGCAAATTCCTGGAGCAGCGACTGACTGAGCTCGGCGGGTTGGGAGCAGACGGCAAGTGCTTTGGAGGAGGCCAGAAGGTTCTTTAGCCGGGCGTTGAGATCTTCAAGCTCCTGGTTGCGAATGCGCAGGTTCTCTTCGGCCTGGTTCTTTTCGCGCTCCAGCCGAAGTCTTTCAAAGCATCTATCCAGAGTTGCAAAGAGGACCTGAGGGTCGAGAGGTTTGCGCAGATAATCGTATGCACCGTATTTAAGGGCCTCTATTGCATTTTCTGTTGCAGCATAGGCAGTGACCATCAGGCAGAGGATTCCCGGTCGCGTGTCCCTCATCTCAGGAATGAGCCTGACCCCGCTGTCACGGTCCAGACGAATATCCACCAACGCTACCTGGGCGTCGAAATCCCGAACGATTTTCAGCGCCGCAGCCGCGGTGTGCGCCAAAGCGACTCGGTACCCACGCGGCTCCAAAACTTCCTGCAAGCTTTCGGCAAAATCAACGTCGTCGTCTACGACGAGCACCCGCAATTGCTCGGTTCCATTGTGCTGTGCGCCGTGCGGAGGCGATGCCATGGTGTCGCTCCTAATCCGGTTCAGTGATCCGCCCCGATAGACTCGCCCGGGGCGAATCGGCCGGCAGCCATAAAGTAACGGTGGTCCCGCATCCCGGCTCACTTGAGATTTGAACGCCTCCACGATGGCTTTGCATGAGCTGGTTCACTATGGGCAATCCCAGGCCGACACCAAAGCCGCGAGTACTGTATAGAGGCGTGAAGATTTTAGATAATTCTTCCTCGGAAATGCCTGTGCCCGTATCCACAATTCGGATTTCGATCCTATCGTTAGCGAGTCGAGATGAAACCGTCAGGGTGTGTTCAACCGGGGTGGTAAGGGGCCGGCCCCTCATCTTTTCGAGCATCGCCTGGCAGGCGTTATCTATGACGTTTTGCAGACAGCGACGCAGCCATTCTCGATCCAGCCTTGCCTTTGTCCCTGAACGCAGGTCCTTGCGGAGGATGATTCCCTCGGGGATAGCCGTTTCTCTGAGAAATTCCTCCAACCATTGATCCAATGCGGTTGTTTCCAGGATGGGATTGCGCGTTCTCGTGTAGTCCAGCAACTCTTCGATGATTCTGTCGCACCTTAAGACGTTGCGATCTGCCCGATCGAGAATGCGCTCCACTCCAAGGCCTCGATCTCGAAGCTTTTCTCCAAGGGAAAAAACTGAGGAGCGGATCGTACCCAAAGGATTCCTCAATTCATGGCTCACCGTAGCGATCAATTGTCCCAATACGGCCAGTCGTTCCTTGCGGATCAACTCCTCCTGCGCTGCTTCCAGTTCTTCGCTGCGTTCCTTCAGTTCTTTTTGAAGCACAAATTCTTCCCAGCGAAGCCTGTAGTCCACCTTGGAGGCAATCAGCATGCCGGCAATAGTTGAAATAACAAACATGTTGTTGGTCAAAAAAAGGCGGATCGCCTGCCCGGAGGGCACTGTTTCCGAAAAAAATACAGAGCCGATGTAGATCAAATAGAGCACTGCGGAGTGAAATGCAAGGTGCTTGACGTCGATTGTGAGAACGCTGCAAAAAAGGAGAAACTCCAGGCTCAATCCCGCATAATAGGGACTCGTATAGCCGCCTGCCACTGTGATCATTCGCGTTAGGACGCACCCGATTACATAAAACTCGATCAGTGCCAGATAAAAGCTCTTATAGCCGAGATTCCATTTTCGGTTCACTACAAAGAGAATTCCACAGAAAGCCGAGGTCAGCACTCTGTAGGTCATGAATGCCCGGAAAAGTCGGGGATACATGATATAGTCGACGACGCCGAACAAAGGCACCAGGAGGATGCCGAAGTACAATAAGACGTTCACCCTGGCTCGAACCAGTGGTCCCAAATCTTCTATAAACTCCTGAACCAGTTTCATGTCCTGCTTGCCGGGCAACACGCAAATTTCACTCCGGAGGCCTTCGATCTTGCCTGGTTGCCACAGCGAACAGGTTAATTTGCTCCTGCTCAGCCCTTAGTTCGATGTCGCGACCGAACGGGCTCTCGGAAAACAGGTCCCGCAGTTCGGATTCGTTTCGATAGATCAGCTTCCAGTCGAGGAGATGGTCCATGAAGGCCCGGTTCGGATTCGATCCGGCGAAATTTCCAATGACGAGCCTGCCGCCGGGTTTGAGATGTTCGTAGCAGCGGGAAATCAGGGCGATGAAAAGCCTTCGGTCCAGATAATCGGTCAGGCCGGCCGAGTAGATCATGTCGAATTGACCGTATTGTTGTTTGACGCTACCCAAAGCCCATCGAATCAGGTTGTCGTTCATCAGCCGGATGGAAGCCCGGTGAGGAAAGGTGTTGACCCGTGTGTTGGTGTATTCCAGGGCCTGCAAGTCCGCATCGATACAGACGGCCTCAATGAATTCGGTCTTTTTGAATCTGGAGAGAAAATCGAACAGGTCCCTGTTGGAGCCACAGGCCAGATTCATAATTCGAAAAGGCGCGCCGTTCAGTCGCTTTTCACCCGCATACCTTTCCAGCAGGTTGGAGAGAAGCTCGCGCCGTCCCCGAACGGCTTTTGCGGCGCTGGTATTTAAGAACCAGCGGTCGATCAGTTTGCCGACTTTTCCGTCGCCATCCGGCTCCTGGTTGTAAATCATCTCCATCAACCCATAATCGCCGGCGTAGCCTCTTGGCTTGTAGTAGGCCCTTTCGGCAAATCGGCTGCGCATATAATAAGGAAACATTTCTTTAAAAACGTAGCCCCAGACAAACTCCTCCACATTGCCCCCACTGCAACTCTCCAAATATTGCAATCGGTCGTTGAGTTCATTCAAGATATCGCTGCATTTCTCATCGAGGACCTCGGACGGCGGGCTGGTTTCTTTTTGCAGTTGATAGGACAGGTCGAAAAAGGAAGCCTTCAGCCCCTCTATGGTTCGGTTTAAGAAGGACCATTCAGGCGTGCCGAGAAACCATTCGGGGATCGGTTTGGATTCCTGCAAAGTCCTGCGCCCCGTTGACAGGGATGCCGCATAGGCGGTGAGGGGTTCGCGCTCTTCCAGAATTCTACGAAACCTCTCGCAAATGGAGGTGGCCAGGTGCGTGACCAAGTCCCCGTAAAGCTGCGGGTTATCCTTTTTTAATTCCAGTACGCGTTGGTAATCGAATATCCTGATAAGCGTCTCTTCAGTGGCGCGAATATCACGGACCTTGGATCGGCCGTCGAGAAAGCCGATCTCGCCAAAAAAGCTCTCCGCTCCGATGAGAGCAACAGAAATTCGGGTATCCCCCACCGAAGTCGACACCTCCACCGTCCCCTTCTCGACGTAATAAAGGCAGTTGGATTCCGATCCGGACGCTACGATTTCCTGGCCTTTGGCATAATATTCGGATCGAGCAATGCCTTGAAGGCCCTGGATCAGGCTTTTTTGCGACATCAGAAGTGAACCTTGATTGCTCATGAGTCCCCCCTCTCAGTGGTCGGGCAAGGAGTGCCTGCCGGATTGCTCTCCTTCCGCGGTGCCGGTTTACGTGTCGGAGGCTGTGCCTATGGACAAGATTGCCTCTCCGAGACAGTGAGAACCCCACTGAGTCAAATATATCCTTATATCATATAGCTCATCGCAACAAATGTAAGATTTTTTTGTCGGAAGAGCAGGATATCGAGGTAATTTCCGTCATCGGTAAAATTTTGCCGGAAGCCGTGGACAATGGCCCCCGGCTTACCTCGTGGCCGGACCAGGCGTGACAAGTCAAGAGCACTTACCCTTGGGAGGCGGGAACCTTAAACCCGGGTGGGGGAATTTTGGGCCGTCGAGGCGGTGGAAGTCTCAGTTGTCATTATGATTTCAATGAGTTGTAATCGCAAGGGAGAATGATTATTCTCATCCAGTGGAACGAAAATGCCATTACTGTGAATACCTGCTTTGAGAGATCCCCAACCAGGAGTAAGGCCATGATAAAGACTCGGGAATTCGAACAGGCAATCTCTGAATTTCAACAGGGAAATATCCCTCTGGGTGCTATGGGCTACGAAGCTGAATCTCCGAAGGAGAGAGCAGACGTGGATATGAGTTGCGAATTGGATGAGATTTTTGACGAGGGCAGCGTGACTTGCTTTATTGAGCCTGACATGCGTTTAAAAATGTGTTTACGATGTGTGGGAGGAATTTGGGAGCGAGTTGAAGATGAAGGTGCGCCAGGCCCCGATCAAAATTAGGGCTGGATGGTTTCCAAGCCGGGGGCTGGATAAAAACTCGCCCGGACGGGAACCGTAAGTACAAAGAGGCATCTCCACCACAAAAACCCGAAATTCACAAGAATGCGAAAGGGCAGGAATATCTCTTAGCGGCATTGGGTACGACCCCGCAGTCACCGGCGACTCCTTAGCAGCAGCTCGGCTCATCCTCGTCTTGCTCATAGCTGCCGACTTCCGTTCGGAGCTTGTATTCATCCGCTTTCCATTCGCTGAGAACGGGGGAGGAATCATCCCAGCCTTTTCGGCCGGTCCATCTCTTAAGGTCAGGGGCCTGGTAGACAAATCTCAGATCATAGTTCGTGTATATGACCGGCATCAACTTGTTGAAGTGCAGTCGACTGTCGCAGGGCGGGTAATCCTGAAGGGGCTCTCCAAAGGATTGGTCGTCAACATCGACCAGGGTAAGAGCGATAGCTTCGTATCGGGAGACCTCGTCTCGGATCCCGCTTCGACCGGTAAGATTGGACGGGGCCAAATGGTAGCGTACGACAGAGGGGTGTGGCTTCCCGTCTGATAAAACTGCAATGTCATTGCCTCGAATCGTCTCTCCGGGCGTTCCCAGTAAGGGAGGAGCATTTCGGGGGAG
>JBMFWU010000032.1:0-37747 GCA_049964955.1 Syntrophobacteraceae bacterium
TTGTCTCATCCGAGGCCTGGCTCATCTTGCTGAGTTCCCAAAGGGCTTCAAGACGCATCTCGTCGAGCCGGAGAGCTTCCTCGATTTTTTTGCGCTTATCGATTTCGGCCTCAAGGGCTCTTTCCGCAGTTTTACGTTCGATGGCATGGCGGATCGATCGCTCCAGGATATCCTCGCGGAGCATGCTTTTAACCAGAAAGTCAGCTGCGCCCGTCTGTATGGCCTGGATATCCAGACTTTGATCATCATGGCCGGTAAGCATTATCAGAACCGGTTTATGTGCGTTTGCAAACGTTTCCCTCGCCAGTTCCAGGCCGTCCTTGTCCCCTAACCGGTAGTCGAGCAGGTAGACGTCGTGAGCGTTTCTGCGTATTGCGTCAAGACCTTCATCAAAAGTGGCGACCCAGTCCAGGTAAAATTTTGCCGATCGGACTTCCGAGATGAGCTGCCTGATGATCAGGTAATCCTCTTTATCATCTTCGATGAGCAAGATCTTCAAACTGTTGTCCATGCCTCTTTGGATCCTTGGTGATGAGTTTCGGGCGGCTGTGGCTTTTCGGGCTCTTTGCTACAAAGATTATAGAACAGGAACAGTTATTCTTGCCAAAAGAAAAGGGAACGGGACAGCCTTTCCCCTAAAAAAAATCGCAGATCGTGCCAATAGTGGACCAAGGTCCAATATGAATTCCATCGAGACAATCTTAGACTGACTCTACACGGAGATTTTACCGGAGCAACCGTAACCGCGACGACACGACAGAATTGGATGACCGATGAGGATGCGCTTTCACACATTTTCCGTTTCGCTGCACTGGAGTGTGGCGGCATGGATTTGTGCCGTGCTCATCCTGTTTCCCGTTTCCAATAGAGTCCATTACGAAAAGTTGCATGCTTCGGGGAGAAATCTTTCCACCAACCGGATAAGCCCGAAGGTCAGCCTGTCACGCAGACTATCCAAACATCGCCGATTCGAGGCGATTGGCGTTTCCTGTAGTATCCCGCATACTGGTCTGGCTTGCTATGAGTGCCTGACCCCAATGTATTCCAACCCATTCGGTTTCATCCTCAGTTCAGCCGTACGCGGCCCGCCAACAATCCTTTAGTTGTAATCTCCAGTATCCAGCGGACTCGTTTGTCCGCAGAGGATCAGCTCCAACGATTCTGAGCGCTGAGGCCTGTCGAGCAATCGGCGGAACTGCCGGCGAAGGCTTCAGGACTGAGGTTCAAAACCCATCGTCCAAAGCTTTAGTCTATTCCTTGGGCAAAAGTGCGCAATTTGCTGTTAACAGATTGTAATTACATTAAAAAGGAGTGTGCTATGAGAGTGATTGTTCGTTTTCTTACAGTGCCGGTGATGCTGATGCTAATGGCTGCCTTCTTATGGAGCCCGATTGCCAGAGCGGATGTCCTCGAGGTGTCCGGTTCGGGTATGTGGCTTTCGAATGCCCCGACAACCGCCTTTAGCGCTGCCAATGAGAGTTGGTCCTTTTCCTTTGACGTAACGAATCCCATTAACATTGACTACACCGCCGCGGTGACCAATTTTACATACACACTGGCGGGAGAGCCGGTCAGCGGATTCACATCCATTCAGTTCTATCCGGACCCTGTGGGCGGATTTGATTTAACTTTCGGCAGCGGCGATATCGTGAACATGTATGGCCAGGCGGTTACTGATTTGAACTCTCCGCCCAATCTGGTGCCGGGTACTTATGCCTACCAGATCGATGTAAACAGTCAGGCAGTTTCCCAAACTCCGTCAGTCGTCTACGGCAGCGGCACTGTTGACGTTAGCTCCGTCCCGGAACCGTCAAGCTTCTATCTGATGGGCTGCGGCCTGTTGTTTTTGTTGACCCTGGGAGCCTTCTTGCGCAAAAGGCAGGAGAACTATTCAGAATTTTGTGCATGATCTATTCCGGTAATAGCAACGCATTGTGAGGGTGTGAACCGCTAAAGCGGATTCTGCCTTCAACTTCTACAGGCATACCTGAATTCCCTGGAATGTCGTACGCTTCTTTTGCGCCCGTTAGCCGGGCGCCGAGGGAGCATGCGTCGGGCCAGTTCCCGGCGGGCGCGCCGGGCGGTTCTTACCGGATCGATTTTCCGAATCAGGAGGAAAGTAATTATGAAAATATCGAGATCTTTGAGATTGGCGGCTATCGGCGCGACGTTTGCGGCTGCTGCTCTTTTCTGTCTTATCGACCAGGGCATGGCGCAAACCGCTTATGCACCCCCACCGGATTTGGTGCCCGGTATCGATTATACCGTGGCCAATTATGGTCTTAGCCCCATAATGAGGAAATTCGTCGATTCTCTACCTCTTCTGGGAACGCCTGCAAACCATACTGCGAGTAATCTCGGCAATTATCTTCCCATCGCAGTCCCTGATACCACAAGCTATCCCGGCTCCGACTACTGTGAGTTGGCTATCGTAGATTTCACACAGCAGATGAATTCGGACCTCCCGGGCCCATGTACCACGGATGCCCAGGGCGTCACCACATGCACGGGAACCCAGCCCGGGACCGAACTGCGCGGCTACGTCCAAATCGAGCCTCCGGGTACCTCGACGACGCCCGCCGGGAGCTTGCACATCGCCCTCAAAAATCCCGACGGCACGCCGGTCACTTTTAACGGGTCCCAGGTCTACGGATACGACTATCCCCGCTACTTTGGTCCTGAGATCGTGGCAAACCGTGGAACGCCCACCCGGGTAAAATTCTACAACCTGCTGCCGACAACGGCCAACGGCGGCGATCTCTTCCTTCCGGTAGATACTACCGTTATGGGCGCCGGAATGGGGCCGCCAACCAAGCTGAATCCAAACGGGGCGATGTTTTCAACCAACCGCGCCGTCGTTCACCTTCACGGGGGAGACACTCCGTGGATCAGCGATGGAACGCCCTGGCAATGGTTTACCCCGGCGGGAGAAACCAACGATCCCGCCTATGCCCGTGGGGTGTCCTACCAGACCGTTCCGGATATGCCGCTGCCTCCCAGCGGAGCGGTTACACTCTACTATACCAACGGCCAGAGCGGCCGGTTGATGTTCTACCACGATCACGTTCCCGGCGCGACAAGAGTGGGTGTGTATGCGGGGCAGGCTGCCGGCTACCTGCTCCACGACTCGACCGAACTGGCGTTGAACAGCTTCGCTCCCGGAGGCGACATCCCTCTCGTCATTCAGGATAAGGGATTCGTCAATATGGGGGACATAGCGCCGCCGACCCAATACGGCTACAATGATACTCTCATAACAGGCGGCTACAATTCAAAATACAGTACGACGGTGCTGGATCCCACATGGGCCACAGCCTCCCCCGCGTTTCCCGGCGGACCCGATGCCGGGAAAGCCGAATGGGGCCAGACTACCGGCAGTCTCTGGTTTCCGCACGTCTACATGCCCAACCAGAACCCCAACGACCCAAGCGGGGCGAACCCCATGGGCAGGTGGGACTACGGCCCATGGTTCTGGCCTGTTTTCCCGGTAATAGACAATTTGCCGCTGGTTTCGCAAGTGCCGGAGTCCTTCCTGGACACGCCCCTTGTCAATGGGCAGGCTTACCCCTACATGAATGTAGATCCCACGACGTACAGGTTTCGCATTCTAAACGTCTGCAATGAAAGATACGTCAACCTGCAACTGTATGTGGCGACCAGCATCGTCAACAGCATCACCCTTACGAGTGGGGGAAGCGGCTATACGGCGCCGCCGCTTGTGACCATCTCTCCCGCCTCCGGAGATACTACAGGTCTTGGCGCGTCCGCTACGGCTACTGTTGACCTGGAGCCTGCGAGCGCAACCTACGGTCAGGTCACCGGGATCACTATCGTCAGCGTCGGCAGCGGGTATACCAGTGCCCCGACCGTTACGATCGCCCCGCCCACGGCAACAACGGGGACGCAGGCGACCGCTTCTGCGACGATCTACACAAACCTCACGGAGGTTGGCATGGTGCCGGCTTCTCCTTCCGCTCCCGTCGCCTTTCCGACCTGGTGGACGGCCAACGACACAACCGGGCTTACCCCCGACATCCTGGACAACAGGCCCGGCGGGGTGCCGGACCCAAGGACGATGGGACCCTCCTTCATCCATATAGGAACCGAAGGGGGTGTGTCACCTCATGCGGTCGAACTCAAGAACACGCCTGTAGGCTATGAGCAGAACAAGCGCAGCGTAACGGTTCTCAACGTGCTCGAACACACACTGTATCTCGCGCCGGCGGAGCGGGCCGAAGTTATGGTCGATTTTTCTCAGTTCGCCGGAAAAACGCTCATCCTCTATAACGACGCCCCCGCTCCTCTTCCGGCGGGAGACCCTCGAAACGACTATTTTACGGCGGATCCCGACAACACGTTTCAAGGCGGGGCGCCGCCGACTCAGGCAGGATTCGGTCCGAACACGCGCACCATAATGCAAATCCGTGTGGCAAATACCACGCCTGCAGCGCCGTTGAGCGTGGCCGGCCTTGATGCGGCGCTGAGCAGCGCCTTTACTACCCAGGCCGCGCCCATCGTAACGCAAAGCGCGTATCCGCAGACCTCTGGCGGGCCCAATGTCTACGCACGGATTTCGGATACCTCTCTGGTCACCAACGGGGCCGCTGAAGGGATTGGGAGCATCCTGGTCACGACCGGCGGAGCAGGATACAAGTCCGTGCCGACTGTTCAATTTGTCGGTGGTGGCGGATCCGGGGCCCAAGCAACGGCTACCGTTTCCGGCGGCGTGGTGACTGGTGTTACCATAAATAGTGCAGGTTCCGGATATACATCCACCCCCAGCGTCCAGTTCATAGGCGGCAGGCCCAGGACGGTTGCCATAGCAGTCGCCGTTCTTCAGAATGCGACGCCTCTTGCGCCCAAGACCATCCAGGAGTTGTTCGATCCACTGGGACGGATGAACGCGACTCTGGGAGTGGAGGTGCCTTACACCTCAAGCTCGGTGCAGACCACGATCCCCTACGGCTATAGCGATCCGGAGACCGAGCTCATCTCGAATGGGGGCATCCAGCTTTGGAAGATTACCCACAACGGAGTCGACACGCACCTCATCCACTTCCACCTGTTCAATGTGCAGCTGGTTAACCGCGTCGGGTGGGACGGCATGATAAAACCACCGTCGCCGGAGGAGATAGGCTGGAAAGAATCCATCAAGATGAACCCGCTTGAGGACGTCATCGTAGCTTTACAGCCAAAGGTCCCCTCTGTCCCCTTCGCGCTGCCGGACAGCATTCGACCTCTTAACCCTTCGATGCCGATCGGATCGACAGAAGGTTTCTTCGGCGTTGACCCCAACAATAACCCGGTCACTGTTACCAATCAGCTGGCCAATTTCGGGCAGGAATACGTGTGGCACTGTCACCTGCTCGGTCATGAAGACAACGATATGATGCGTCCCATGAGCATAGCGGTCCCGCCGGCGGCGCCAACCAATCTCGCGGGCGTCAGGATGGGATCGATGGGAGTGCTCACTTGGAAAAATAACAATCCTTATCCCAACAGCTTCACGGGTGTAGTCCTCCAGAGGGCGACCGACAGCGGATTCACCCAGAACCTTAAGACCGTCGCCCTTGGAAACGTGACCAGGTATCTGGACAGGCCGATCAGTTCCGGTCAGACCTACTACTACCGGATATACGCTACGGATACGGTCGGAAGCGGAGTGGCGGGATATCCGTCCACGACGGCCGCCTCGGGTTACTCGAACGTAGCTTCGTTTTAGCGGGTCCGAACAACCGCTGAGGTTTTACGAAAAATGAGCAGCGGAAGGGGGCGCCTGCCTCCTTCCGCCTCCAGGAAAGGTAAAAAGAGATGAAATTGCGACTCATAGCGGCTTTGGGCGTGCTGATTCTGGTTACTCAGGCAAGAGCGGCCGATCTAAGCGCCCTCAATACCAGGAAACAGATGGAAAGCTACGCTGTAGGAGTAGATCTGGCGAAAAATCTGAGGCGCCAGGGCGTAATCGTCGATCCACAGGCGTTGGCAAAGGGGCTTTTCGACCAGCTTTCAAATAGAAAGCTGCTCGTGAGCGACTCTCAACTCAGCGCTTTGCTAAGCGAGTTCCAAACGGAGACAAAGAAAAGACTGGCTCGCCCGATGAGGCAGACCGGAGAGGCAGGCAAAAAACAGGGCGAGGCTTTTCTTGCCGCCAATAAATCCAGGCCGGGAGTTGTGACCCTGCCCGACGGTCTGCAGTACAAGGTTATAAAGAATGGTCGGGGCAATAAGCCCACAGAGAGCGATACGGTAGTGGCAAACCTTCGCGGGACCCTGGTGGACGGAACCGAGTTCAACAACACCTACAGGCGCGGTCAACCGGCTGTTTTCAAGTTGAGTAAGACCATCCCGGGTCTGAAACAGGCCTTGAAACTCATGCCGGTAGGCTCCGAGTGGAAAGTCTTCATACCTTCCGGGCTCGCTTACGGAGACAGGCGGTGGGGTCGCCGCATAGGACCTGATTCCACCCTGATTTTCGATATTCAGCTTGTGAGCATAAAATAGAGGGGCGCAGGCCCGATGTTCAGGCACGCCGCCAATCTGGCAGTGAAGAGGCAATGGATATGTTCGAAATCCCTTTTATAAAATCAGGTTCGGCCGGCAACTCCCGGGGAAGCCGATTTTGTCGGCCTCTGGTATTGGCGGCGTTGCTGCCGGTCGTCTTCCTGTTCCCTGTCTCGACGCGCGCGGCCGGGCAGGGGGCCGGCTCATTGAGCGGCTTTCCCTATCCCGGCGAAGTGACCGACAGCCATATCATCAGCCGTTCGCAAGCCCGCTCGAGCGCGCTCACAAGGTTGATGGGACATCTGCCGGCGGCATATTTGAACAGGTATAGCAGGCCGGATGCGTCAGGGAAGGGCGATCGCAAGTCCGGAACCTCGTCCCTCGGGAAACCGGTTTTAGATGTCTTTTCAGGAAAGAACGGTCATCTCCGACAAAGCGCAAATCCTCGGGGCGACTCGCATATCCCCTTGCCGGTAAAGATAACGATGCTCGTTTACTCCAAAGCACCTGAAGACAGGTGGGCGAACATTAACGGAGAGAAGCTCCACGAAGGGGAAAGGATGAGCGAAGGGGCCAAAGTTGAGAAAATCACCCCGAGGGGCGTACTGTTGAGCTTCGACGGCCACCGGTTCTATAGAAAAGCGGGAACGCACTAAGGCAGAAGCGTGCCTTCCCTTCTGCAGCTACCCGGCCCGCCGGCACGCCGCCGGCTCGCCGTAAAAATCTACTTGTCGACAGGCTTTTCGCGCGGTACTCTAGTGAGTGTTGGTTTTATCCGGGCGCTCATTTCGCGTCTTTCTATTCATTTTTTCCACGCCGAGCCGGCGGCGCACTCGATTTTGTCTCACCTTTCCGAATCGAGGAGCCAACCATGCACCAGCTTTTGGATTTGACTCGTTGCAAGATTGACCTCCGGATCGGCCGGGACGATCTGTCCGCGGTTCTGGATACCGAGGAGATTCCCTTTGCGGCGGTGACCCGGAGCGGGGACATCATCCACTGCAACCGGGCCTTTCTGCTCGATCAGGCCATCGATCAAAACGGCAGCCCCACGGTGCGGCTAAATCTCTCCGATTTTTTGGGTACCCGGCATGGGGGCTCTTCGAGAAAACTCATCAATTTGTGGGCGGGTTCTTCGGATAGACCGATCGGCCACCTCCTCGTCGCTTTCAGGAAAAAGAGCGGGGGCGGGCGGGAGATGGATCTAAACAGCATATCCTCGGAAAATCGCCCCGAATTTTTGCAGTTCTACACCGGCCTATATGTTGCAAACCCTGAAGCCTATACGCTGCGGGTGAATCCGGCCTACGAGAAAATCGCCTTCCTCGGCCAAAACGATCTGGTGGGGAAGAATATGCGCGAACTCGAAGAAAAGGGCTACTTTTCCAAAAGCGTAACACTCTCGGTGCTCGAGAGGCTGAAACGTGGCGAGACCGGGAGGGTGGCGTTTTTTCAGAAAATCATTTCGGGAAAAGAGGTGCTGGTCACCGGGACCCCGGTCTACTCCGAATCGGGGGGGCTCGCCTGCATCCTGACGTTTGTGCAGGACCTCATCCCGCTTGCGGCGATTGCTCGTAAATTGGTGGACCACGAAGAAAAGCTGCAGTCCCGGATGCGGGCCGCCTCTCCCGGCGTAAGCGAAAGGGTGGGCGATGCACCGGTTCCCTGCCTGCCGAGTTTTGAGGCTCTCCCGGTGATCGCCACGGACCCCCTGAGTCTTTCGACCCTCCAGAGAGTGGCAAGTGCCGCCAGATACGAATCCCCGGTGCTTCTTACCGGTGAGACCGGAGTGGGCAAGGACCTGATTGCCAAATATATTCACCTGCTCTCGTGCGGCGGGCGCGACAAGCCTTTCGTTTCGGTCAACTGCTCGGCCATTCCCGGAGAACTGCTGGAAAGCGAGCTTTTCGGGTATGCCGAGGGGGCTTTTTCGGGTGCGCGAAAAGGGGGGAAATCGGGCCTTTTCGTCGAAGCGAGCGGAGGCATACTCTTTCTAAACGAGATCAGCGAGATGCCTTTGAGCCTGCAGGCAAAGCTTTTGTCCGCCCTTGACGAGGGATGCATCCGGCCGCTTGGAAGCAGCAAGACCATACAGGTAAAGACCCGCATTCTCTGTGCGACAAACCGGGACCTGGGAAACTCGATCCGGGAGGGGACGTTTCGAAGCGACCTCTACTACCGCATAAGCGTTCTCACTGTGCACCTTCCGCCTCTGCGGGAGCGTCCGCGCGATATCTTGCCGCTCGTGCGCCATTTCATGGCCCGGTTCTCCAGGGAATACGGTCTCAAAAAATATCTTTCCCCCGCCGTGCAGGATATCCTGCTGGCCTACGAATGGCCGGGGAACGTGCGGGAATTGCGAAACCTCGTCGAAAGGCTCCTGGTGTTTTCGAGCACGGAGCAAATCGGGCTGTGCGATCTTCCCCCCGAGACGCTTGGCGGGCGTGCGGGCGAGGGCCGGCTTCTGCCGCAGCTCGAAGAGTGCATATCGCTAAAAGAAGCGGTGAGGCGCTATGAACGTAAGCTCATCGAAGAAGCCCTGCAGAGGCAGGGAAAGGTAGCCGAGGCTGCAAAAATGCTGCAAATCGATCCCACGACTCTCACCCGAAAGCTCAAGGATATCAACTGAAGCTGTAGAACTGCAGCTCCCTTCTGCAAAATTGCATCGACCAGGCCTTTCCGGTCTCCCCACGGGCGTATCTCCTTCGCTGGGAAAATCGTTCAAGTAGCGGAAAAAATTTGCATCTTACGATTGTGCAACCCGCTGCGCAAGGTGGCGCGGAAGTTGCCTGTCAGGAAGCAAGGAGCAAGAAGCGGGAAGCGGGAAGAACTCCGCTGCCCGGATTGCCATGAAAAACTGCAATCCTACAAAAAGGAGGCGATATCGTGGATGCGAAACTGAGCTTCAGTATGCCAACGGAAACCATTATTCCCATGACGACGACGCCCACCAAGTTCGGGTTCGGCGCTACGGAGGAGTTGGGCTATGAACTGACTCGTCTGGGACTAAAACGCGTCGTTGTGGTGACGGACCCCAACATCGTGGAGACGGGGCTGATTGCAAAGGTCGAGGGGATACTCGCCGACTCGGGACTGGAAGTGGAGCGCTATTACGAGGTCGGGATCGAGCCGACCGATCTGAGCTTCCGCAAGGCGATCGACTTTTTGAAAGGAAAGGCTTACGACGGGTTTGTGGCGGTCGGGGGGGGATCGGTCATCGATACGGCCAAGGCGATGAATCTTTTCGGGACCTATCCGGCGGACCTTCTCGACTACATCAACCCCCCGATTGGAAAGGGAAAGCCGGTTCCGGGACCGTTAAAGCCCCTGATCGCGATCCCTACGACCGCGGGCACCGGCAGCGAGGCGACGACGGTGATCGTTTTGGATTTGCTCGATCAGCACGTGAAGACGGGCATTTCTCATTTTTACGTCCGCCCGACCCTTGCCCTGATCGATCCGCTCAATACGCTTTCCCTTCCGCCGATGGTGACAGCTGCGAGCGGCATGGACGTTTTGACGCACGCCATAGAATCATTTACGGCGGTGTCGTTTCACACGCGAATAAAACCCGCCTCGCCGGCTCAAAGGCCTCCGTACATAGGGGCCAACATCATCGCCGATCTTTGGAGCCGCAAAGCAATCGAGTTGGGCGGCAAGTACCTGCGCCGCGCCGTGCTCTCCCCCTGCGACATGGAGGCGCGCTATCACATGATGGCGGCATCGACCTTCGCGGGCATAGGGTTTGGAAACGCCGGGGTGCACGTGCCCCATGCCCTGGGATATCCCATCGCGGGCATGGTGAAAAACTACTTCCCGCCCGACTATCACTCCAAGGAGCCGATGGTTCCCCACGGCATCTCGGTCACGGTGACCGCTGCCGAGTGTTTCCGGTTCACCGCGCCCGCCCAGCGCGAAAGGCATCTCCAGGCGGCGGAGGCTTTGGGCTGCGATATCGAGGGCATTCCGCTTCATGAGGCGGGAGAGTGTTTGGCGCAGGAACTGATCGACCTGATGAGAGACATCGGCTTTCCCAACGGGATCGGGGCGCTCGGCTACGAGGAAAAGGATATCCCCGGCCTGGTGGAAGGGGCGTGGAAGCAGCAGCGGCTGCTTACCATCTCGCCCAGAAAGCCCACCCCGGAGGACCTTGCCGGGATTTTCCGGCGGTCGATCGTAAACTGGTAACCCCCCAAGCGAGAAGAGGAGAACAGGATGAAGCTCTACTTTTTTGAGGCCGGCATTCTCAAGAGCCAGAAGCACTACTTCACACTGGGTCTGGGCGTGGGACAGCCGTTCGATGTCCCGGTGCCCTTTCTTCTGATCGATCATCCCAAGGGGAAAGTGCTTTTCGATACCGGGAACGCCTTTGAAACGATCCACACCAAGGAAGAGCACTGGGGCGGGGTGCTGGCGGCCTACGACCCGGTGATGACCGAGGAGCAATGGTGCGTGAACGCCATCCGGAAGGCGGGGGGCGGCGCCCGAAGACATCAAGTGGGTGATTCTCTCCCATCTGCACCTGGATCACGCGGGGTGCGTGGGCCATTTTCCCAATGCCAAGTACCTGGTGCAGCGCGAGGAACTCAATTTCGCCTTTGCTCCCGATTACTACATGAAAGCCGCCTATATCCGCAAAGACTTCGACAAGGATGTCCCCTGGATCATCCTGGAGGGGTGGCGCGACGACCGGCTCGATCTTTTTAACGACGGCACGATCACGATCTACTTTACGCCCGGCCACACGCCCGGTCACCAGTCGATACTGGTGAACCTGCCCAAGAGCGGACCGATGTTTTTTGCCGCCGATTCCTGCTACACCCAGGAAAACATCGACAATAACGTGCTGCCCGGCCTGATGTGGAATGCCGGCGAAACGGTGCGTTCGGTGCAGAGGATGAAGAACCTACGGGAGTTGTACGGGGCGCAAATTGTGACCGGCCACGACCCCGAGGGGTGGAAGGCGTTCAAACAGGCGCCGGGATATTACGAATAAGATGAGCCGCGTAGCGGCGTGGGGGTGCGGGGGCGAAAGCCCCCGCGCTTTTAACATCTTACCATTCACTTTCCAGTTTTCTTTCCACATCAGTCCACTTTGCATCCATCGTCTTGACGGCGTCCAGGGCGACGTCCAAATGAAGGGGCATGTATTTTTCATAGATTTCGGTATGCAGTTTTTTCCCTTTGATACCCGTTTTCTGCAGGGGCATATCCGAGATGAGCATGATGGAACCGATCGGTATTTCGTATCGGTATGCTACGGCAAACAGGGTGGCAAGTTCCATGTCTATCGCCATGATTCTTTGCTCCCGCAAATATGCCACAAATTTCTCATCGAACTCCCACAGCCGCCGGTCGGTCGTGTAGACGATGCCGCATTTGGGGAATAGATTCATTTTCTTGAGAGCCCCTATGCAAAAGAGGTTCACAAGAGAAGCGGGCATGGAGGGAAACTCCGGGGGCAGGTAGTGCCTGCTGGTCCCCTCGCCGCGGATCGAGGCCGAGGGCACGATGAAATCTCCTATTTGCAGCCGGTCGTCGATTCCCCCGCACATTCCCAGCATGATGACCGATTTGAGGTTGTCCAGATACGCGAGGCAGTTCATGAGCAGGGCGGCCTGGGGGGAGCCGATGCCAAAGTCCACCAAAGTGCAGTTAAGGTCCGGAGCGTTAACGACCCGAAAATTTCCCTCATGGGACTCCCCGCCGGTTTTCTCCTCAAAGCACGTGGCGTATTGCTTGAAATTGGTTATGAGCAGGTGATCGCAGAAATCCTCCAGCGAGCAATCGGTGTATCGTTCCAACGTCTGCCGAATATACTCGTGTTCTTTTAGCACTTTACAAAACTCCTTCCGGGAAAATTGCCGACCATGAGGTTTTTAAATAAATTCGGAACCTGTCTATTATCACATTAGAATTAATAATCGAGATATTCCGATGAAGAAAGCTTGCAGTGCTAATTGAAAGAAACTTTCAATCAGGTCGATTCTCTATTCGAGCGGGCCAGGAATGCCAGACATATTTGCGTGTAAAAACGTAGCCATAGGAGAAACGGCTCCTTTTTTTGCCCACTTCCGGCGTTGGCATATATTCTGCTCTTTAGTCCGGGCGAGCTGCTCAACAAATGGTATTGAGTATATTTGGAAAACAAACTTCAACCAGAAAAGAAACGGAGAAAAGAATGAAGACATTCATGACGATCGCATTTGCCCTGGCTATGGTTTTTACTCTCGGCATCGCAAGCGGCCATGCGCAGCAGGCGGACACCGCGACTCACGGCAGGATGATGATGATGAACTGCAAGTGTGCGGGAATGTCCAAGATGAACGGAATGAAATGCCCCATGGGTACCGGGAAATGCACCATGTGCTCGCATCAGGGCACTATGATGATGGGCGGGTCTTCTCCGAGCAACACGCACTGATTTGGGCCGCTTTTGAATTCGTGCCCGTATAAAGCAAACAGGACCTCGCCGCGGCGGGGTCCTGTTTGCATGCTCAGGGTAGACTTTGAATTTTTTGCTCCATTTGGTTTTGGTTAGAAATTCACCTTATCGATCCCTTTTAGTCCCAGAATCCGGCGGGCCTCCTCCGGCGTTGCAGGCAGGATGCCCAGTTCTGCGGCGATCCGAGCGATCTTGGCCGTTTGTTCGGCGCTGCTTTTGGCGTGGCGTCCCTTTTCGAGATAGAGGTTATCTTCCAGCCCCACACGGACGTTGCCGCCAAGAAGAAGTGACTGGGTACAGAGAGGAAACTGGGCTTTTCCGGCCACACAGACGGAAAATTCGAACTCTCCGATCAGCTTTTTCGCATAGTCGACCAGGAAAAGCAGGTTTTCGCAACTTGGAGTGATTCCTCCCAGTACCCCCATTACGAACTGGAGATAGACGGGTTTTTTGACATGTCCTGCCTCTATCATAAAGGCTACGTTATTGATCATGCCGGAATCATAGATTTCCAGTTCGGGCTTTGTATCCGTTTCTTTGAATTTTGCGAAATACTCCCGCATGGATTTGAAGGTGTTGGGAAAGATGAGATCTTCCGTAGCGTTTAAATATTGAGACTCCCATTCGTACTTCCAATTGGAAAATCGGGAAACGGCGGGGAAAAGAGCGAAGTTTATGGACCCCGCATTGAGCGAGGCCAGCTCCGGCTTATAGAGTTCGACCGGAAGGAGTCTTTCTGTGACACTCATCCCGAGACCTCCGCCCGTGGTGATGCAGACAACCATGTCGCAGCGGCCCTTGATGTTTGCGATGATCTCCCTCATGAGCTCCACATCGGAGGAGGGGCGTCCGGTCTGCGGGTCCCGTGCGTGGATATGGCAGACGGCCGCGCCGGCCTCATAGGCCCTTACGGCATCCTCGGCTATCTGAGCCGGTGTGATGGGCAAATATTCGGACATGGTAGGGGTATGAATGCCGCCGGTGACGGCTGCCGTGATGATGACTTTTTCCCTCATGTGCTTACTCCCTCTGTTCGGATCTAAAAAATCAGGCGCATGTCGCTGCGGTCGATCAATCGGTCAGCTCGGCAAGCCCTGCGAAATAATCCAGGGACTCCGGGTTTTTGAGGGCATCCTTGTTTTTGACCTCGCGGCCGTGGATGACCTGGCGCACGGCAAGCTCGACCTTTTTCATATTCAGAGTGTAGGGAATGTCCGGGACGGCGATGATCTTTGCCGGAACGTGCCGCGGGGAGGCGTTTTTGCGTAGATCGTTTTTGATTCTTTCCCGCAGAGCATCGTTTAGATCGAACCCCTCTTTCATCTTGACAAAGAGAACCACCCGCACATCGCCCTGCCATAGCTGCCCGACCACCACACAGTCATCGATTTCATCGATTCGGGCCATGACCCGATAGAGTTCGGCCGTTCCAATCCTTACTCCTCCCGGGTTGAGGGTGGCGTCGGAACGGCCGTATATGATGAGGCCTCCGCGCGGGGTGAGTTCGATAAAATCCCCATGGGTCCAGACGCCGGGAAACTTTTCAAAGTAGGCCGCCCGAAACTTTTCCCCCTTTTCGTCGTCCCAGAAATAGACGGGCATGGAGGGGAAGGGGGCTGTGCAGACAAGCTCGCCGCATTCTCCCACTACCGGTTTTGCCTCTTCGTTATAGGCAAATACCTTCATGCCCAACCCCCGGCATTGCAACTCCCCTTCATACACCGGTCCGATGGGGTTTCCGAGGGCGAAGCAGCCGTTTAAATCCGAGCCCCCCGAGATGGAGGACAGTTGCAGATCGCTTTTGATCTCGCGGTAGATGAAGTGGAAATCCTCTTTGGAAAGGGGCGAGCCGGTGGAGAGCAAGGCTTTTAACGAACTCAGGTCGAACTGACTGCCCGGTTTTACCCCGGCGCTTTTGAGGGCGGAAATGTATCCCGCGCTTGTACCGAAGATGCTGATTTTTTCCTCCCGGGCCATCCGCCACAACGCATCCGGACCCGGATGGAAAGGATTGCCGTCATAGAGAACCAGAGTCGCTCCGGTGGCAAGAGAGGCGGTGAGCCAGTTCCACATCATCCAGCCGCAGGTGGTGTAGTAGAAGATCGTATCCTCACGTTTAACGTCGGTGTGCAGGATCAACTCCTTCAGTTGATTGAGCAGCACCCCGCCGGCGCACTGGACCATGCATTTGGGCAGGCCCGTCGTGCCGGAGGAATACATGATGTAGACGGGATGCTCGAAGGGAAACCGGGTAAATTCCATTTCCCCGGCATCGTTTTTTACGAAATCGTCGTAATGGATTGCCATCGGCAACGAGGCAAGGTCCGGATTTTCTTGCGTATAGGGAACGACCACGATCTTTTCGATGGAGGGGAGTTCTTGTATGATTCCGGAAATCTTTTCCAGGCAGTCCAGCCTTTTCCCCTTGAAATAATAGCCGTCGGCGGTGAAAAGGACCTTGGGCCGCGTTTGTCCGAAGCGGTCGAGCACCCCCCTGATGCCAAAATCCGGAGAACAGGAGGACCATATCGCCCCCAGGCTCGTCGCCGCAAGCATTGCGATAATCGATTCGGGCATATTGGGCATAAATCCCACGACACGGTCTCCGGCAACCACGCCGGCCGCGCGCAGGGCCGCCGCGACCTTTGCCGTTGCGGCATAGAGCTCCCTGTAGCTGAGGGTGCGGCGCACGCGGTCTTCGCCGCGGAAGATGAGCGCGGTCTTCTCATCCCGATAGCGCAGAAGATTTTCGGCAAAATTGAGGCGAGCCTCGGGAAACCAATGTGCCCCGGGCATTTTGGTCGGGTCGTCGATGACTCTTTCGTTGCGGAGCGAAGGGGTGATGGCTACAAAACGCCACACTTCGGACCAAAATGATTCCAGGTTGTCTATAGACCATCGATAGAGGTCGTCATAGTCGGCAAAATACGTTTCATGTGCCAGGTTTACGCTCTGCATGAACCTGTACATATTGGATTCCCGGATTCTTTTTTCGGAGGGCTTCCACAGGGGTTCCATCATGACCTTCCTCTTCGTTTGTCCGCTGGAGATAATCATTTATCCGCCGCGCCGGTCGGGGCGTCGGAGACGATTTCATGGATGATCTTGAGCAGTACGCCATCCCTTGCTTCGATGATGCGGCGGAGCTTTTCGGGCGGCCACGGATAGAACCCGCGTCCGGATTTTGCGCCTCTTTCCCCCCTGGCCACAAGAGTTGTCAAAAGGGGAGACGGCTCCGTAGAGGCATCAAGATGCGGGAACAGGTATTTGTGGACTTCGAAGGTGAGGTCCAAACCCGCCAGGTCGGCCGTTTCGAGCGGGCCGAGAAAAGGCATCCGCAGGCCCAGGCCATATTTGACCACCTTGTCGATGTCTTCGGCGCTTGCGATGCCATTTTCACAAAGCGCCACGGCCTCCCGCCACATGGCGTGCTGGAGGCGGTTGCCAAGAAATCCGGGCACATCCTTCATGACCCTGACCGGCACCTTGCCCGTCTTTTCCAGGAGCGAGCAGATCGTCTCGAAGACCTTCTCGCCGGTATGGGCCCCCTTTATCACTTCGACACACGGCAGGATATGGGGCGGGTTCCAGAAATGGGTGCCCAGGAAGCGTTCCTTTTGTTGCAGCGCATCCCCGATTTCGGTGATACTGATGGCGGAAGTGTTGCTGGAAAGAATTGCATCGGGGGAGGCGAACCGCTCAAGATCCTTGTAGACCTTTCGCTTTACTCCAATATCTTCGAGGACCGCTTCGATCAGGTACTGCGGGCCGTCGCACAAAGCTTCCAAGGAAGGACAAAGGCTGATTCGGTCGAGCCGGACTTCGATCTCTTCGGGTTTTGCGAGGCCCAGTTGGACAAAGACTCTGCAATTGGCGGCGATACGTTCTTTGGCCGAGGCAAGAGTTGCAGGGTCGGAGTCGTAGAGGCTCACCCGATAGCCCGCTGAAGCAAATACCTGCGCAATGCCATGACCCATGAGGCCTGCGCCGACCACGCCGATGTGTTTGATATCCTGAAGTTCCACGCGGGTTGCCTCTCCTTTTCGGGGATACGCGGCCGGTGATTCATTACAGGAAACATTGCTTCCCTGTGGATTGCCGCTATATTCTTGGTAATTGGATGTTTAAAGAGTGATCGGCCCCGTGCCATGTTTCCTTGTATGCAACCTGTTAGTCCATCCTCGCCGGACTGTCAAGGGATATTCGTCCAACGCAAGCATGGTTGATCGAAATCGGCGAGACTCAAATTCGGAATCAGGCGAATTGCCACCCGGAATCTACCGATTTATATTGATTTCATGGCGATTCAGGCAGCAAATCTTCAGTGACGATGATTTGAGTCACAAAACGAAAAGAGAATAGCTGAAATCCGCTCATCTCCCAGGGAGGTGAACCGCATGGCCCGGGATTCAACGAAGCGTCCGGTATGGTTTGGCTACACAGTAAGCCTTACCGTCTTTCTCCTCGCGGCGGTGGTGCGCTGGCAGTTGTCCGGAATTCTCGGGTTTCGCGGCAACTTTGTGACCTTCTACCCGGCCGTAACGATTGCGGCGCTTCATGGGGGATTGAGGCTGGGGCTTTTGGCCACACTCGTTTCCGCCACCCTCGCCAATCTTTTCTGGATCGAACCTGCAGGTATTTTCGGTGTCCCGCAGGGAAACGACCTTTTGGATCTCATTCTCTTTGTCGTGGGCGGCGTTCTGATCTCATATCTGGTGGAAATGGCAAACCGCGGGCAGGCACGGGCTCATGAGGCGGAACAGCGGTTACAGTTTGCCGCCGAGCGTGAAAAGACGGAAAACGAGAGGAAAAGACTGATTCAGACGCGTCTAGGCCTCATCGAGTACGCCGTCACGCACACCATGGATGAACTCTTGAGCAAAGCCTTGGATGAAATCGGGGAGATTGTGGAGAGCCCGATCGGGTTTTACCAATTTGTGGAACGAGATGAAAAGAGTGTTTCCCTGCAGCAATGGTCCACGCAAACGTTGGGCACATTCTGCAAAGCCGGCTACAGGGGCAGGCATTACAGTATCGAGGAGGCCGGGGTCTGGGCGGACTGCATACGAGAGAGAAGGCCGATCATACACAACGATTACGATTCGCTGGAAAACAGGCGAGGGTTGCCCGAGGGCCACCCGAAGGTCGTTCGGGAACTGGTGGTTCCCGTATTGCGTGAAGGCGGGATCGTAGCCGTCGTGGGGGTGGGCAATAAAGAGGTGGACTACACCGAAAAGGATGCCGAAACCGTCACCTATCTCTCCGATGTGACGTGGGAAATCATCGAACGCAAGCGCGATGAGGAAACAATTCGACAAAATGAAATAACGCTGCGAACCGTGCTGGATCAACTGCCTTCCGGCGTCGCGGTGAGGGATGTGGGAACGGGCGCGCTCATCTTCTCCAATGTCACGGGCAGGGAAATTGCGGGAACTCTGGCTGATCAGGTTTCCCGGTTTCCACCCTATCGTTTTTTTTATCCCGACGGCCGGCAATATCGGGCCGAGGAGTGGCCGTTTTTCCGTTCCCTGACCACGGGGGAGAGGATAGAAGGCGAAGAGCTCGAATATGAAAGAGCCGACGGGGTGCGCCTCACGATCAGCATGAGTTGCGCGCCGGTCCGCGACTCGCAGGGGCAGCTCGTCATGAGCGCCTGCGTTTTTAATGACATAACCGAGCGCAAGATGGCCGAAGAGGCGCTGCGGGAGCGTGAGGAACTGCTCGATTTATTCATCAGGCATGCACCCGCATCCCTGGCAATGTTCGATCGTGAGATGCGCTACCTGGCTTTCAGTCAAAGGTGGCTGAGCGATCACAATCTTGGCGACCGCGATCTTTTGGGGCTCTCGCATTATGAGGTGTTCCCGGAAATTCCCGAGCGATGGAGGGAGGCCCATCGACGGGCGTTGGCCGGGGAGGTGCTGAGGGCGGAAAGGGATGTTTTTAAGCGGGCTGACGGTTCCGTACAGTGGGTCCAATGGGAGGCGCGGCCTTGGCGTACCGTCAAGGGAGATGTAGCCGGCATCCTGATTTTCAGTGAAGATATAACCGAATTGACCAGGCGGGCCGAAGAGCTGCACGGTCTTAACCGGGCGCTCAAGGCCTTGAGCGATACCGTTCAGGCAATCATCCACGCGGCCGAGGAGCCCGAGCTTCTGCAGTCGGTCTGCCGGATCATTGTCGAGGACTGTGGCTATCAGATGGCTTGGATCGGTTTTGCGCAGGACGATGAGAATAAGACCGTTACCCCTGCCGCCCAGGCTGGGTTAGAAGAGGGTTACCTGCAAACCGTAAAGATCACCTGGTCCGATACGGAACCGGGGCGAGGACCTACCGGCACGGCTATACGGACGGGGGCCCCTGATGTTTGCTGCAATTTCCTCACCGACCCCCGGATGCGGCCATGGCGAGAGGAGGCGGTGAAGCGGGGCTTTGTTTGCCTGCTCGCGCTTCCGTTAAGAAACGACCAACGAGTTCTAGGAGCGCTTACGATCTACTCGAAGGAACCCGACGCCTTCTCGGAGCCCGAGGTGGCGCTGCTTGCGAGACTGGCCGATGAACTAGCCTACGGGATTTCCGCCCTCAAGCTGCGCAACGCCCACAGGGAGTCCGAGAAGAACCTGCGGGAAAGCCAGGCGCGGCTCGATCTGGCGTTGCGTTCCGCCGGCATGGGGGCCTGGCATTGGGATATCGTAGAGAATAGGCGCTATTTTGACGACCAGGCCTGTTTTCTCCTGGGAATCGATCCAAAGACTTTCACGGGGCGGGAGGAGGAATTCTTCGGCGTGTTGGACCCCGAGGACCTCGACACGGTCAAAACGGCGCTTTCCCGGACGCTGGAAAAGGATATGCCCTACAACCCGGTCTACCGGGTGAAAAGAGAGGGAAAACTCCATCATATAGCCGCTCGAGGGAAACTGGCACGTGATGAGAGCGGTCGGCCCGCGCGACTCAATGGACTCATCTGGGACATCACGGAGCGAGTCCGCATGGTGGAGGAGCTTCGCAGATCACGAGACGAGCTTGACCTGAGAGTGAGAGAGCGTACGGCCGAACTGCAAAGAGCAAACGAGGAACTGAGGAAGATGGACCAGTTGAAATCGACTTTCCTGGCCAATATGTCTCACGAACTCCGAACTCCGATGAACGTTATCATGGGCTACACCGAACTTTTGCTCGATGGGGTGGACGGCCCCGTAAACGACGAGCAGGCAAAAAGTCTCAAAAAAATCGCATCCAACTCCCGATACCTGCTCCAACTCATCAATGATGTTCTGGATCTATCCAAGATCGAATCGGGGGGAATGCGTTTGAGCTTCAAGGAAATCGATCTGGCCTGGTTGATCGAGGCGACGGCCGCCGACTTTGAGCCACTGCTGAAGCAAAAAGGACTTGGCTTGACCTGCAATGTCGAGGAGAGCGTGCGCAGGGTGGTTGGCGATGAGGACGCCATACGGCAGATTCTGAACAATCTGTTGTCCAATGCCGTTAAATTCTCGCAGGAGGGCGGCATAACGATCAGCGCCGCAACTTCTGCGAGGGGGGCTGAGCCCGGAGCGCCTCCCCTCTTTGCGGAAATCTGTGTGGAGGATTCCGGAATCGGGATTAGGGAGGAGGATCTGGGAACGATTTTCGACAAGTTTGTGCAGGTAAACCATATAACGATGCGGCAATATGAAAGTACCGGACTGGGACTCAGTATCGCGAGAGGGCTCACTTCCTTGCACAAGGGGATGATCTGGGCGACGAGCGTGTATGGAAAGGGGAGCCGGTTCTGTTTCACCATTCCCTTGACCAAAGAGATACTGGAACACCCCAGAGAGCCGGTGGTAGAGCAGAGAATGGCCACGGCTCTGGGCCGTTGTTTCGGTCGACCGAGCGGGACGTTTCTGCGAAATCCGGAATATGGAGGCAAAAATGTGAGATGCTGGCACTATGTTCGGTGCGGGCAGCCGAGCTGTCCGGCGCACGGGAGTGAGGAGAGCCGATGCTGGCTGATTCTGGGAACCCACTGCGCGGGAATGAAAATATCGAGTTATCCGGAGAAGGTCGACTTCTGCAAAGGCTGTGAGCTCATAGAAAAGATTGTGCTGAAAGCAGACGAAGAGCTGATCGCCTTCGGGGAGAAGGAGGCACCCAACATTGACAACGGCTCTCGAAGAGTCGTACTGGCCATTGACGACAATCCGGAAGGGATCGACATCATTAGGAAATACCTGGGAGAAGGGTACTTCGTGGTCGGTCTTCTTTCGGGAGAAAAGGCGGTGGAGAAGGCGAGGCAACTCAAACCCGTCGCCATTACGCTCGACATTCTGATGCCGGGAATGGATGGGTGGGAGGTGCTCCGGGAGCTCAAGCAGACTCCGGAAACCGAGAATATTCCGGTCATGATCGTTTCCATTCTGGATGACAAGCGACTGGGTTTTAGCCTGGGCGCTGCCGAGTATGCCGTAAAACCCGTTGCGAAGCACGTCTTGCTGAAGAAATTGCAGAACCTGGAACGAGGAAGCCGCATTTCCCGCATTTTGATTGTCGAGAGCGAACTGGAGACAGCCAGGCTGATCGGAAACACCCTCAAGGAGGCAGGCTATGAGGTCCTGACCAGTTACAACAGTGAGGATGCCATTAACTCCATCAAGCATTTCAAGCCTCAACTGATTGTCTTGAGCCTGAACATGCCGCAGATGAGCGGGTTCGATGTCATGGAATTCCTCCAAAGCAGTCGGGAGGCGAGGGATATGCTCCTGATAGTTCTTGCTTCCGGAGATTTTACCGAGGAGGAAAGCAAGGCCTGGAATGGACGCATACAGACCATACTTGATAAGAGAGAGCTCGGCGAAGGGGAACTTTCCGAAAAACTTACGGATGCAATTCTCCGGGTTGGCTAGAGGCATGCAGCAAGGGAGAAGACTTTGGAGAGAAAAACGACCGGTCTTCCGCAGAAGATACTGATCGTAGACGATGAGGCGGACACCGTAGAGCTTTTGAGAAAGCGGCTGCATTTCGAAGGCTACCACACCCTGGAAGCCGGGGACGGTGAAGAATGCCTCAAACAGGTCGCAGAAGGAAAGCCCGATCTCATTATTCTCGATGTCATGATGCCCAAACTGGACGGCTACGAGGTCTGCCGGATCCTGCAAAAGAGCAGAAGCACCGCCTATATCCCCGTCTTGATGCTCACCGCAAAAGGCGGGACTGAAAACAAGGTCAAGGGGCTGGATGTCGGGGCACTCGATTACCTTCCCAAGCCCTTCGAATATCAGGAACTCTTGGCAAGGATCAAGTCCCTGCTTTCGATGAAAGCGGCCAGGGAAAGGCTGGTGGAGGAGGAAAAAACGAAAGCGGTGGATCGGGTGATGGCCGAGATCACTCACGAACTGAGAAATCCGCTCACCTCCATCGGGGGGTTTGCCCGAAAAGTCAATGAGAACCTGCCGGAAGGCGATCCCAACAAGAAGTATCTGCAGATGATCCTCGACGATGTAGTGAGGCTGGAAAAAATGGTGCGAGATCTTGTGGAACTCAAGACTTCGGCAATTTCCTATAGAGAGTTTGCGGATGTGAACGTTTTGATCGGGGAGGTTCTGGAACAGTTTGAAAAGAAGCGCGCCCTGGAGGGAATCGAGTTGAGAACGGAGCTCGCGGCGAGTCTACCGCTCCTGTCCATAGACAAGGAACACTTCCAGCTGGCTTTGGGAAACATCATAGAGAACTCTATCGAAGCCATGCAGGAGATGAGCAGGAAGGTCCTGAGCATTCACAGCAAGGCGACGTATGAACGGGTGGAAATCGAGGTGTCGGACTCCGGCCGGGGGATCCCTAAAGACAAGATCAAAAACATCTTCGATCCCTTCTTTACTTCCAAGATATCCGGACCGGGTCTGGGACTCACCTTCGCCCTGAAGGTCATCGAAGATCACCGGGGGACGATTGCGGTGGAAAGCGAACCCGGCGCGGGCTCGTGCGTGACCCTCAGACTGCCGATAACCATGCCTGCAGTGGGCCCCTGAAAGGCGCTTCAGCGAGCGCCAACTGAGCCGCGTAGCGGCGTGGGGGTGGGGGGGCGAAAGCCCCCGCGCATTGTTTGCCTGGGTCATCCACTGAGGGCTTTTTTCCAGTCCGTATAAGCTGCAACGGTGGTGCAGAGGTCGATCCCGCGTTGGATCTCGGGGCTTGGAGCAAGGTGCCATTGCCAGGTACGCTCCGCCGGAGGCAGCTTCGCGCCATAGAGCGGGTCCCACTCTTCCAAAGTGTGCCCATCGCGTGTCATGCGTTTTACACCGATATCGGTGATCAGGGCCGTATGGCCGGGAAGTCTTGCGAGATGGTCGAGGTGCGCCTCGACCAGTTGCTTTTGAAAGGCGGCGACTGAGGGCTCACTGCGCAGGCCGTGCAGGTACTCTCCGGGAACATCGGGGAGCTGCGAGAGAAGATTTACCGAAACGGTCAGGTCCAGGCGCGGATCGTCTGCAAACAGCGCGGGATGGGATACGGGCAGCGCACATCCTGCGAGAGGGGCGACCCTATAGAGCTCTTCCATCACTCCCGTTATGTCGGCGGAGATTCGGGTCACATTGCGAAAGCGGTTGGCTTTCACGCGGCTTAGCCAGGGATGAACGATATCCACCAGGATCACTTCTTCGAACAGGGAAGAGAGTTCGGAGAGCGGAATGTCGTGCAAAAGGCCTGCGCCGAGCATAGCGGCCCTGCGGCGGCGCGGGCACTGCCCGGCTGCTTCCAAAATGGCGCGCTGCGTATTTTCGATGTGGTCCGCCCACGCTCTTTTGCAGCGTCGGAAGCGTGCCCGCACGCGCAGCGAAGACGAAAGAAACCCCATAGATCTATCCGTCCTGGAACAGGAACTCAACATGTATTCCAAAAACTCAAGTATCATGGTGTGCACACAGTTTCGTTCTCGTTCCCGGGTGGCCGGGAAGGCGAGGCGCAATAAGCCTCTGCAATGTTGGAAGAGCCGATCGCAAGCGCCTTGTCCTTTGGCGGAAACTGGACTAGTGTCCATCCGAAAAATCCGGGGTGCGTCGGAGCCCAAGTCCCCCTTTGAAAAAGGGGGATTTAGGGGGATTTTACAAGTAAATCGGCTGTATACTTCCTTTTAAATCCCCCCTTGCCCCCCTTTGCAAAAGGGGGGATTTGGTCCAGCCCGCGCCTTGGGTCGGGTTTCCAGTCGGAGACTATACTAGGGTTTTCGTCCGGAAAGCACCCTTTTTCCACGCCGGGGCGGGAGAAAACCTTTCCCGCTCCTTTGCCCTTCCGGAGAATGGCGGAGCGATTATGCGCATACTCGTTGTGGAAGACAGCAGGATGACCTCGAGCTATCTCCGGAAAGGGCTGGCCGAGCAAGGTTTTACCGTCGATGTCGCAGATAACGGCGAAGAGGGCTTTCATTTGGCCATGACGGAAAGCTATGACTTGATCATTCTCGATGTCATGCTGCCGCAAAAGAGCGGCTGGTCGATCATCAAGGATTTCCGCAAGAACAACAGCGAGACGCCGGTAATATTTCTCACCGCGAAGGACGGTGTCCCGGATCGGATAAAGGGACTCGATCTGGGAGCCGATGACTACCTGGTGAAACCTTTCGCGTTTTCCGAACTGTTGGCCCGCATCCGTACGATTGTGCGGCGTGCGCCTCTGCGGCGTTCGGATGTGTACCGGGTAGCAGATCTGGAAATTGACATCACCGGGCACAGAGCAACAAGAGGGGGGAAACCTCTGGAGTTGACGGCAAAGGAGTTTCTGCTTCTGGAGCTTTTCGTGCGGCGGAAAGGGGAAGTGCTCTCCAAGAGCTTTATTACCGGACAGGTCTGGGGAATCCTTTTCGACAGCGATTCGAACCCGGTGGAAGTGGCTATCAGGCGTCTTCGCAAGAAAGTCGATGATCCTTTCGCGGTGAGCCTGATCCACACGGTGCGCGGGGTGGGGTATGTTCTCGAAGAAAGGTAATGTGGAATCAAAAAAAGGGATCTTCCGGGCCGGAGGCTGGTCGCTGGCAACCAGACTGACCTTTCTCGTAACCCTCTCTTTTGTCTCGCTTCTTTGTGTCGCCACTCTGTACCTGTATGTATCGATGAGCAAGAACATAGTGCAGGAGGACACTTCTTTTTTAACCGGTGAAATAGCCCGCCTGCGAGCGATCATTGCCGAAGATCGCAAAAATTCCGGGGCGCTTGCCGACGAAGTCACCGAGGAGGTCCACTGGGGGGCCTCGGCGCAAAGAGCCGAGATGTTTTATGCGAGGGTTCTCGATCCTCGCGGGAAGGTAGTGGCCGAGACGCAGCAGATGGAGCGCATCCTGCCTCCGGGGATTTTCACCAGGCCTCTCGCTATCGCGCAAAGATCGGGACGGGAGATCCGGTGGAAATCCGAGGGGGGCGGGACCTTTCTGATTGAGTCTGCATGGGCCGACGCCGGAAGGGGATATGTGATTCAGGTGGGTCTTAACATCTCCCATGAAGAAGAAATCCTGCTGGGGTATCGTAAGCGGATGGCGCTCGTACTCGTTATCGGGACGCTCTTTTCGATCCTCATGTGTGGTTTCGTTGTGCGCCGGGGGACGCGACCCCTCGACGACATCATCCGCACCGTTCGAAGAATCACCGCCGAGCAGCTCCACGAAAGGATCGGGCAGAGAGCCTGGCCCAAAGAGCTGGGAGCTCTTGCAGCCGCTTTCGACGGGATGCTCGATCGGCTGGAGGAATCCTTCGGCAGGCTCTCGCGCTTTTCGGCAAATATCGCCCACGAATTGCGCACGCCCGTAAACGGCCTCATGGGTGCGGCCGAAGTCACTCTTTCCAGGCAGAGAACTTCCGAGGAATACCGCCAGGTGATCGAATCGAGCCTGGAGGAATATGCGAGACTCTCGCGGATGATCGAAAGCCTGCTGTTTCTTGCGCGGGCGGAAAACAGGGAAATAGCGATCGAGCGCTCGCGCGTGGATGTCTACAGGGAAATGGAAAACGTTCGGGAATTGTACGACGCGGTAGCCGAAGAATCGGGAGTGGAGGTTCTGTGCCGGGCGTACCCGATGGAGCTTAGCGCCGAACCGGTCCTATTCCAGAGGGCGATCGCGAATCTTCTCGCCAATGCTCTCCAGTACACGCCACGGGGCGGGCGTATCATTCTTGCGGCGGAAAAGCTCTCCGATGAGTCGGTAAATATCAGTGTCAGCGACACGGGCTGCGGAATCCCGGCAGAACAACAGGCGAGTGTCTTCGAACGATTTTATCGGGGGGACCCCTCGCGTTCGGTCAAAGCGAACGGAACCGGCCTTGGGCTTGCGATCGTGAGGTCCATCATGGAATTGCACGGCGGTACGGCGACGATTCAGAGCGAAGAGAACAAAGGCACTATCGTTACCCTCAATTTCCCTTCAACCTAATTATCCATGCGGAAGCGATTTAAGGCGCGGACTGGACCGTCTACCCCCCTTTTGCAAAGGGGGACTTGGGTGCGAATCACCCGACGCATTCCCGGCTTTCCAGAGGGAAGCTAAGTGAATCTTTTCTCTCGACAAGTTGGGAGAGAAAAACAAAGTCGCCCTTTGTCAGCTTTCTGTCAGGTTGACTGTGTTATTTTCTGCCCGGATTCGTTGATGGGGAAAAGGCAGGATTTTGCCCAACAGAATTTCGTAAGGGGGATATAATGAAGAAGGTGTTTCTGTCGATTTTGTTTTTAGCGGCCATTCTGATGGCACCGACAATTTCTATGGCGGGCGTCGGATTTTCTTTCGAATTTTACGGTCCGGCTCCAGCTTATTACTACTACTCCGCTCCGGCCTATGGCTATTATGCGGAACCTGCCCCGGTCAGGGTGTATCGCTACTATGATTACGACAGCGATTATTACTATCGTCCCTACTATCGTCACGATTATCATCACCGTTGGCACCATCGGGATTGGGACGATCGGTATTGATAATCAGGGTAAGTCCACTGTAACTCTTTCATTTTGGCGGAGGGCGGGGCGTCGCATGTTTCGTGCGGGCGCTCCCGTCGGGCGGGGCGATGAGACTCAAAACACCTTTTGTCATGGCCTTCATGCTCGTAGCGCTTGGAGGCTGCGCGACCTATCATGCGCAACCCATTTCCGCGCGAAAATCCGTTGCGATGTTCAACGGGCGTTCGCTGGAAAGTCCAGGTTTGCGCGCATTTCTGGAAAAAAACCGCGTCGCCGCGCCGACGGCCGGTGATGCCTGGAATCTCAAACAACTAACGCTTGCGGCCTTCTATTACCAACCCGCTCTTTCCGAGGCGCGCGCCCGGCTGCTCGCGGCGCAGGCCGCCGAGATTACGGCGGGAGAACGGCCCAATCCTTCCATATCGGTTTCGCCCTCGTATGATTCGGGGATTCCCGGAAACTTCAGCCCCTGGCTGGTCCCGGTGAGCTTCGACTGGCCGATCGAGACCGCGGGAAAGCGCGGCTATCGGATGGCGGGTGCGCAGCATTTAGCGGAGGAGGCTCGCTGGGACCTGGTGTCCACTGTGTGGAGGGTGCGAAGCGAGGTGCGCGCCGCCTTGTTGAATCTTTATGCGGCAAGGCAAACCGAATCGCTTCTGGCACGGCAGCAAAAGGCGGAACGAAA
Source organism: Syntrophobacteraceae bacterium (assembly GCA_049964955.1). GTDB lineage: Bacteria > Desulfobacterota > Syntrophobacteria > Syntrophobacterales > Syntrophobacteraceae > SbD1. Next base: position 27,549 of record JBMFWU010000032.1, read on the forward strand.
AGTCGTGCGGATGCTCGAAGGCCAGTTTGCCGCAGGCACCGCCTCGAGCTTCGAGGTCACCCAGGCGCGCATTGCGCTGGACACAACGACCATTGCGAGGCAGGCGGCCGCCGGTCGGTATCTGCAGGCGCGCGTGGCCCTTTCGGCTGCACTGGGCGTGCCGCTCTCCGCATTGGATGGAGTGAGGCTTTCCTTTGCCTCCCTGGAAAGCTTTCCCCGCCGGTTGACCCGGCCTGAGGTAAGACGGCGGGCGCTGCTCGATCGCGCCGACGTTCGAAGCGCGCTGGCCGACTATGCCGCGAGCCAGTCGGAGCTCCAGCTCCAGATCGCAAACCAGTACCCCGATGTCCATCTCGGGCCTGGTTATGCCTGGAATAACGGCAATGCGGGCGATAGTCAGTGGACTTTGGGAGTGACACTGAGCTTACCGATTCTAAATCAGAACCAGGGGCCAATAGCCGAGGCAAGTGCCAAACGCAAGCTGGCCGCCGCACATTTTCTGACCGTGCAAACCGCGGCCGTCAGTCAGATCGAGAGCGCTCTTGCCGGATATCGATCGGCCCTTAAAGAAGTCGCCACTACCGAAAGGCTGCTCAAAAATCTGCAAGGCAAATTGGCCTCCGTCCGCGCGCAGGTCCAGGCGGGCGAGGTGGAACCGTTGGCTTTGGCCAACGCCGAAGTGGCCTTCAATGCCGGATTGCAAAACCGATTAGACGCCCTGATCAAGGCGCAGCAGGCCCTGGGGCTTTTGGAAGACGCGGTGCAAAGCCCGCTCACGCTCTCGGCATCAAGGCTCAGTGCATCCGAAACTCCATCTACCACAAATGAAGAAATGAAAAAATGAAATCAAAAGCAGGTACCATCGGCCTATTTGCATTCTTGTGCGCAGTGCTCGGGGTCTATTGGCTGGTAACGACCCACCGCGCCGATCCTCCATCGCGGAAAAAGGCGGCCGAAGCGCCCACGCTCGTGAGCGTCCAGACCGGCAGAATTCGATGCATGACTCTTCACCGGTACGTGACCGGCTACGGAACGGTTGCCCCGGCGCCGGCCACCGAGGCAAGGCCCGCGGCCGATGCTCCGCTGGCTGCGCCCATCTCCGGAGTCGTTGCCGGGGTCAACGTCGCCGAAGGCGAGCATGTAAAAAAGGGCGAGGTGCTCATGACCCTCAATTCGGGTTCGGTAACGGCCGCCTACGCCCGAGAGGAAGTCGCGAGGCAGCAGCAATTATACGCTCAGCACAACACTTCGCTCAAAATGTTACAGAACGCAGAGACGCAACTGACTCTTCTGCAGGTCGCTTCACCGCTTTCGGGTACGGTCGTAAGCCTGAATGTCAAACCGGGACAGGCGGTGGATGGGAAGACGGTGGTGGCCGAAGTGATGGATTTGAAGCGACTGGTCGTCAAAACGGCCGTACCCGAATGGGAAGCCAATCAATTACGGACGGGGGAATCGGTGCAGGTGCTGACGCAACCGCCGGTTTCTGCGAGGCTTTCATTCATCAGCCCCACGGTGGACACGACCAATGGTACGGTTACGGCGTGGGCAGCGCTTCCTGCGAACAGCGGACTGCGGCCGGGCCGGTACGTTGCGCTTCGCATCGTTACGGCGACCAGCGCGAACTGCCTGGCCGTGCCGGAAAAAAGCGTCGTCACCCATGAGAATGGGAAAAGCGTCATTTCGCTTGTCGAGGGAAATACGGCCGTGCAAAAGCCCGTTGAGACCGGGTTTCGAGAAAACGGCTGGGTAGCGGTCAGGGGTAGCGGACTCAAGGCGGGGGACACCGTGGTAACGGTTGGGGCCTACGGGCTGCCTGATAAAACTCAAATCCGGGTGGTGAAATGATGAGTTCGACCAACAGTTCCGGCGTCGGCCGGTTTGCCACCCGGCATGCGTTATCCATCACGTTCATTGCGGCCGTGCTTTGTCTGGCGGGAGTTTTTTGCGCACTGCACACGCCCTCGGCGGTATTCCCGCGGACCGATTTTCCGCGCATTGTCGTTATGGTGGGGAACGGTATCATGCCGGCCAACGAAATGATGGCCACCATCACGCGTCCCATTGAAGAGTCGATGAAGTCCATCCCAGGGGTAAAGTCTGTGATTTCGCGCACCTCGCGTGGGTCGGGCGTGATCAATGTGATCTTCAACTGGGGCACCAACATGCAGCGTGCGGAGGTCTACGTGATGGGGCGGCTTTCGGAAATCCGAAGCGACCTGCCCCCCACCGCAACGACTGATGTGTCGCGAGTCGCCTTTACCCTGAGCTATCCGATCATGGGCATCAGTCTCACCAGTTCCACGCGCAGCCAGATGGACCTGTGGAACACCGCTCACTATAAGATCAAGCCGCTGTTTCTGCAGATTCCGGGCGTGGCCAAGGTGGAGATACTGGGCGGCCAGGTGCCGGAATACCATGTGGTAGTGGACCCTCTCAAGTTGCAGGCAGTCGGACTGGCGATGTCGGACGTAAGTAACGCGCTCACCAGGAGCAATCTGGTCGCCGCAGCGGGCATGGTCAGCCAGAATTATCACCTCTATCTCACGACCGTCGACGGCCGGATACGGTCGCCTTCGCAAATCGGCAACGTGGTCATAACGGTTAAAAACGGTCATCCGATTCTGGTAAAAGACGTGGCGAGCGTGGTTCGTGGGCCGAAGCCCGCCTACACGAGCATTACCGCGCAGGGGCGCCAGGCGGTGCTTTTCAACATCGAAAGTCAGCCGGATTCGAGCTTGCTTCAAATCGCTGCGACGCTGAAAAAGGACATTGCGCAGCTGCACAAAGAACTGCCTCCGGACATGCACATGGGCTTTTTTTACGACCAGTCCAAATTTGTGAGCGATTCGGTGGGAAGTGTGTGGGACGCCATCATTTTCGGTCTGGTGCTCTCCGTATTCATTCTCTATCTGTTCCTCAAAAACTGGGGAAGTGTGCTTACGGCCATTGTCACGATCCCGGTTTCGGTGCTCATCACCTTCGTGGTGATGCGCCTTTCGAACATGAGTTTCGATATGATGACCCTGGGAGGCGTCGCGGCGTCCATCGGGCTGATCATCGACAACGCCATCGTCGTTGTGGAGGCGATGTGCCACAGGTTCGCCGGCGGAGGCTCGCGGCTTGCCTGCATTCACGAGGCGATGGGCGAAATTCTGGTAGCTCTCGTCGGTTCGACCCTTACCCCGGTGGTGGTGTTTCTGCCGCTTGCCTATCTTGGAGGCATGACGGGCGTATTCTTTCGCGCTCTGGGACTGACGATGGTGGTGGCCCTGCTCGTATCCCTGCTTTTGGCGCTGACTCTTACGCCGTCCCTTGCCGCATGGCTCATCCGCGGCCGTTCCGGTGGTGATGAAGACGGCTTTATCATGAAGCGCATTCTGCGGGCTTATGAGTACGGTGTTCGCCGTGCGCTCGAGCATTCATGGCTTACCATGCTGACATGCGGGTTGATACTGGTGGCCGGCTTTTTCATCTTTCAGCGGCTTCACACCGAATTTTTGCCTCATTTCGACGAAGGCGGATTCGTGATGGATTTTACGGCCCTCCCCGGCACAAACCTTGCCGAGACCTCGCGCGTACTCGATCAGGCGGAAAAAATCATCCGCGCGAACCCGGATGTGGAAGGATACTCCCGCCGGCTGGGTACACAATTGGGGCCGTTTATCACCGAGCCCAACGTCGGAGACTACCTGATAAAACTCAAGGCCGACCGGAAGCACACGACCGATCAGGTCCTCGCTGCCATGAGGCACAAGTTCAATCGACTCTTTCCCATGATCCGCTGGGATTTTCACGGCTATCTCAATGATTTAATGGGCGATCTGCAAATGGCGCCCAACCCGATCGAGATCTATTTGTTCTCCCCGGACCTTTCGTGGCTGAAAAAGACCGCCAAACGGGTTACTGCCCAGATCGGTAAAATCCCCGGCGTGGTGGATACCTTCGACGGGCTGAGAGTGACGGGGCCTTCCATCAACTTCCGGGTGATTCCCGCGGAGGCCAGGCGCTACGGCCTGACGGTAAACGACATCGCCGACGCCGTGCACACAGCACTTCTGGGGCAGATTTCCTCCTATTTGCTCCAAGGCGATCGCACCATTAATATTCGTGTTATGGCAGACCCTAAAAGCGTTGATCGTATTGGTGAACTGGGCAACCTGCAACTCCGCACCCCGGGAGGGGCGCTGGTGCGGCTCGACCAGGTCGCGGCCGTGCATGTCGAGCCCAACCAGGTGGAGCTCAACCGGCAGGATTTGCGCCAGGACGACATTGTGTACGCTCGGCTGGAAGGAGTCGACCTGGGAACGGCGATGCGGGAAATCAAGGCAAAACTGAGCAGGGACAAATGGCTGCCGCCCGGTTCGGTGGCATACGGCGGCCTGTATCAACAGCAGCAGAAATCTTTCCATAATCTGCTCGCGGTGTTATTGGCAGCCATTTTGCTGGTTTTTACCGTGCTGCTCGTGGAGTATCGTTCCTTCTATGAACCCGTCGCGATCGTTTTCGGCGCCGTACTGGCGCTGTTCGGAACCGTCGCCGCGCTGTGGGGAACGGGGGTTTCTCTCAACATCATTTCGTTTCTCGGCGCGATCATCGGCGTGGGTATCGTAGCCAAAAACGGAATCCTGGTGATGGACTATTTCCAGCAACTGCAGGCGCAGGGAGTCGAGTTGATCGAGGCTTTGGTGCAGGCGGGGCATCGCCGGCTGCGCCCGGTGCTCATGACCTCGCTTGCCGCAGCCCTTGGCATGCTGCCGCTTGCCTACGGCGTGGGCACGGGGGCTCAGATGCTAAAGCCCCTTGGAATAGCGGTTATCGGCGCGCTTTTCTTTTCCGTGCTGCTGTCACTTATCGTCACGCCGGTAGTCTATTATCTGCTGATCCGGCTGCACCGGTGGTTTCTGCGCAACCATCCCGGACAGGCGGCCTGAGAATACGTAAGGTGTGTGCATGAACGGGGAGATCGAAAACTGGGTCCGGAGTGTCGCCGAAGCCAGTCAAACGTTTCTGGATCAAAAGGGGCCCTATGACTGGCTGATAAAGCAAAGCATCTACACCCATTTCCAGCGCCTCATCCCGCTTTTGTCGATGTCCGGTTTAAAGACTCCCGGCGGAGCAATCCTGGATGTCGGCGCCGGCACGGGGGCGCTGGCCATCGATCTGGCCTGGAGGGCCGGCGACGGGGGGCGGGTGACTGTTCTGGATCGTGACCCGGAGGCGCTGCAGATTCTTCGAACCATTGCGGAGCGTGTCGGGGTAAAGATCGAAGCGCTGGCGGGAGATGCCGCGGCAATACCCGTGCGAGACGCCAGCCAGGATATGACGGTTTCGCGCTTTCTTTTTCAACATCTTCGCGATCCTTTGGCCGTGCTTGTCCAGATGCGGCGTGTGACGCGCCCGGGAGGCCGTGTGGTGATCGTCGATGTCGATGACGAGGTCTGGGTCATGGAACCTCCCGAGTTTCCCCGCGTCGCCGCCTGGCGAAAAGCATTGCGGACTCTACAGCGGCGGCAGGGAGGGGACCGGCAGATCGGTCGCAAGCTCTACGGGCTGATGCGCCAGGCCGGGTTCGAAGCCATACAGGTGCTCGTGATCCCGTTTGTGCGCCTGGGGCTCCAGCAGGGGCGAAGGGCCGAGGTGGAAGAATTCAAGATCGAACGGCTGTTTCGGGAGCGAGACGAACTGATCGATTCCGGTCTCATGACAGCCGGAGATTTTGAGGCGGCCGTATCGGAACTGAAGCAGGGATTCGCCCTGGATCGTTTTGAGATGGATGCCGAATTCGTTGCCGTGGGAGCGGTGCCTGCGGTCTAGCATAGCCGGCAAAGCCTGCCGGGTTGAGTCGCAAATCCACCCTGTCTATTCTAATTTCCCATTCAATTCCTATATTATTGAAATAAGGAGATAAACATGAAAATATTCAGAATCGGGAGTTTGCAAAGCCTGTCTATTTTTGCCCTTGCTGCCATTTTCGGGTTGGCCTTACCTCTCAGCGCTCATGCCTATACCGGCCAGAAGGAATTTTCCTCTCAAGCCAGAATCTCTATTGACCGGGCACGTACTACCGCTGAGAAGGTCGGCCCCGGAAAGATCGTGAGCGAGGAGCTTGAAAAAGAGAAGGGCGGAAGCGGCCTGCGCTACTCCTTCGACGTGAAGAGCAAAAATGGCGTGGTACATGAAGTGGGTGTAGACGCCAAGACCGGTAAAGTTCTGGAGCGCTCGATAGAAAAGGGCGGCGATTAAAGTATTTCGCGGTTGGTGTTGTTTCCATAGCCGGTCCTTTTGCCCGGCTATGGAAACGCAGACAGTCGCTAGGCGGTTGTATTGACATTATTGCCGACTGTCGGGTTCACTTTCGCTGCGGAAGAGGCGGCGGAAGAAGACGAGGTCGCGCCGAGATTTATCCCTGCCGACGAAGCCTGCTGCATTACGGCGGAAATGGATATCCCCATAAGCGATGCGATTTGAGTGACCGGCATGTGCTGGTTCGCATACATTCTGAGCTTGGTCAGATTATTCTGCTGCGATGCTGTCGAACCGGTTTTCGGCGCCGTACCGCCGTTTAGCTTCTCCGCCATTTTCGTTGCAGCCGACTCTTTTGCCTCAACGGCCGCACTGTCCCCATCGGATGCCGTCCGAGCGCTTGTTGCCGATGCTACCGACCCTATCCCTGAAATGCTGCTCATCGTTTATCCTCCATGACAAATATGTGTGTGTTGTGAAAATATCACTCATAAAATGTTTATCGGCATAAATGGGGTGGAGTATTAAATAATTGTAGTGCCTACGGTCTGTTTGCGTATTCCGATTTTTTGCAATTGGGTCCGCGTTGATTCCTGGCAAACGCTAACGGCCAACCCGCATTGCCGATCTGTTGCAGGTCGCCTGGCTCACAGTGCCTACAGGATAAATCCGGCCACCAGAGAGTCTATGTGAAAAGCGCGGGAACAAAAGGAGACCAGGATGATCGGTGATTCATTTGGTGGTTCTGCCCCCAAACCCCCGGAGTCGATCGCTTTAGGGGAAGCAAGAGGGTAGGAACAAGGAAGGGCGGATTCCTATTACAACTGAAGATGAGATCAACCACAAATTGAGTTACTATGCTCTCTAAACGAATCTAAAACCGAATTGGCCCGTTCCTTTCCGGCAAATAGCCACGAGCATAGTTTGCATCCATGATTGGGATTCAGTTCATTTGATTTCCTATCGAAGGTATCTTTGAGTTTAGCAAATATGCCGTCGGGTCCATTATCTCGTATCAGTGTCAATACAGCGCTATGTGAAGCCCTATTCAAAATATCTTTCAAAGGTTCATTCTTGATAGATCCTAAGTGCAATGGACTATCGACCTGTGGTTCATATTCAGGTGCTACCAACAAATCACAGCATGCAACGACGTTACAGTTTAAAAGTACGATAGGATGTCCTACTTTAAGGCATTTAAAGAGCCTCAATTCAACATCATCATAAGATTGTCCAATTAGATCTTTAGCCCTGCCTGCTCTCTCAATTGCTCCGCTGTATACATTGTCAATCTCCATCTCAGCTAACAATGTATGATAAAAAACCGCTCGAGATATATTGAGCGCAGACACAACAATTTGATATTCAAGTTTATATTCATTGGATGCATTTACAGCATTACTGATATTTTTTAATGGGATATATTTCATGTGGTAATCATCAACACTCATGATAAGTTTTTTAACGCCAACATTTTTTAGAAAACATACAGTCTTTGTGGCTTCCATATAACTGCTTGCCCAAAATGCATTTGAAGCAACGATTGAAGTGATTCCAATATTCTGCAATTCTTTACAAATTGTTTTTAATAATTCCGGATATAATAATGGTTCTCCGCCCGTAATCCCTAGATAAGGTATATTGGCATAAAGTAAACCTTCGAGTAAATTGTCCAAGTAAGTGACATCAAATAGAAGTCCACCTGACTTTTTTGCCCTGATTATACAATGGTCACATGATATGTTACATCTGTCGGTTAGCAATATGGATAAGGAGGTAATCATATATGCGACTGCTCTGCAAAAGGACATGCAATGTGAGTCCCCAGCCATTCTCCGGAATAATTATACATATCTCCTCGACATCCACCATCACAGATCGCATTGATGGGGCATTTGCTGCATCCGGGAATCATATCTGCTGTATACTCTGACATTTGTCTCAAAAAATTGAATCCTTCGCTATGATGCCATATTTCTTGAAAACTTTGTTGCTTCAGATTTCCACACGGAAAATTACCCAAAATTCCGCATGGAATTACACTCAGGTCAGGTTGGATTACGCAAAATCTTTGTCCTGCGCCGCATCTAAGAATTTTCTGTGGAAAATATTCATGTTGATAGCTACATACCTTATGGTATCGTTCTCTTGCATTAAGAAAGTCAAAAACTTCGGAATTTACGAAATAGATGTCAGGATATGTCTCAGCTAACTCTTTATAGACGATTTTAAGCTCGGTTAGTTGATCTATTGTAATGTGATTAGATTTGAAAAACGAGGCGTTGGCCCTCCCGCTACAGTGCAACTGCTGAAGCACCAACCCATAGGCTCCCGCATCATGGCACAATTTGGCTAACTGCGCTACGTGAGCATAATTCGACCTGGTGACAACGCAGTTGATATAAACAGTCATTCCCTTGTCCACTAACATCCGAATCGCCGAAAGCGCCTTGTGAAACGCTATAGCGCCACGGAATATATTGGTTTCAGGCGTAGGCCCATCCAAACTGATACCAATACTGATACCAAGGCATGATAAATAGTCGGCGACCTCAGGATTTATTAGAGTACCGTTTGAAATTACGTGAACCCTGAAGTCATAATCGATCACTTTCTCTAGCAGATCAAAAATGTATGGAACAAGGAATATTTCACCACCTTCCAGTAAAATTTCTTTCACGCCAAACGCATTCAACTGGTCCAAAATATCTTTCGCCTCTTCAAAAGATGGTTCTGTGGCATTAAAGCCAATTTCTTCGAAGCAATATTCACATCGAAGGTTACACCTATGTGTAATATTAAATGCAATCGTCTCGGGAGGCGCAGGCCAATTACTGACCATCGTAAGTCCTCGTTATAGTGGTGGATAGGGATGGGTTAACTATGGATGTTTCATTGCTTAAAAGTTTAAAGAATAACTTGTCTATTTGGTCGAAATGCTATCTACCTATTTATGAATCTAATTCTGATTCAAAATACTAGTTACTTATGAACGGGGTTAGTTACATCTTCTTCGAGAGAGGGAAGTCCACTGGTTCCAATAATTCCTCCTGTTGACGCTTTGCCCAATTTTGATTTAACCTTTTCGGCCAGCACTTTTTGGGCATGCTTCTGCATTTCAGGGTCATTCAAAGCCTTTTCCAATTCCTCTTTGGTAATAGTCATCTTTCTTCTCCTTGTGCACGCCCTACCCACTACTATGACGAGGAAAGTAATGCTGTAGCAGATCCAATTATCGGTGGCAAAATATGGTAACTAGAGAATGCTTGATTATTTCATAAGTGTTAACAAATGAACTTTTTTATTCAGTGGAATTGAGCATAAGATATCATGAAAATCTAGAAAGAACAATCCAACGAAAGTATGAATTGTATACAACTTTTGTTGTAGGCTTCTGCGCGAATGCTCCTTGGTAACTCAAAATGCCCCCGATATCCTCGATGGTCGTAAATCATAGAGGTAAAGGGGGCAAGCCATGAGTGCGAAACCTCGCGTTCGTGCGATCGTATTCTTCTCGCGGGAAAGAACTCTAGGTCACCGACTTATAGAGTCTGCCCGGTGTGGCACACACCGGGCAGAGGGCAAAGGCGGGTTTTGACTCCACCGTATACCCGCAGGTAGGGCATACGCTGAATTCCGCTTTCCCCGTCTTCCATTCCTTCATGTTGTCCAGAGCCTGTCCGTAGAGCTTCGCATGCTGTGCTTCGGCATTTTGAGCGTACGTAAAGGTGCGAACGGCATTGGCATTTTTCTCCTTTTCAGCCTGAACAATGAATTGAGGGTACATGGTCTGCCTTTCGTATGATTCTCCTTTTTGGGCATCCGTAAGGTTTTTTCGGGTAGTCCCGATTTTCGGAAGTTCGATACTGGCCCGGGGCGTTCCTCCCATGGCCTGGATCACTGCGGCATGGTTGTTGAGGTGAATCTCTTCAGATATGGCGGCTGCACGAAAG
>JBMFWU010000033.1:0-37526 GCA_049964955.1 Syntrophobacteraceae bacterium
AGGTTGGGTAGCCCTTTGAGCATTCACGGCACCCTTTATTGCCAACATAGTTTCTTTACCAACTGCACTGCTTATGGCTTGCGAAGCGAAAAAGAGGGCGGCAACAAGGCCAAAGAACGTGAGAAGCAGACCCATTCCAACTAATATGTTGCTCCAGGCCTGAAAGCTTCTAAGGCCTAGATAATGCTCCAAATCTGAAGTGTTAAAATAGGTTGATGGACGAACAGTGATCCATATCGGCCTCGCCTCGTTATCATTAGGGGGAATAATAGTTTTACAGAACTCCCCCCATGCATGCTTGAATATTTTCCTTTGATCCATGAATGATCTGAAGTTATCGAAGTTCTTAGTAAAGTCCTCCCAGGAGGCAAACTCTTTTAGCCGCTTTAGACAGGCGTTAAGCTGTATACAAACTGGAAAAAAGCGTTGCAGGATGAATCTTACCAGTATAAAAATGGAAAATATTCCTATGGATCCGGCAAGGAATGGAGCGAAAAATTCGTCCTTGAACAAGGGGAAGACCTTACCCCCGATTTGGAGAAGCCAGCTTCCCATAGTGTTCATAATCTGATTTAACATTTTTCTCTCCAGGCCAGTGTCTTGAGGCTTCCATTTCAAGGCCGCCACCAACCGGTGGACGTGAACGGCAAAAGAAAGGGGCGATCATACAATCACATCTTTTTAATTATGCGACGGTGCACGCATTTAATTATCTACCACACTGAACGGTGAGGATTCAACTTTAACGGAACTTTAGGGGGCAGCGGGGCATAGATTGCGGCGTTAGGCATTGCGTCTGCGGTACGGGGTCGGGCCCATATCAAAAGTATTTGACTTTTAATATGTTCTGGGTGTCATCAGTCCTCCCTCGGACGCTCTGCCGAGCCGCTGCGGGGTTGGAACAAACCAGATGCATGAATTGGCGCGGATCTACCACTTGGGAACCGGGACGGTAATTGTCGCGTCTGAGCTACTCTTTTGCATAACGATATGGCTGCCCCGTTGATGAACTTGCGAAAAACCGTGGCGTGCCAGGATGCTGCAGACCTGTTTCCCGGAAAGGACCCGTAGCTTACCCTACGGATACCTCCAGTTGGGTAACGTAAACTTCATCGTGCAATCGTGTTTGAATTTCATTCGGGGAAGCGGTTTCGAAAAACAATTCAACAGCTTCCCGCAAGTTGATTCGAGCCTCCTCGATCGTGCCGCCCTGACTGGCAATGTCCAGTTCAGGGCAGAGCGACACATAGCCTCCTCCCTCTCGCTCGATAATTGCCGTAAGTTGCTTCTTCATCGCATGACAGCCGACATCGACGTGAAATAATAGTGAAGGGTTGCGGCAAGAAAACCACAGCTTGCCGGGGGGGAAAGAATTTACCGACCGGGTTGAAAAAGACCCGGACGTGACCACAAACACGCAGACAGAGGGATTGCTGGATGCGAGAGACCCGCCATTCTGCAGGTGTTCGAAGGAGACCTTACCGAGCGGACTTGAGCTTGCGTTTCATGTTTACGGCAACCACTTCCAAAAGGAGGGCGAAGGCCAGGATGAAATAGGTGATGAGCCCCACCTCGTGCAAGTCAAAATAGTAGCCGCCGGCCATATAGAGATCGAAGCCTATTCCGGCGGCCCCGGCTGCCGCGCCCATGGCCACCGCATTGGCGAAGTTGATCTCGAAGCGCAGGAACGTCCAGGACAGAAGGTAGGAAAAAGATGAGGGGATCACTGCCTGGAAGACGATCTGCCACCAACCGGCCCCGCACGCCTGCAAGGCCTCGATGGCACCGCGATCCAGGTCCTCGAACGACTCGGCATAGGCCTTGGTGAGATAGCTGATGGAGTGGAAGGTCATGCCGATGACTGCGGCGGCGCTGCCCAGTCCTGCAGCCACCGCAAAGATGAGTACCCAAAGGATGGTCGGTATCGCCCGAATGAAGGCGACAAAGGCCTTGATGACATCGGTCAGGGTTTTAGGGGCCAAATTCCGCGCGCCCAAAAGACCCAGGGAGAGCGCGATGACGCTGCCGAACAGGGTAGTCAGAAAGGCAAGTCCCACGGTGATCACGACTTCGTAGAGGCACTTGAAAAAGGAGAGGCGCGAATTGCCCGGATGCAGGAAAATGATCTTGAGGTTTACCGCCGTATCGGCCAGGGCCTTGCCGATATCGATGCCGTTGCAGTCAATGGTCGAAAGCGCATAGAGGGTGGTGAGGGTCAAAACGAGCAGCAGGACCCGAATGACAACGGTGTCTTTGGTCAAGGGTTTTCCCGGGATGTGCGCCTGCGGGGCGCAAGCCTCCTCGACAAACTCGCGGCCCCAGGTGTTTAAGGCTTCGTGAGTCTCCATTAGATGATCATCCTTCTGATATAATTAGAGATCATTTCAATAGCGATGATGGTGAGCACGATCAGGATAACCACCAGGCTGGCCTCGTGAAAATGGAAGCTCTTATAGTAGAGGTCGAAGGTAAAACCGATGCCGGTCCCGGTGAGCAGGCCCACGAGGGTAGCGTCGCGCACGTTTGTGTCGATCATGAAGAGCAGCCAACTGATCATCTGCGGCAGGCTCGAAGGCAGCACCGCCTGCAGGACGATTGAGATGTAGGCCGCCCCGGTGGCCCTCAGCGCCTCGACCGCTTGCATGCTCGCCTCGTCCATGGTCTCCATAAAGGCGCGGGTGAGAAAGCCCAGGGAGCCGAAAAACAGCGCCAGACAGCCGGTCAGCAGGCTTTGGCTGAAGGTCAGCATCAGGATCATGGCCCAGGCCACCAGGGGAATGTTTCTAAAGATGGAGGCCAGGCCACGGGCGAAGACACTGAAAAAGCCGTTTATCCTCGTGGTTCGGGAGCCGAGCAGGGCGAGTAGTGTGGCGAAGACTGCGGCGATCGTGGTCGAGGCGACGGACATAAGGACCGTTTCCCGGAGCTTTTGCATAATATCGCCCATCCTCGAAAAGGCATGGGCGTCGGGATAAAAATTGGTGACTCCCCAGAGGAAGGCCTTGAAGATGCTCTCAAAGCCCTTAATGACGTCGTATTGGGTAATGAGGACCGAGCCGGCCGTGAGCGCGGCCACAACGCCGAAGAAAAGCAGGCTGTCGTTGCGGCGTTTGGCGAAGATATCAGTTGACATATCGCTTCCCCAGCCCCTCGATGAGTTCATCGGATTGGGCCACGTAGATCTCGGAGATTCGATCGGATGAAAGTTGGTCCGGTCCGCCGTCGAAGACCAGCTTGCCCCTGTTTATGCCCAGGATTCGGTCCGAATAGTTGAGGGCTACGTTGACCTGGTGCAGGTTGGCGATCACGGTGATCTGCATATCTTTGGAAAATTTTCTCAGATGGTCCATGATGATCTTGGAGGCGCTCGGATCCAGGGAGGCTATGGGCTCGTCGCACAGGATCATCAACGGGTTCTGGACGAGCGCCCGCGCGATGCCGACCCGCTGTTTCTGACCGCCGCTCAGGCAATCGCATCGCTGGTAGACCTGGTCGCTAAGACCCAGGGTCCAAAGGACCTCCAGGGCATGGCTCTTTTCCTCCCGGCTGTAGCGGCCCAGGGCGCAGGCCAGGGAGGATTTGGCGCCCAGCAGTGCATGGAGGACGTTTTCGATCACCGTAAGCCGGTCGACCAGATTGTAATGCTGGAAGATCATGCCGATCCTGCTGCGCAGCTTTCGCAACTCTTTTTTCTTGAGCTTGCCCACCGCGATCCCGTCGAAGTGGACCTCGCCGCTGGTGGTCTCGATCATGCGGTTGATACAGCGCAGAAGCGTCGACTTTCCCGCGCCCGAGGGGCCGATCACGGAGACGAACTCGCCTTTTGCGACTGAAAAGCTGACGTCGTCCAAGGCCGGTGTCGTCCCGTGGTAACACTTCACGATGCCTTTTACTTCCAGCAGATGCGCGGGCTTCGATTGCTCACTCATAACCTCTCCCTGGCCGATTCTCGTGCTTTTTACCCTCAGCGTAGCATCTTGCGATGGCGTTTGCATGTCGCTATCGTGGAGATTCGGTCTCAAAGCCTCTCCGCCACACAATGCCAATGAAAGGAACCCGGCTCGGAGTGCTCACGATCGCGCAGCGAGATGAGTTCAAAACCCTTCAAGAGCCGCACAAGATTGAAACCGTTGCAATAGAAATGGGGATGCCCTTTGTCGCTTACTCCATCAAGGACAAACGTATCGAGCGCCACCTGTTCCCCCTCGCCATAGCAGCGGTTGCGTTTGGACAGGAAGGTGGCCTGGAGGGCGCCGCCGGGGCGCAGCACTCTGTGAATTTCGGAGAGGCAGCGTCGCACAACCTCCCGGTCGCCGTGATAGATCACGTTCCAGGCCAGTACGTAGTCAAAGCTGCCGTCCGCGTAGGGCAGATCGGTCATGAGCCCCATGTGGAAATCGACTGGGCAGCCGGCTTTTTGCGCGGCAGCACGGGCAAAAGCGAGGCCGGCTTCGCTGCGCTCCAGAGCAGCCACTTCGAAACCGAGCGAAGCCAGACAGACCGCATGCCGACCCACGCCGCAACCGAGATCGACCGCCCTTCGGGCCTTGGCGGCCAGAAGACTTTTCGCCACATCCAGGACTTCTTTTTCCGGCTCCAGCCAGTCGCTTCGCTCCGCCTCGGCCTCCCAACGCTTATCCCAGGCGCGATATGCCGTAGCGCTCCAAAGGTGTTCCTCGATTCCCCGGTTCATGAGAGCTCCAGTCCCGACAGCAGAAGCTTGAGGTTTGCCATCGATTCTTCGGTTTTTTCAAAGTAGCGGCTGCGCAGCTCCATTAACAGCGCTCCGCCATATCCGGAAAGGTAGGCCCCGAGGATCGCGTCAAGCGGTATGGTCCCCCATCCTACCGGCATATGGGAATCTCCGCGGCCAAACGGCAGTTGATGCGTTTGCATCTTCTCGTAGTGGTACACGACGCCACCGAAATTATCGTGGATATGGGTGTGGGCGAACAGACCCTTACATCTGCGAACCGGGGCAACCAGATCCAGACCGTAGAAACGAGCAGCCATGTGCCAGTGGCCAATATCGAGGTTGATTCGGACATTGGGGCGGTTCACCGCTTCCACCTGATTTCGCAGCGCATCGAGGTCCTCTGCATAGCAATAAGGGCTGTGGTGGAGGTAAGGCCTTGCGTTTTCAACGCAAATAACAATCCCGGAATATTCGTCTGCAAGTAGCCGTAAATACTCCTGCTCGACTCCCAGAAGATTTGTTTGCTCCTCGGCAGATATCTTATGAGTCCCGTTTACAGGAAAGGTCTCTTCGGCAATGAAGCGGCCCGCGTGGTAGACGAGGACCCGGGCGCCGATGTGCGCGGCAAACTGCAGGGAACTGTTGGGAAGCGAGAGGAACTCCCAGAGACCGGCAGAGCGCCGATATCCGCTCCACGTTTGCCGCCATGGTTTCCCGCGCCGAGCATTTCTGTTCGATGATCCTGTCGAGTTCCTCTTCGCACTTTTGATAGACGACGCCATAATATTTCCGGAACGAGGTCAACTCCCGGAATTGACCCTGACCGGGGGTGTGGTCCATCAGAGAGAGGAGATTGATTTTTCCGGCGGAAAGGAGTTGTTCCAGAAATTCGACCGCCCCGGTATCGGTTATTTCGAACCGGGCGTGAGCCATGGTCCGTATGTTCAAATCGGGGGCAAGCCGGTTGATTTCCGAAATTACTTGAGTGGCCATACGATTGGAGCGCACCCCGATTTCCCCTTCGGCAAAAGAAACGGAGTGAAAGATCGTGGTTATGCCGCCGGCGGCCAGCAGGCGGTCCATTTCCATAATGACCATGTTCTGAGGGAAAAAAACGTGGGGACGAGGCTCCAGGGCCTTTTCAATAGCATCGCTGTGCAGGTCGATAAAGCCCGGGAGAAGATAGCGGCCCCGCGCATCGATTTTTCGAATGTTCGAATTCACTGCTCCCGTTTCGATTTCGGCGATCCTGCCGCCCTCAACCCGCAGCCAGCCACGCCGCAAGGTCCCGGTAGGCGTTACGATAGTCGCATCTTTAATGATATAGGCGCCATTTTCCAACACGCTTCAATTCTCCTGGCCCAAATGGTAGCCCCGATCCATGACCGCGGTCATGAGATCTTCATGATGAAAATTACCGATGAGAGTGGTTCCCTGTTCTTTCAAGTCTTTGAGAATGGAGGAGACCACAGAGATCGTCTGCCGATCCAGAGATGCGGTGGGTTCGTCGAGCAGCAGCAGACGAGGCTTCCAGACCACCGACCGGGCCAGATTGATGCGCTGCCGCTCCCCGCCGCTGAAGGTCACCGGATAGGCCTCGAACAGATTGGACGGGATATGGAGTTTTTCGAGAAGGGCGGCTGCGGTTTGCCGTGCCTTTTGGCGGCTGAGGCCGCCTTTAACGACCAAAGGCTCCGCTACTGTGTCCAGGGCCGATACCCGGGGCAGGACCTGCAGAAACTGCGACACATATCCTATCTCTTTTTTTCGGATCTCCAGAATAACCTGGTGAGGCGCCCTAGCCAGATCTATGCGGCCCCAGCGCGGAGAATCGAGCCAGATGCATCCCCTCGTCGACAGATAGGTTCGGTAGATGCACTTGAGCAGAGTGCTCTTGCCTGCGCCGCTCTGGCCGCAAATGCCCAGAAATTCACCCCGGGCAACCTTTAAGGAGACCTCTTCGAGCGCCTGGATCACCTTGCGCCTCAAAATATGGATTTGAAATGTTTTGGACAACCGATCGATCTCGATCACAGCGCATCCTTCATTTCCCGAGGGCCTTCACAGCTGGGAGCTAACCAGCAACTGCGTATAGGGATGCTGCGGGTCTTCCAGGATCTGGTCCGTCAGACCGGTTTCCACCACCCTGCCAAATCTCATGACCATAGTCCGGGTGGTCAGCAGCCGAATAACGCCCAAATCATGAGAGACAACAATAACGGTCAACTGGAATTCGTTTTGCAAACTCCTTATGAGATCGAGCACCCGGGCCTGCACCGAGAGGTCAAGGCCGGTTGTGACCTCATCAAGGAAGAGAATCACGGGGTTATTGGACAGGGCTTTTGCAATCTGGACCCTCTGCCGCATCCCGCCGCTGAAATCCCGGGGAGGAGCATCCATGCGCTGAACGGGAATTTCGGTCCTGGCCAGCAGATGAGCGCTTCGCTCGCGCATCTGTGCGATATTGCGGCTGCCGGCCATGATTAATCGCTCGGCAATGTTTCCCCCTGAGCTCACAGTCATTCTCAGGCCCAGATTAGGGTCCTGGTAGACCATACCCAGACAGGCGTCCCGGAGCTGCCTCTTTCGGAAAGAATTGAGGGTCAACAGGTTTTCCTGTGGTTGCGGTAGCGTGAAGCCGCAATAGGGCGACGATTCCGAGCCGTGGAAATGGATCTCCCCCCGGGACGCTTCGGAGTCGAAATAGAGGAGGCGCACCACCGTGCTTTTCCCGGAGCCGCTTTCCCCGACGATCCCCAGCACCTCTCCGGGATGAATATCCAGGGAGACCTCGCCGCAGGCCACTACGGAACCGCAGTGAGGGCATATGTTGGTCTCAAATTCCGGACCTGTACCTTCCAGGCACCGGGGACAGCCTTCACCGTAGATCTTGGTGAGATCTTTTATTACCAGAAGGGGCGCCCATTGCTCCGCCGTCGAATCGAGCCGGCTGTATGCAACCTGCATGCTGCGGCCTTTCTTAGTTCTCGCTCCCTCAAAAGTTTGGAACAGTTGCTGGTATCCGAGCACAGATAGCTCCTCCGGCCGGAGGCCTCGTCGATGATCTCGTCGAGGAAAGTCGCACGGCTGCCGCACGCCCGGCACGCCCTGCCCGAGAAATCCTCGATTCGGAATCGAACATCTTCGAATTCCAGGGGCTCGACCCGCGTGTAGGGCGCAATGGCGTAGATTCTTTTTTCCCTGCCGGCCCCGAAAAGAAACAGCGTTTCGGACATGTGCAGTTTGGGGATGTCCCACCGGGGTATGGGGCTCGGATCCATGATATAGCGCCCGTTTACCGTAACGGGATAACGTGCCCCGATACTGATCTCGCCATATTTGACTATATCTTCGTACAGATAGAGCCACATCCGGCTGTAGTCGGCTTCCCCGTGCATCCGCCGGGTTTCACTCTCGGAGGGTTCCACGGTCCGCAGTGCCTCGGGGAAGGGCACCTGCAGGACCAGGATCTGGTCCCGGGTCATCGCTTCTTCCGGTATCCGGTGCCTGGTCTGGATAATTGTCGCCTCCGCTGTGTCGGTGACTGTCGCCACACCGGTTACCTGCCGGACGAATTTTTTGATGTTCACCGCGTTGACACTGCTGTCGCAGCCCTGGTCGATGACCTTCAGCAAGTCTTGCTCACCGATAAGGGAAAGGGTGATCTGCAGGCCGCCTGTTCCCCACCCGCGCGCAACCGGCAGTTCAGGGGAAGAAAAGGGCGCCTGATAGCCGGGTATCGCCACAGCCTTCAATATTTTTCGACGAATTTCCCTTTTGGCTGCCTCGTTAAGGAAGCCAAAATTGTAGTCCTGAGCTCTTTTGTGCCCCTCGTTGTCGCACAACCATTGATCAAGCCGCATTTTCTTTCCCCGCCTTCGACTCTTTTTTGGCTTCCCTGGCCTTGCGCAACCGGTCCAGGTCGGACTGGAAGGTCACATAATGGGGCAGCTTCCAGTGGGAGCCAAAGCCCATGGATTCGATGCCGTCCAGATGAGAAAGTACGAATTCCTGGTTTTCGGAAGGCGCGCCGGGCTCGATGCTTTGCATCGCCCGGTCCAGGATCGCCATGGCAATGGCTTTGAGTTCGTTATGGCCGAAACAAAGCCCGTAGCCCAGAGTGAATCGGGGCGCGCCGCCGGAGGCTTCGAACCGCGCGATCACTTCGGCCTCGGTGACCTTTACCTCTCCGATGGTATAGGGTTCCCTGGAATGGGGGTGCTCGATTTTAACCGGAAGGTAGCCTACTCGAAGTTCTCCCACCGTCGGGTGGATATCGCCGTATCCCCTCATGTTGCTATAGGCCAGAAGCAGCATGCCGCCGGTTTCTCCCCTGCTCATGGACTGCATGAGGGCGCTGCGGGGCGTGGGAAAGCCGAGACTGTTCCTGGTGATATCAAAGGGTTTATCGGATTGCGATCGGGGTATCTCAGCCAGCAGTCCTTCCTTGCGCAGCATCTCGACGACTTTGGGAAAAGTGGGCGCAAGGGGCTCAATCCCGCCAAGGTCCCGGCCCAGGGCCTTCAGGAAGGTTTGCCTTTCCAGCGGCGTATCCCCCAGAAGCTCAAAATCCAAAAGCCTCAGAGTGTAATCGCTGGTGGCCCCGAGGACCTGACCTCCGGGGATGTCTTTGAAGGCTGCCGAGATTCTGCGTACAATTCTCATTTGATCGCCTCCCTGCGCCAGGGAGTAGCCCAGCCGGGGTTGGGTCGCCCGGTAGGCCCGCAGAATGAAGGCCGCCTCGAAACTGTCGCCTGCGGCCTGTTTAAACGCAAGCGACGCCAACTCCGGGGCATAGAGTGCCCCCTCGCCCATAACCCGGTCTACCGCCAGGTAAAGCTGCTCCTGGATTTGCCCTACCTCCAGGGGCGCCGAAGAACCCTTCATCCTCTGATAGGCCAGGAGCCTTCCGGCATTTTCAATTGCCTCCTCTCCCCCCTTTACTGCCACGTAGCCCATGCTTAGAACGCCTCCACACAATTCGATCGCGGAATTGCCGCAATCCGCCCCCCCCGACTGTCGCCCCCGGCAACGATTACGAAGTCCGCGGCCGAAATATCGATCAGCCTGGATCTGGTCAAATCTTTCAGGGACGACGAGAGCGATTCGCTATCCGGGCCGAGGACGGCGAACCCCACTTCGTGATCCAGAAGGGTCTGCGCCACGAGGGGCAGACCCCGGTCGGGAGCGTCCGGGGACAAAAGGTGGATCTCACCCGGGTGGGCCATGGCCTGGAGCAGTATCCTGAAAGCCCGTTGAATCGCTTTGGAATCATTTGCAGCCGGCATGTCTCACCCTTTCACCATGGTCTCAAAGCTCACCACGGTTTTGGCCAAAAGCCTGCGCTCCCGCATTTCGGCCTCGTTCAAGCGCTCGGCATAGGGGGCCAGAAATCGCGTTAACCGCCCCTTCAAGTCTTCGTCATCACCCTCAAAAATTGCCGCCGCGGAGGCAGCAAGCATTGCCTTTTCCGGCTCATCTCCCATCACCATGGCATAACCGCTCCATCCACGAAACTCTGCTTCGGCCTCGGTGACCAGGACCTCGCCCAGGCAGAAATCGGTTGCAAAGGCGTCTTTGGCCACCGCCATCAACAGTCCGGTTTGCGGCGCCCGCAGCACACCGATATCCTCCCGGCTCAGCAACTCGCTCAGTCTTTTCAGGCTTTCCCGATCCATGCTCATGATGACGGGTTGAGCACCACTCATAGTTTCCTCCGGGTTGAGAGCTACTTTATCCCCAGGACCTTGCGCATCGGGTTGTACCAGGCGTCGGTGACCTTTACGAAACGGCAGGGGCTTTCGAAATCCGAGCCCTTGGCGCCCTTGGGCGCGAAGATCAACGGGTCGTTGGCCACCTTGTCGGAGGTAAGCACTGCGGTGATCTCATCCATGGTCTTTCGGGTCAGATAGTTGCTATTGGCTTCCACCGGCGGGTTGAGCACCGGGATCGACTTGATGATGACGAACTCTTTGCCGCCAACCCCGGTAAAGGGCGCGCTCTCGCCTCTTTTGACCATGTAGACCGCCCCGGCGGTGTTGTCTTTCCCCGACATCAGCTTCACATAAGGCGCTACGAGAAAGTCACAGACCGCCGATACATCGGAGCGTCCGGTCAGGCAGTTTACAAGCGACAACTGATGGGAGCCGCCGAACAACACCTGGCTGAAAAATTTTCCCGAGCCGCCCTCGGCCAGGTCCTCCCTGGTCAGATGTTTCCATTCGCGGCGATGGCAATGGTGTAGTCGGTGGTGAGCTTATTCACCACCTTCTTGTGCGTGGCCTCCGAAATCACCTTGGCGATTTCATCGCGCATCCCCGCCTGACCGTCCGCCGAAACGTTGGGCAGCCAGGCAATGGTGATGGTGTCAGGTTCCTTCACCGCTTTTTGGGCCATCGAGACTCCGGCAAGACCCGCAATCAGCGATGATGCGAGCGCGGCAGTCAGTGAAAAAAAGCAGATCTTTCTAAAAGACAGCCTCTTCATCTTTTCCTCCTCTGAGCGTGATGCAAAACGGCAGGTCTTCGACCATTCGAAGAGTTTCGAGCCAGATAACAGGCGACTCGATATCGAGCCCCAACTTTTCCGCGACCCCGCCGCGCGCCGGGATGATGAGTTTTCGCAACAGCAGGGTCTCGATGTTTTTGCTGATTTTGGCCAGGTTTTCAGTGAAGCGGGTCCCTTGCGTTATGGGGTATTGCAGTGGGGCGGTTACAAAAGTGCCTCTGCCGTGCCGGCGTTGAACGATTCCTTCCGCAACGAGCACATCGACGGCCCTCCGGAGGGTATGGCGATTCACGGCGAAACGCTCCGCGAGTTGCGGCTCGGCGGGCAGGCAATCTCCGAGACGGTAGTGTTGGAGGATTTCACTGCGCAGCGCCTTGCTTATTTGGCTGTAAATCGTTTCGCCGTTTTCTCGTGAAACCAGATAACTCATATAGACGTCTCCACTCCTTTTGGACCCTTTTCTACCATCCCCCTTGTTGAGCTTTGACGTCGGCACAGTTACAATCACGACAAATTCGAAGATATTACGGCAGGCAGCTGAGGTGAACGAGGTTTTGTATCGTGTGGCGCGGGGTAGGCGACGAAGGCCTCTACAGCCGGGAAAGTAGATTCGGCAGGACAGCGGAAGAGAAAGTGGCCTTAATGATGTTTTCTCAGGCAAGCACTGCAGTCCAAGCCGTCGGAGTGGCAATGCTGAAGAGCATGGAGGGCAGCGTGTCTGCCTCCTCTATTTCTTCCCTTCTTCCGGTTGACAGTGCGGGCAAAAATATGCGGATCTTCCGGCTGCCTTGACCGATTGCAGGCTGTTGCCGCACACCGGACAGTGGGCGCCCTTGCGTCTGTCTCCGAGGATGTAGTCTTTCGGAAGGCTTTCGGTATCGCCGTCTCGTTCCACGGCGGTTCGGAGCACTTCCCGCATGCTTTTGAAAACCGCTTTGAGCTGCTTTTCGGAAAGGGCGTCAAGCTTCATCCGGGGATGAATGCGGGCATGAAAAAGGATTTCGTCCGAGTAAATATTCCCCACGCCTGCGACCAGTTTCTGATTCATCAGTGCCGGCTTTATCTCACCCTTTTTGCCGGAAAATATATTTTTGAACGCGCCGTACTCGATATCGAGGGCCGAAGGCCCGAGTCCTCTGCCTTGGATCAAGTCGTCCGGATCTTCCGTCAGGCCTATCCATCCAAGCATTCTGGCGTTCACGTAGGAGAGGCCCCCGCCGTTTTCGAACAGGAGCTGGAAACGATCGTATTTCGGGGCCTCACCCGGGTCTTCGGAATACCAGAGGTAGCCGGTCATCCCGAAGTGCTCGATCAGCCACTTCCCGCCGTCTGTTTGCAGGAAGAGATATTTCCCGTGCTGTCGGGTTGCGGTAAACGTTTCGCCGGTCAATCGCTCTTCGAGTTCGCGCGCGGAAAGCCCCCGGACGATCCGCGCATCCCTCACCCGTGCAGAGGCTAGCCTGCGGTCGAGCGCATGTCTTTCGAAATATTTCCTGTAAGCGGCAACATCCGGCAGTTCCGGCATCAGCGCCTCCGTAAGGGTTAACCAACTCCGTCCGCAAACCCGACTCTAACAGCGCCGACCGGACCCGATTTCCCCCCTTTGTAAAAGGGGGCAGGGGGGATTTGAAAGGATTATGCAGCTGATTTATTTGCAAAAATCCCCCTAAATCCCCCTTTTTCAAAGGGGGACTTGCGTTCGAACGACCCGAGACGTTCCAGGGTTTCCGGATGGACCCTAACCATCAGCTATCAACTAACAACCAGCAACCAGCAACTAGCAACTAACAACTAACAATCACTTCCCGCCGGCGCCCAGATAGGCTCTTGCCTGCCGGTGCACCGCCGGGCTTGTCTGGTCGGAGACATTTGCGACGATCCGCTCAAGGGCGGTGAGCACCAGCCCCTGGATGCCGGGCTTCATTTTGCGCACGTGCTGGAACGTGTTGAGAAGCCGGGCGGAATTCGTGTAGTTGATGGGCGCGAGTTCGATGACCAGATCGGCGATCCAGCTTATGCCCCGCTCGTTCCAGATCATCTCGTTATTGTTGGCCATGGTGAGAAAAAGCGCCCGGCACCATGTGGGCTGGGTGATCGCGAAAGTGGGCCTGCTGCGCTCCTTTTCTATCTGTTCGAAGACGTCGGGGCGCGTTCCACTGGCAATCACGCGTAGATAGTTGGCGTAGCCGGTGATGTTTTCGTGCCATTGGCGGTAGACTTCCTCAAGAATATCGAGCCTTTCGGGAGCCGTGGAGCGGTTGAGGGCGACCAGAGCCGAAACCTTGTCGTTTGCGATTGTGGCGCGGCGGAAGTGATCGAGAATGATCGCGTGCGCCTCAGTGCTCTCCTTTACGGTGATGAGGTCGAGCAGAACGCTTTTTAGCTGTCTGTCCTCCAGGCCGTCGAGAAGCGCGCCGGGGGACCAGAAGGCGTAAGTGTTTAGATTTTCGAACTGTTCGCGCATTTCCCTTGCGTAGAGATTGTGTACGGAAAGCATGAGTTGGCGGCGCGCGGCTGCGAGTTCGGGAAACCACGCGCAGTAGCTTCTATCCATCGGTTGCTCGTCGATTCTCAGAAAAAAGGACCGGAGGGCCGAGGGGAGAGACGTGTCGGAGAGAATTTCCCCGTACAGCCCGAGCCAGAGCGGGGAGATTTCGACCTTCTGTTCCAGAAGCAGTTTCTTACGTTCGATATCGGTCAGCATGCGCATGGCGTTGACGCGGCAGTAGGCGTTGGGGTCGGTTTTCGCCTGGCGTGTGAGGGTTTCGACGTTTGCGCTTTCGTCTACAAAAGTGCCGTAAAAGGAATAGTCCCTGTTGATCGAGGCAAAAGCAGGCGGCGCCGGCAGGTCTTTAAAACTCAACTCCGCTTCCGGTTGGCTGAGTTCGAAGACCTGTTCGGTGCCTGGAATGTCGGCGCCGTGCGCGTCGACCAGGGCAAGTTTTATGGGGACGACGAAAGGAGGAGGGGTTTGCTGGGAAAAAGAGATGTGAAACGTGCGTTTTTCGGCGTCCCAGCGGGTTTTTGCGCGCACGGCCGGATATCCTATCCGGTAGAGCCACTCTTTTTTGAACTGATCGAGCTGTCTGCCCGATGTCGTTTCGAAGCATTCGAAGAACTGATCGGTATTGGCGTTGCCGAAGTGGTAGCGCGTGAAGTAGAGTTCTTTTCCGGCCTTGAAGTTTTTCTCTCCAATGAGCAACCGCAGCATGCGGATGACCTCTGCGGCCTTGACATAGGTGACCCCGTCGATGAGTTCGTCCGGGTCGTTGAACCCTTCGCGAACGATGCGCCCGGCGTGTCCCGCATCTTCGATCGCAAGGGGGCCCAGGAGCGGACTGCGAATGCTTTCCACCTGGTTTAGCCGCACGACCGCCGGATCGAAAACGTCGGCGATGAACTGCCGTTCGACATCGACGGTAAAGGCTTCGTTCAGCCATACGTCGAACGGGGTCTCCATGGTAGTCTCGCTGCCGCACTGGTTGTGTTCGAACTCGTGAACGATCACCGCGTGGGCGTAAAAGAGAAACTGGTCCATGGTATGTTCGCCCACGAGCGCGGCATCCGTTACGATCGTGGTGTTTCCGACGTTTTCCATGCCCCCGAAGTTCGAGCGGCTCATGCAGATCGTGCGGTAGGTATCGCCCGTGTACTCATAGTCCTGGGTCTTTTTGATCCAGAGTACGGATTTTTTAAGGATCGTCATGGGGATCTGCGCCCCGTCGCTCTGACCCGAAGGAACGAGGTATTCGAGAGTTACCGTGCGGCCGTCGTCGTAGGTCACCCTGTCTTGTAAAACGTCCCAGGTGCCTGCGCAGGCGATGAAAAGATAGGGGGGCATCGGGACGGGGTTATTGAAGGTGATGACGTGCCTGTCGGGCCGACCAGGGATGGGGACGGGAACGCCGTTCGGATTCAGCTCCGGATCTATGTTGCCGTTGCTAATGAGATGGGTGTAGCCGGCGTCTCCTTCGAGCGTGGTCCTCATCGTGCACTTGGCGCGGCAGTCGTCGAAGATGGGCATGATTCGCTGAAAGCCCCACTGCTGGCACTGAGACATATACTGCTGGGGCGCCCCCGGAGGAGTTATGTCCTTATAAATCCCCTCCAGGAGAAATTCGGTAGGCCGGCACACCGTCTTTGTACGAACGGAGAAACTCTCCCCCTTCGCCACTTTTTGCGGCAGCTTGACGATCAGCTTGTTTTGTGCGGATTGATAGTCGTATTCGAGAGGAGCGGCCGAGGCGTCGCCCCCCGGCAGCCATTCGACGCTCAGGATATCCAGGTCGCGGGCATCGAGTTCGATACTTTCAAGATCGTGCGCGGCCGTCATCTGAAGGCGGTTTGTCGCTTCGACCCGGTCGTCCAGGAAGTTGATATGGATGTCCAGGTGTTCCAGGCGTACCGGAAGTTCACCAAAATCAGAGCGCAGGTAATTGTACTTTGCGTCGGGCAATTTTCATCCTCCTGTAAAAAGGAGTGAGCAGTGAGCAGTGAACAGTAGCAGGTCGTTTCCCGCTGTTCCGTTTTTCCTGTTCACTCATCACTGTTCACTGATCACTCAACATGCGTCCCCGGACGACCACGTCGTCACAAAACCGGCTTCGGAGCTGATCCAGGGCATGGTCAAGGCCGGCTTTTCGCCGGGTTTCTCTCCCCGGTACATCAAGGTGCATCTGTGTCGGGCCGCTATAAAAGTTGGATGCTCCGATTCCTATGAGGCGCACTTTCCGCGCCGGCCGTAAGTCTCTCAAAAGTTTTTGTCCCTCTGAGAATAAAATATCGGTCGAATCGAATGGTTCGGGCAACGTCCGGCTCCTGGTCAGCGATTGGAAGTCGGAGAGCTTGATCTTGAGGGTTACCGTTCTTGCCTTGAAACCGATCTTGCGAAGCTCGCGGCCCACTTCCTCCGCCTGGGAGAGAAGCATTTTTTCGAGTTCCGCGGTGTCCTCGGTATCGCAGGCGAGGGTGTTTTCGGCACTGACCGACTTTGGTGCGGTAACGGGTTCGACGGGCGAATCGTCTACCCCCTGTCCCCTGGCATGAAGCATCGCCCCCCATTTGCCAAACCGCGCCGTCCAATAGTCGGCGGGAAATTTCGCGATATCGGAGGCAAAGACGATGCCGAGCTTGCGCAGTTCTTCTCCGGTCTTTTTGCCGACTCCCGGGATTTTCCCGACCGGAAGGCGTTTCAGGAATTCTTCGACCTGGTCCTGTTGGATAATCGTCAGGCCATCGGGCTTCCGGTAGTCGGAGGCGACTTTGGCCAGATACTTGTTCGGGGCTATGCCGATCGAGCAGGTGAGAAGAGCTCTTTCGCCAACCAGCGACTTTACCCGCGTGGCGAGGGTAGAAGGGGGGCCGTGGAGTCTTTCGGTCCCGGTAATGTCTACGAAGGCTTCGTCTATGGATACCTGCTCGACCAGGGGGGAAAGGGCCTGAAGGATTTCCATGATCGCGCGGGAAACCTCCTTATAGCGCCCCATCCTTACGGGGAGAAAAACAGCGTGCGGACACAATCTTTTTGCCTGGAAAACGGGCATGGCCGAATGAACGCCGTAGCGCCTGGCTTCATAGGAGGCGGTGCAGACAACGCCGCGCATTTCTCCGCCAACGACTATCGGCTTTCCCGCCAGATCGGGGTTATCCACCTGTTCGATCGAGGCGTAGAAAGCATCCATATCCAGGTGCAGGATTGTTCGCGTCACTTCATTCCATCGAGTGAGTAGCAGGGCAGTGAATCCATCGAAGCGATTATAGTCCAAAGGGTGGCGCGAAAACGGGAAAAGAGAACCGGCCGGGAGTAAAAGTTGAACCCCGAGTGACCGTTTCATCTGCCCAACTTCACCACATTTGGATTATCCCGGCTTCCTTGCTCAACATCCCATTGAAGCTGTTTAGACTTCTTTTTTCCGTTGAGTCTTTCCCCCGGGCATATCGATCGGGCTTCTTACTCAGACCTCTCGGGGCTCAATCCTAAAATAAGTCGCAAAATTCGCCTGTCAAGGAATTTTTTTTCAATAGCGATTGAGTCCCGTAACCTCATCGCTGAGAATTCCGATGTAGGGCAGATTCCGGTACATCTGACGGAA
This sequence comes from Syntrophobacteraceae bacterium, assembly GCA_049964955.1. Taxonomy (GTDB): domain Bacteria; phylum Desulfobacterota; class Syntrophobacteria; order Syntrophobacterales; family Syntrophobacteraceae; genus SbD1. Next base: position 17,296 of record JBMFWU010000033.1, read on the forward strand.
ATCCAGGCCGTAGCCCACGACGAATCGGTCGGGGACCTTGAAGCCCCGGAAGGCTATGGGGATTCGTACGATGCGGCGGGCCTCCTTGTCCAAAAACGTGCAGACGCGCAGACTGCGCGGCCGCCTCGCTTCAAGGTTTCGCAGCAGGTAGCCCGCGGTCATCCCGGTATCGATTATGCCCTCGACGAGAAGCACGTCCCGGCCCTCGATTACGCAATCGAGGTCTTTGGTGATGCGCGCAGCGCCGCTTGGTCTCCGCGAGTCCGCGTAGCTCATGAGAGAAATGAAATCCATTTCGAGGGGGATTTCAATTTCTCGTGCCAGGTCGGACATGAAGAGAAAACAGCCCTTGAGCACTCCGACAAGAAGCGGCACCCGGTCCCTGTAGGTCTCGGAGATCTCGTGTCCCAGTTCGACGATGCGCCTGCGGACCGTATCGCGGTCGATCAATATTTCGACGATTCCTTCGGGTTTATCGTTCATCGGCAACCGCCTCGCCTAACAGGCCGAATTTGGCCATGAGACTGTAGAAATCCCGTTGGTAGAAGATCCGTATGTTCACCTCCGGGTGCAGACGCCGCAATTTGCGCACCTTGCGGTTCTTTCTGGTAACCAGGCTCTGCTTGAGCGTGGTCAGTTCAATGTACAAATCCTGCTCGGGCAGGTAGAAGTCGGGCGTAAAGGCCTCGAGGATCCTGCCGTCCGCGTCGGTTTCCAGCGGGAAGGTCCGCGGTTCGTATTCAAAGGGGATGTGGTAGAATTCAAGAAAGCGGGCGAACTCGGATTCTGCGGCGTTTACGTACCGGCCGCCGTTGCGCTTCTCCGCAGGGTGAGACACTATGGTTTCAACGATCTTTTCCCGCGGCGTCTCCCTGATGCCCATTTGTTCGACAGCAGTGACGATGAGTTCCAGTGCCTGTTCGACCGAGAGGCGATCCATCCTGAGGGTGAGATCGTACAGGCTGGGGTCGTCTGCATTCAGGTGGTATAAGAGGCGCAAATAGCGGGTGCGCTGCGCTTCCAAAGTTCTGATCGATTGAAGCGCTTTTCGCTCCGATACCCTTTCGCGGCCGCTTACCTGCAGAATTCGAAATTTTCGGGGCGCGACAAAACGCAGGTGCAACGTGCCCGGACGGTCGTGAAAAAGCCCCTGCGCCCCCCGTTCCAGAATGACCAGGTCCTGCTCTTCGGCCTGTTCGGCGATGAGGTCCTGGATCAACCGGGCGTAGCCTTCGGTTTCCGAGTCGATTTCAGCGCTCCTTTTGGAAATCGCCTCCTCTACGGAAAGCAGCCGCGATTCATCCAGATCGACTTCTGCGCAGAGTTGCACCAGCTTGGCCCTGTCCACGAGGGTAAATCCCAGACGCCCGGCAACCCGGGCCGCCACCTCTTTTCCAAGCGTTCCCGGTTCTCTGAATACCGTTATAACAGCCATGCTCTTTCGCACTCAGGAGATCAAAGAAACATTTCGCCCCGCCGTCGGACCATCGATGCCGGAGACCATTTGCCGGCGCAGTCGGGCCAAAGTGACACTCCGTGGCGCTTCCATCCGCTTTTTGCGCGGAGACCGATTGATTATAGCTTGCGCAAAGAGGGATAAGGAAGAACAAATTGAAGACGAAAGCATTTTGAACCCCGGGGCGCCTGCTTCCTAAAAAGCCTCATGTAAAACGAAGCATCGACCGATTCTAAACAGTACAAATCGGGTTTTCAGGATCGATGCGCTCTGCAAGGAATTGGAGTGGATGGATCGGTAACAGTCAAACAGAAGAAGGAAGGGGAAACAGATGAGATGTAAGTGGATCGTTGGCGCGGCAGGGATTATCTCGCTCATTGTTGTAGGGATTTCAAGCTATTCGTTTGCCGGGGACAAGGCAACTCCCGGGGACGTCGTACAGAAGGTGCAGGCTGCCGTGAGCACTCTGGAGAAGTCGAAAGGTTCGGATGTGTCCGCTTTCGATAATCCAAAAGGCCCGTGGGTGTTTAAGGACAGCTATGTCTATATTCAGGATTGCGCCAAGGGGACCATGGCGGCCCATCCTTTCGCCCCGCAGCTCATCGGCAAAAATCTTACGGGGTTGCAGGATGTCAAAGGGAATTTTCTGACCGCAGAGATTTGCGCGGCAGGAAAGAAATCCGGTGGAGGCTGGGCCGAGTACTGGTTTCCGAAGCCCGGTGAAAAAACTCCTTCCCGCAAGGTCGGCTATGCCCTTCAGGTCCCCGGCACTTCCCTCGTTGCCACCGCGGGAATCTACAGTGATACGCTCAAGGTGAGCGATCTCGACAAGCAGCTGAAAAAATAGACGCAGCAGGAAATCGGATATCAAATTCCGTTTGAGGTGAAAGCGCATTGGGGAAATCGGGGGGATCTTTAAAGACGTCCCCGAACGGAGATGGATGATGAGGATTAGCTATAAAATTGTACTCCTGGTTTCGGTCGCCCTGGTTATGTATCTGATTTCCTCTGCCATTTTTTTTGTTCTCAACCAGAAAACAACCAAATACTATGATTTCTTCTCGAAATTGAAGGATTTCGATAATTGCCTCCTCACGACAATTATACACGAGAAGGATTACAGTCATAGTTTGGACGGTAAGCATGCGGATGAGGTCCTTGCCGGAAATACAAGGAGCTACCAATATCTCAAAGAGATTGAAGGTGGCTCTGAAAACAACGGCAAGGATTTTCAATCTCTTTCCGCCTCCCTGCAAAAATATCGAAGCACTTTTCAACATCTGGTAAAAAACGATCAGAAAATTTCTTCCCTCAAACTCGGGGTCAACAAGTCGCTTGACCAGCTCCTGGCCAAATCCGACCAGCTCTTTGTGAGGATAAACAATATCAGGGGCATGACCCTGATGCAGGGCGGGGATTCGGAAGACTCAAGTCTGAACGCCCTCATTATAGCCAGCAAGGCGATTGCAACAGCTTCTTCGGAGCTCGTCCTTGCCGTAGACAGGGACCTGCTGCTTGACAACAATGAAAAGGCTTATCTCGACAGGTTACAAAGAGCTTCGGCCGATTTGAAGTCGGCGGGCAATAATGCGAGCGCTGTGGTCGGGATGATCAAAGAGAAGGATTTGAAGCAGTACCCTGTCCTGATTGAAGGTATACTTCATTCGATGCAGACCGATTCCCGGGAAATCGAGCGGCTTTGGCGTCAAAACCGGGACCTGGTGGGCCAACTGAACAAGGCGCGCGATGAAATCCTGGCAAAAGACGCCTCACTCATGGGGGCAACCCGAAAGCGGCTGAACCAGATCAAGCACAGCGGCGCGGTCTTGAACTCCGCATCGATGGGGTTGATCTTCCTGATCTTGATCGCAGGGGGTACCCTCATCGGGCGCTCGATCACGAGCGCCATCCGCAGAATCAGCGAAAAACTGCGTGAGAGCGCCGAATGGACGGCCATGGCCGCCGGCCAGATGTCTTCGACCAGTCAGTCCCTGGCCGAAGGGGCATCCGAACAGGCGGCGGCCCTGGAAGAGACCACGTCGTCATTGGAAGAGATGGCTTCGATGACCAGGAGCAACGCTCAAAATGCCCAGGGATCCAATGCGTTGATGAAGGAAATAAGCAGGATCGTCGAGCAGTCGAATCAGTCGATGCTGAAGCTCAAGGATTCCATGGAAGATATCTCCACATCGAGTCAGGAGACCCAGGCGATCGTAAAGACGATAGATGAAATCTCTTTCCAGACAAATCTTTTGGCCCTGAACGCCGCCGTTGAGGCGGCACGTGCCGGTGAGGCCGGCGCGGGGTTTGCCGTGGTTGCCGATGAAGTTAGAAATCTGGCCATGCGCGCTGCGGATGCGGCGCGAAATACCGCAGACCTCATCGAAAAGACCGTTAAAAAAGTTCAAGACGGCGCTGCGGTTGCAACGCTGGCTTACGGCGAATTCTCGCACGTTTCGGGCAGCATCTCCAAAGCCGTCAATCTTATGGAGGAGGTCGCCCAGTCCTCGCAGGAGCAGGCAGGAGGGGCCGAACAGATCAACAGGGCCGTCTCCGAGATGGACAAAGTGACCCAACAGAATGCGGCAAACGCGGAGGAATCGGCCTCGGTGTGCGAGGAACTGAGCACCAGGGCCAGAGGCCTCACGAGCCTGGTCGCAGATTTGGTCTCCCTGGTGGGCTCCGCCGCTTGAACCAAAAAGCGTTGGGTGCCCGAGGAACCATGAATTAGGGCGCAAACGGCGCCGGCTCTTCCCGGTCGCGGACTGAAAGCCGCGTGCCGGACCAGCAGGGGGGAGGGCGATGTTGTCGAGTTAAGCGACTCAACTGGAATCGGGCTGCTCTTTTAGAGTGACGATCTTGATCCCGGAGGGATCAAAGCCATTAGCCGGTGGTTGAGGCCGCAAGGCCGATACCACCGGAAAAGAGCGAAAAAAAGGAGACGCCCCCGTGAGGGGGGCACGGCGACCCGTCACGGGGGGCGCAGATCGGAACCATCAATCAATCAAGAGATCTCTAATCATATTCAATCCCCCCCCTTTTCCAGGAATGTAACAAATTCCTCACGGAATGACCTGAATCGGTGATGCTCTTCCTGGTTGGCTTGGTGGATGACATCGAATGCCCTTGCCGGCACCCCTTCGGGGTGCATGGATTATGCGGCTTGCCTTCCGGTGGTATCGCCCTGCGGGCTCAACCACCGGCTAGTAGCTGGGAGCCCTGCGGGCTCCGACCCGGTCGTCGTTCAAAAGTCGCAATTGCGCGAATACCCTTGCGGGAATAGCTCGGGATTTCTTAACTCGACAACATTCGGGTGAGGGGCGCGCGGCCCTCTGCGCTTTTCATATTGCAGATCGCCGCGGTTCGGTTGTAAAACGGGGAACAGGACGAGTGAAGCAGACCGTTTACTGCCCCTGTGCACAAGGAAGGCGCGCGACTTGAAAATTTTTCTCAATCTCCTTTTGGCTCTGGCCCTTATCGCCATCCTGGTTTGGGTGTTCGCATTCAGGCCGACTCCCATAGGAAAGATTCTCCACGATCCTCGCGATTATGCGGATAAAACCGTGACCGTCTCCGGAAACGTCAAGGAAGCCTTCGGCCTCGTCTTTGTCCAGTACTTCATCCTCGAAGACAAAACGGGAAGCATCCCTGTGGTGACCGATAAACCGCTGCCCGCAGTCGGGGCGCGCCTGAGGGTGCGGGGAACCGTGAGGGAGGCTTTTTCGCTGGGAGATAAACAGTTGATGGTGCTGGTAGAGCGGGACAAATAGCCCGCCTCAGCTGGACAGAAGCAGTTCGATGAAGGCTTCGAATCTGCCCGTGGCCTGTTCGATGTTGTTTGCGAGGGCGCTCATCTCGCTTTGCATGCGGGAGACGAAGTTTTTGTCTTCGAGTTTGGAAAGGTTGGCGCGGATGTTGTTTACCGTGCCCCTGGCCGCCGCGCGAATGAGCTGCACGGAAACGCCGGCGTCGCAAAGGCAGTTCTGGTTGCCTTTCTCGATCACCTCGCCGATGCGCTCTGTGATCGCGGCCAGGGTGCGAAGAGTCTCCATGGGGATGAGGGCGGCCTGTTTCATGGCGGCCTCGATGCTCTGCGCGCGTGTTTTGTCCTCACGCTCCATCCTGTAGGCGGAAAGCAAACCCTCGTAGGCCTCGGCATCCTGCCCGGCGAGTTCGAGGGCTTGTGAGAGTAAGCTCTCCATAGAGCTGCTCAACTCCTCCATCACGCTCCAGGCATCGCTGTATTTTTCCCTGCCGAGGGTAAGGCGTGCAGCCATGAGGCAAAGCGCGGCGCTCAGGCCGCAGACGAGGGCGCACACGCTGCCCCCTCCCGGCGAAGGGGTCCCCTCGGCCAGCCTTTCCACGTATTCTTTAACGGTTAAGTCGGTAAGTCCCATGGATTCAAACTCGATGGTGGTTGAGGGTTCGGTCCTTCAGCGCAGCCGCAGCCGGGACTTGCCCGTGGCGTAGGAATTCGTGTAGTCCCGGAAAAGCTGCATCACTTTTCGGACCCGTTCGCCGACACGGCCGTCTCCAATCTGCCGGTCGTCTATCCTTACTACCGGCATCACTTCCTTGCTGGAAGCAGTGATAAACGCCTCCTGCATCGCTCCTGTCTCCGAGAGGAGAATATCTCTTTCCTCCACCTCGTACACACTTTTTGCCAGTTCGATTACGACGCTTCGGGTGACCCCGGAGAGGATCTCCCCCGTGGGGGGAGTAATCAGACGCTCGCCCAGAAAGCAGAAAAAATTGCTGGTTGCGCCCTCGAGTATCCGGGTAGCCCCGTCGACGTACAAAGCCTCGATGGCCCCCTGCTTTTTGGCCTCCCGTTTGGCAAATACTGCCGAGAGATAACAGGTGCTCTTGGCCGCCGGTAGAAACCTTGCCGCATCAACCGTTATGACCTTCGCCCCCTCCGTGTAGAGGTGCGTCGGCAGTTGCACCTTTTCGGTCACCATCACCATGAGAATTCCGCGCCCCTCCGGGCTGAGGCAGTCCGAACTGATGCCGCCCGTATAGACGATGCGGATGACCGACCCATCGTGGTGGGGGTTTCTCAGTACGGTTTCCCGCACGATTTCACAAATCTCGGAGTTCGTGTGGTGGAGTTGGAGGCCGATGTATTCGGCGGATTTTTCAAGCCTGCGCACGTGCTCTTCGAGGTGAAAAGGGGTCTTGTCGTATGTGATGAGAGCGTCGAAAATTCCGAACCCCCGCAGCACGATGAGGTCTTTGACGCTTATCAGGGCGTCTTCCTCGCTCAAAAATTTCCCGTCGATATAACAGATATCCATACGTTGCGTCCCCTCTTTTTCGAATAGGAAATGATATATCTTCGAGAAGATGACGCATAGAGGAAAATGAAAGTAGGTACTATGCAGGGATAAAATACAGTGATTTGCTACTTTTACCCCTTTGTGAAATCCGTTAAGTTTGCAACCAGCATACACCATAGCCTGTCTCACCATATGGTGGCCGGGCCGGTCGTTGCCGGCCCGGCCGCCTCCAACCCTCGAGGAAGGTGCGCGAATTATGGCCAGAATTCTTGTGGTGGACGATGACGAAGAGCTTCTTACGCTCATAAGCGAGTATCTTAGCGGTTGCGGTTTCCAGTCTGAGCGTGCGGCAAATGCTGCCGAGGCAAGAGATCGTCTGGAGCAATCGCAGTTCGATGCTGTCCTTTCGGATTTCAGTATGCCTGGAGAAACCGGGCTGGATCTGCTCAGTCACGTTTCCTCCCATTACCCGGGGCTGCCCTTTATCCTGATGAGCGGGTCGGGGTATTCCACGGTGAAGTCGCAAGCTCTGGATATGGGCGGTATGGAATTCATTCCCAAACCGTTTGAATTTCGAAAGATGGTCGGGGTCCTCGAAAAAGCCCTCGGCTGAATGAAGGCAAAACGGGCAGGGGGCGGCGTCACACGCCGAACTGTTTTAGCTCCTGCCCCCTTCTCCCCCGTTGCATGCCAGGCGACATGTGGGTTTGAATCATTCCGCTTCCTTCCTTCTCGCTTCCCGCTTCCCGCTTCCGTATTGTGCCACCCGGATTTTTCTTCTCATTTTTTCCCTAATATCCGATAATCCCTCTGCCGGAACGCATCGGAAGATCACCGAAATTTCCGATATCTTTTGGATATCCACGCGTTGAAACGGTAGCTGCGCGGCAGAAAGCTATTTTGTAGCTATTGTCCTTGAAAAAATGAAAAATTTTCTATAGAAGAGAAGGTGAAGCGGAGACTGCCCTGTATTGCACAGATCAATATCCTACAAGGAGGAACAACCGTGAATGTGGCAGTGCTATTGAAACAAACTCCGGATACCGAGTCGGTAATCCGCATTGCAGGTGATGGGAAATCGGTTGCGACCGAGGATCTGAAATGGATCGTCAACCCGTATGACGAGTTCGCCGTAGAGGCGGCCCTGCGTCTGAAGGAAAAGCACGGGGGAACGGTCACGATCATCAGCTGGGGACCGCAACGAGTGGTGGAGTCCATTCGTACGGCGCTGGCCATGGGCGCGGACACCGGCGTTATCATCGACGACCCGGCCCTTGAGGGCAGCGACAGCCTTGGAGTGGCGACGGCTCTTGCGGCTGCGGTAAATGAACTCAAGCCGGATCTGGTCCTTTGCGGCTCGCGCGCCGTGGACTACGACCAGGCCCAGCGCGGCCCCATGGTTGCGGAACTTCTGGGTTGGCCCCACCTGGCATTGGCGGTTTCGATCGAATCGGACGGAAAAGTCGTCTCCATCGAACGCCCCATCGAAGGCGGAAAGGTGAGCCTCGAATCGAGCCTGCCCGCGGTGGTCACCTTTGGCGGTTCGCACGCCGTTTGGAACCCCAGATACGCCTCCTTGCCCGGCATCATGAAAGCCAAGAAGAAGCCTTTGGCCGCAAAGAAGCTCGCAGACCTCGGGGTGGACGCCTCCGAGGTGGGGGCAGCCAAGGTCCGCATGACCTCCCTGGAAATGCCCGTGCAAAGAGCGGCGGGAAAGGTCATCGACGGGGGGCTGGATACGGCCGGAAAGGCAGCCGAACTCGTTCGGGCATTGCATGAAGAAGCTAAAGTGATCTGAGCCAAGGAGAGCGAAAATGGGAAAGTGCGTGTGCATCATCGGCGAATTTCGCCACGGCGCCTTCCGCCGTGTGACCTATGAAGTGGCAAGCGAGGGCAGAAGGCTTGCCGATGCTTTGGGTATCGGGGTATGCGCCGTAGCGGTGGGCTCGGGCGTTGCCGATAAGGCTGCCGAATTGGGCCGCTATGGTGTGGATAAAGTTTACGTGGCGGATGATCCGGCTCTGGAAAACTATCTGGCCGAGGCCTACGTGCCGGTAATTGCGGATATGGTCGCCAAGTGCGATCCGGCCGCAGTGATTTTGTCGGCCTCCGTTGACGGCAAGGACCTTGCGGCGCGTCTTTCGGCCCGTCTCAAGGCCGGTCTTGCCCAGGACTGCACGCAGATTGTGTGCGAAAACGGCGGTATCAAGGCCAAAAGGCCCATTTTCGCCGGCAAGTGCTTCGGCTGGTGTGAATGGGCGGAAGGGGCCCTGCCTGTCATTTCGTGTCGTCCGAACGTCATGGACTGCATGGCTCCGGCCGAGGGAAAACAAGCCGAGGTGGAAAAGGTGTCGGTCTCCCCGGCACAGACTCGCTCGTGCGTCAAATCGATCGATCTGGACACTTCCGGCAAAGTGGAGCTTACCGAGGCGGAAATCATCGTTTCGGGCGGTCGCGGTATGAAGGGACCGGAAAATTACGGCATGCTCGAGGACATGGCGAAGGTTCTGGGCGCGGCGGTGGGCGCCTCGCGCGCCGCGGTCGATTCGGGATGGCGTCCCCATTCGGACCAGGTGGGGCAGACCGGAAAGGTCGTAAATCCCAATCTCTACATCGCCGTTGGAATTTCGGGGGCGATCCAGCACCTGGCCGGCATGGGGTCCTCGAAGTTCATCGTTGCGATAAACAAAGACTCCGAGGCGCCGATTTTCAGCAAGGCCGACTATGGGGTCGTCGAAGACCTCTTTAACTTCGTTCCGGCGCTGACCGAAGAAATAAGAAAGTTGAAAAGTTCCTGCTCGTAAGGAACCAAGGGGATTTTTTCTACCGCAGAGTTCGTTTACGACAGGGCTCTGCGGTAGAATTTTTCTTCCGAGTTTTTGGCGAATACCCTTTCCTCCCTATCCCCGGGGCAATGTGACTCCTGTCGATTGCAGACACCTGTCACCGATATGAGTCAGAAGGGCAAGCCGCGAGCTTCGCCGTGAACCCGTACGGCCCCCGGAGACCCTGCCTTTTTAAAAGCTGCCGACCTTTGGATTTGGCGGGCTGTGTTTCTCTTTGATTCGGTATAGAGTTTGCTTAGAGGTCCGGCTGTCGACCGAGGCGATCTTCTATGGGCAAACTGGAGCGGGAAGGAGAAAACAGTGAAAAGGGTCTTTGAAATCGTTCTCATTCTGATTGCGGTGTCCCTCAGCACGGCACTTTGCTCCGTGGCCAACGCCAGGGACGGGATCTCGGTAATGGGAGCCTATTCCATGTGGGGGCGGGTGCACAGTATTGCCATGGCTTACGAAAAAGATCATCCTCAAGTGGCGGTGTCGGTCTTGAGCCACTCGCTGGTAGACCAGGGCATCCAATCGCTCATTGAGGGAAAAACCGAGGTGGCAATGGCCTCGCGAAAAATCACTCCCCGGGAAAGAGAGGAGGCGAAGGCCAAGGGTGTCAAACTCGACGAGCACCTGTTAGGATACGGCGCCGTAGTGGTAATAACGGACAGGCAGAACCCGGTGCGGGACCTGTCGGTGGAGCGGGTAAAAGAGATACTTACGGGAAAAATCGTCAACTGGAAAGAGATTGGCGGGAAAGACCAGGCGGTCAAGGTCATTGTAGCGAGCGCCAAATTGCATCCCGGAACGTTTTACTATATGGAAAACGACATCCTGGGGGGTGCTCCGATTGCCGGAGGGGCGGAAACGCTGCCGGACTTTCCGGAGGTGGTAAAGAGGGTAGGGGAGACGCCGGGGGCCATCGCCTGCGTAAGAATACGGGATCAGTTTCCGGGCTCCGGGGCCAGGACAAAGGTCCTGGGGATAAGGCACGATGAGCATTCGGAGCCGGTCGCTCCGGCGAGGGATACGATCTCTGAGGGGACCTATCCGTTCCGGCAGCCCTATTACTTTTACACGGCCTCCACGGCTAACAGGCAAGTTCGCAGTTTCGTTGAGTTTGCGGTAGGTCAGGGCTGGGGGCAGCCGCTCCTGACCTATGTATGGTAGGAAAGGAATGCGTTTTGTCTAAGAGTTCGTCTTCAAGCCAGGGGGCTGGAGAATTTCGTTTTGGCAGGGCGGTCCTCGGGAGCGGGGTCACCATTCATTACGCACAAAGGGGGGAAGGTGTTGGCCCTCCTCTGGTTTTTCTGCACGGCTACGGCGATTCCTGGAGATCTTTTACCCGCGTGTTCGAATTCCTTTCGAAAACCCGCCGGATAGTTGCCCCCGATCTACGGGGGCATGGGGATTCGGACAAGCCTCGAAGCGGCTATGTGCTGGCGGATTATGCCCGGGACCTGCTGCTGCTTTTGGATTCCCTGGGGTTTGAGAAAATAGACCTTGTGGGCCATTCGATGGGAAGCCTCATTGCCCAGTTGTTTGCCGCCATTTTTCCGGAGCGGGTCGGACGACTCGCACTCGTGAGTTCGGCATCCGCTCTTACCGGAAAGGCTTCGCTTCTGGAAATGAAACCTCAGATCGATGCCCTTGAGGACCCGATTAGCCGGAGCTTTGCCGCCGAGTTTCAGGCGACCTCGAATCCCGTTCCCGCTGATTTTATGGAAATGATCGTTGAGGAGACCATGAAAGTTCCCGCCCACATCTGGCGCTCGGTGCTCTCGGGGCTTCTCGAGGTGGATAACCGGGGGATCCTTCGAGATATTTGCGCGCAGACCCTGCTGCTGTGGGGAAACCAGGACCAATTGTTTACGCGGGCGGACCAGGAAGCGCTCCTGTCGCACATAGCCGGTTCGAAGCTCGAGGAGTTTGACGCCGGCCACTCGCCCCACTGGGAAAAACCCGAAGAGATAGCCCGAGTCCTGGAAGAGTTTCTCGGTTGAAAAGGCAAATGAACCCGCCCCTGTTTATGGCCTGGTATCCATTCGGAAGCGCGACCTGAGGCGCGGGCAGGACCGGATTCCCCCCCTGGGGGGGAAGGCGTATACGGCCGATTTATTTGCAAAATCCCACACGGTCCCGCACAGGCTGGACATATATTCCGGCATCTCCTATATTCAACACTGGGGAAGTGCAGGATTGTGCTTTCAGGCCTGCATCCGCAAGATTTCATTTCATAGTTTCGCAAAAGAGGAAAATCCGTGCAATTATAACGATTTGCAGAGGCTCCTACAGCCATGGCAAAGAGGTGGCCGAAAAAGTGGCCGAAAGACTGGGGTATCGGTGTATCGCTCGCGAGGTGATTCTGGAGGCTTCAAAGGAGTTCAATATCCCTGAACTGAGGCTGTTTCGGGCTGTTCACGATCCGCCTTCGATCCTGGAAAGGTTTTCCCACGCGGAAAGGAGCTGTTCATCTCCTATTTCCAGGTGGCCCTTCTAAAGAGCCTGCAGAGCGACAATGTAGTCTATCACGGGTTGGCCGGCCATTTTTATGTCAATGGGGTCTCCCACGTCCTTAAGGTTCGCATCATTGCCGACCTGGAGGAGCGAAGCCGGCTGGTAATGGAGCGTGAAAAGATCTCCCATGAGAGTGCCGAGGAGCGCATCAGGACGGATGACGCGGCAAGGCGCAAATGGAGCCGGCATCTCTATGGCATCGACACGAACGATCCCGGCCTGTACGACCTGGTGATCCGGGTGAGGAACCTGAGCGTTGATGACGTTGCGAAAGCTATCTGCCATACGGTGACACTCGGGACTTTTAACGCCACACCGGAGTCGAGGCAGGCAATAGAAGACCTGCTGCTGGCAGGGGAAGTAAAATCGGCGCTAATGGCGCTAAAACCCGACATCCAGGTGGCTGCCCGCGGCGGGGAAGTCTCTCTTGGCGTGGAGGCTCATCTGGCGAAAGAACCGAGCCAGACTGCGGAAATGGTAAAGCTCGCCCGCCTCGTCCCTGGGGTGAGAAACGTTTCTGTAGAGACCCGACAGGATTAAAAAGCGGAGACAGGCGCCGGGGAAATCAGGGCTATCTGTCGGAGACAAGATTTGAAAATTGTTTGAGATCGACGTTTCCGCCGGAAAGGACGACGCCTGCTTTCCTGCCTCTCCCCGGGATAACCTTGCTGAACAGCGCGGCGGCCGCAAGGCAGCCCGTAGGTTCGACCAGGATTTTCATCCGGCTTGCGAAAAACGACATGGCCTCGACCAGTTGCGCATCGCTCACCGTGACGATTTCATCTACATGGTGACGCAAAACGGGAAAGGTCAATTCCCCCAGATGCCGGGTTTGCGCGCCGTCGGCAATCGTTTTCGGCGTTTCTATGTGCACGATTTCGCCGCGCTGCAGGCTTTGTTGTCCATCGTTTCCCGCCTCGGGTTCAACTCCTATGATCGTACAGCCGGGGTGCAGCGCCTTTGCCGCAATCGCCGAGCCGGCGAGCAGGCCGCCTCCGCCCAGAGGGGTTATCAGCATATCCATGCTTCCCGCATCCTCGAAGAGTTCCTTTGCCGCGGTGCCCTGCCCGGCGATAATGTGAGCATGATCGTATGGGGGAATGAGCGTCAACTCCTGTTCCGCGGCAAGTTTGCGCGAAATGGGTTCGCTATCCTCCTTGTAGCGGTCATACAGGACAACTTCGGCACCATAGCCGCGCGTGGCCGCAAGCTTTACGGGCGGCGAATCCAGGGGCATGACGATTACGGCGCGAATGGACAGTATTTGTGCCGCAAGGGCGATGGCCTGGGCATGGTTGCCTGAAGAAAACGTGATTACCCCTTTTGCGTTTTGCCCGGGCGTGAATTGCGAAAGCGCATTGTAGGCGCCCCGGAACTTGAAGGCCCCGGCGCGCTGGAAGTTTTCGCATTTGAAATAAACGCGGGCCCCGGCGAGATCGTCAGCCATGCGGGAGGTAATGATCGGGGTGCGGTGCGCAACCTCCCGGATGCGATCGTGGGCCGCCGCGACATCTTCGAAACTAACGGCGAGATTTTGACTCTCAAGTTTATCCAAATTCAATCCGCCTCTTTCTGCGGGGTTCGGAAGCCCAAACCCGGCAGTTGTTGGTCGTAATAATGGATGGCTTGATCCAACTCGACATTCGCCGGGGAGAGGAAACGAATTTTCAACGATCATACCTCTTAATTTCTTCTCAATCCATGGCTTTGATTTCACCGCGTCTATAAGCTTCCTAGCGCGCCTCGGATTCAGCAATCCAACTTTTTTCAATATCCTGGTCAGGCTTATCAAGGCTGTTTAAAATTGCTTCTACTAATCGTATCCGTTCTACAGGTTCGAGTTCGATGGCTTTCTTGGCTAGTTGACTAACTGATTCCATTGTATGCCTCCAGTTTGGCCCAAACCACTGGTTTCCGAATGCGACTTTCCACACTCAGAAAAGAGATCGCCTCACAGGAAATATAAGTAATCTGCCGGCAGTTGCGGATTGAAAGCAGCAATATTACACCCCCGGGTTACTCACCCCCAAAATCCGGCAAGCCTGGTAGGGTATTTTACAAGAAAAACCCATGAAATGGCACGAAATTCCAGCCAGAGTGTGAACCCACTTTGTCAGTCCCGTCATGGATAAGTCATGCCGACGGCGCAAATGAAATAAGAGAGAGGTTGTTTGATCTAAATAGATTTGTAAGGGAGGATGAAATCAAAAGGAACAAACTGACACGATGAAATTAGGTATCTGCTCTTGTCAGTGCCGAAGGCCGGACTCGAACCGGCACGGGTCTCCCCACCACCCCCTCAAGATGGCGTGTCTACCAAGTTCCACCACTTCGGCAATGTTTGGGGATTATAGAGAAGGTTCTGCCTTTTGGCAATACTCTTGTTGCACTGAAGCGCACTATTTTGCGAGGTGGCGTGCGATGGAACTCTCGCCAACATGTCGGGGGCGTCCGGCAACCCGCTGTTGCCTGTGCTGCTGCTTGTTGATATTCTCTCTTTTTAGTTCTATATTTTATATGATGGGCTCAAAAAACTGCCACGAACAGGAGACGGATCGAGACCTGGATGCAAAATTTAGATTACTATCAGATACTTAACGTTTCATCCGAAGCCTCGGGTGAAGAGATAAAAAAAGCGTACCGAAAACTTGCCCTCGAGACGCATCCCGACAGAAATCCCGGGGATCTGGGCGCCGAGGAGCGTTTCAAGAAGATAAACGAAGCCTACGGGGTGCTCTCGGATAGCGGGAAGCGCTCCCAGTACGATCAGTACCGGCGTGTGGGCTATCAGCCGGGAACGAACAGTGGAAGGGGCTTCGGGTACTCGCAGGACGATATATTCAAGGATTTTTTCACGAGCAGCCACTCCCGGGATATTTTCCAGGAAATGGAAAAAGAGTTTTCCCGGATGGGGATACGATTTGATTCTGCGTTTATCAATAATGTGTTTTTTGGCGGAAGGAATATCTTTTTCCAGGACTTCATGTTCGGACCGAGTAGAATCCGGGTTGTGCGCTATGGCAAAACGCCCGGGCGGCCGCAGCCGCAAAACTTTCGGCCGGTCCCCGACCCCGCCGTGGACGCATTGAAACCAAGCAAACTGCTCTTTTCCGGCCTCTCTTTGCTTGGCAAAGCCGGGAAGGCTGCCGGGGGGTATCTGCTGAAAAAAGTCTTTGGCGCGCCGACGGAACACCAGCAGATAGAAGGGGACGCGCGCGCTCTGACCTATAGTCTCAACATTTCGCCCGCCCAGGCGCGTTTCGGGGACACGGTGCAAATCAGTTTGCCCGATGTCGGGGGCGGAAGAGTCATCTCCGTGCGCATTCCCGCCGGGGTAAAGACGGGGACCCGGCTGCGGCTCAAAGACATCGGAAGCATGTTTCCCGAAGAACACCATCGCGGAACCGACCTGTACATAATTTTAAAAGTAGCATGACTCACCGGGCCATCGGCCCCGAACCCAACGTTCGTTTTCCAGAAAACTGTGAGGAGAAGGCATGAGGACCGTAAAAATCAAAGGAATGTCCTGTCAACATTGTATGAAGAGCGTGAAAAAGACACTGGAGGAAATCGACGGAATAGCCGACGTCGTGGTAGATCTTGCCAAGGGGGAGGCAAGCTTTGAGGAGACCCACCCGGTCGATGAGGAGTTCCTCAGGGAAAAGATCAAGAAAGCCGGTTATGAGCTTGGCTAAGCAAACCGAGGAGGAGCTTGGCTACGGGGCGCAAATAGAAAAGGGGGCGCAAGGGGGACGCAGGAAGACCGCGGTTCTCGTCGGAGGCATGAGTTGCGCAGCCTGTGTAAGGCGTGTGGAAAATATCCTCAAAGCCGTTCCCGGCGTAGAGGAGGCCGCGGTAAATCTTGCCACCTCGCGGGCAACGCTCGAGTACTCCCCGCAGCTTGCGGACTGGGCTGCGATACGGGGAGCGATCGAGGATGCGGGCTATGAGTATCTGGGGGTCTACCAGGAGGATGCGCAAGATCCCACCGAGGCCGCGCGGATACGAGACCTGGCCGAGATGAAGCGCAAGGTTGCCGTTGGCGCCGTTTTGAGCCTTCTGGTGATGGCCGGCAGCATGCAGCACCTTTTCCCGTTTTTGAACGGGATTCCGCGCCCGCTCATGCTCTACCTCCTCATGGCCCTTGCAACCCCCGTGGTCTTCTGGGTCGGGAGCCGTTTCATGCTCGGGGCGCTCAAAGCCACCCGGCAAAAAACGGCCGACATGAACAGCCTGGTCGCCATCGGGGCTCTATCCTCCTATCTCTATTCCGCCGTTGCGACCTTTTTCCCGCACCTTTTCGCACCGCCGGGAGGCGAGCCTTTCGTCTATTTCGACGGGGCCGCCATGATTGTCACCCTCGTTCTGATCGGCAGGCTTCTCGAACTCAAGGCGAGGGGGAGGACCTCCGAGGCAATCAAAAAACTGGCCAAACTCACCCCGAAGACCGCGCGCGTCATTCGCGAGGGGAGCGAGATGGACATCCCGGTCGAGGAGGTGCTCTCGGGGGACCTTCTGGTGGTGCGGCCGGGCGAGCGCATCCCTACGGACGGGGTCGTCGTATCGGGGGAATCCTCGGTAAACGAATCGATGCTGACAGGCGAATCCATGCCGGTTTCCAAAAGAGCGGAAAACGATGTCTTTGCGGGAACGATCAATCAGAGCGGCAGTTTTGTCTTCAAGGCCACGAGGGTAGGGGCGCAAACCGCCTTGGCGCGCATCATCAGCCTCGTAGAGGAGGCCCAGGGGTCCAAGGCCCCCATACAGCGTCTGGCCGATAAGGTCGCTTCCATTTTTGCGCCCGTAGTCGTCGCGATCGCCGCGGTGACTTTTCTCATCTGGTATTTCGGGGTCCCCGGCCACGTTTTGAGCCGCGCGATCCTGAACTTCGTATCCGTTCTGATCATTTCGTGTCCCTGCGCGATGGGGTTGGCCACTCCCACCGCAGTCATGGTCGGTACAGGGCTCGGGGCTGAAAACGGAATACTCATTAAGGGCGGGGAAAGCTTGGAGCGGGCCCACCGTCTCGATACCGTGGTATTCGATAAGACCGGCACCATAACCCGGGGCGAGCCCGAGGTGACCGACGTCGCAGCGGCCCCGGGCTATTCGGAACGCGATGTGCTGGGAGTGGCCGCACCGGTCGAGGCGCTTTCCGAGCACCCACTGGCAAAGGCAATCGTCAAGGCTTGGGGAAACGGAAAAAACGGGAGCGACTCGCCTCCCGGCGGACCGGCCCAAGGCGTCGAGTTTCAAGCCGTCTCCGGTCTCGGGTCGCGTGCAAGAGTAGGGGAGAGCCAAATTGTCATCGGGAGCAGAAAATTTGTCGAATCCGAAGGGATAGATACCGGAAAGCTCGGGGAGAGCGCCGAGGTTTTCGAGGATTCGGGGAAGACGTGCGTTTTTGTGGCAAAGGATGGAAGTCCTGTCGGCATTATCGCTCTTGCCGATACCATCAGGTCTTCTGCTGCCGAGGCGGTCTCGGTTCTCAAAAATATGGGCCTCGAGGTAGTAATGCTTACCGGCGACAGGCCCAAGACGGCCCTGGCGATCGCCCGCCAGGCAGGGATCGAACGGGTGCTCTCCGAGGTCCTCCCGGGCGATAAGGCGAACGAAATCCGGCGGCTCCAGTCGGAGGGCAGGATCACCGCGATGGTGGGAGACGGTGTCAATGACGCACCCGCGCTTGCGGCTGCAGACATAGGGATTGCCATCGGAGCGGGTACGGATGTGGCCGTTGAAGCGAGCGACATCACTCTCATGCGGGACGATCTTCTGCTGGTCGCCTCCGCCGTGAAGCTTTCTTCGCTTACCATGCGTGTGATAAAAGAAAATCTTTTCTGGGCTTTTTTTTACAATACGGTAGGCATACCCATAGCCGCCGGGGTGCTCTACCCCTTTTTCGGGATTTTGCTAAACCCGATGTTTGCGGCTGCGGCAATGGCCCTGAGTTCGGTTTCCGTCGTGTCGAACGCCCTGCGCCTGAGGCACATCTGGAGGAAGCACCTGCTCACGAAGGCACCCGATGAACAGGTCGCGGTCGGAGCTCTCGCGTAGCGAAGCCCGACAGGATTTTTTTCTCAACAGGCAAATAGAGCAAACACCAAAAAGGAGGAGAAATGGATCGATACGTTTGTACGGTCTGCGGTTACGTCTATGATCCGGCCGCAGGGGACCCCGACAATGGAGTGGCTGCCGGAACCAGGTTCGAGGATTTGCCTGAGGACTGGGTTTGCCCGGTTTGCGGGGCTCCCAAACAAGATTTTGAAAAAGAGAAATGATCTGAAGCTTCAAGGGTGGGTCATGGGTGGCCACGGATAAGGGAAGCACCCTCATCCGTGGCCACCAGCCGCAGTGTGTCCGCGCCGGGACCTCGCATTCCGGAAGGCGCTGGTTGCCCCAAGACGCGATATGGGCCTATATTCACATCAATTCATGGACGTGGAATCATGCTTTCAAATGTTTTTCGAGAATACGACATCCGTGGAATTGCCGGTACGGAAATTACCGATTCCGATGTATCGGCTCTTGGCAGGGCGTTCGGGACCTATATGAACCGGCAGGGCAAAAGGCGGATCGTGGTGGGAAGGGACTGCCGGCTGACTTCCGACCGGTTTCGCGATTTTCTGGTGGAGGGGCTGCTCGCCTCAGGCATGGATGTTATCGATATAGGGGTTTGTCCCACGCCTCTTTTATATTTTGCTATACGCCATCTCGAACGCGAAGGCGGCATGATGATCACCGCGAGCCATAATCCTTCCGAGTATAACGGGTTTAAAGTCTGCAACGGCTATGACACCATAGCGGGTGAAGAGATACAGAAGCTGGCCGAAATCATGCGTTCGGAGCAGTTTATCGAAGCGGAGGGAAAACTCGACAGTTTCGATATCGTTACCCCCTACAGTAAATTCGTCACCGAAAATGTGAGGCTGGACCGGAAGCTGAGAGTCGGGGTGGATGCGGGTAACGGCACTGCCGGGCCCGTAGCGACAGCCATTCTGGAAAGGCTCGGTTGTGAGGTCCACCCGATCTACTGCGACATGGACGGAGCCTTCCCCAACCATGAGCCGGACCCCACGGTGATGGAAAACCTGCGGGACCTGCGCGAACTGGTTTTTCGGGAAAAGCTCGATCTGGGGATCGCCTACGACGGAGACGCCGACAGGCTGGGGGTACTCGACCACCAGGGTGAAGTCGTCTTCGGGGATAAACTCATGATCATTTTCGCCAGGGAAATCCTTTCCCGGCGCCCCGGGTCTGTTTTCATCTCCGAGGTGAAATGTTCGAAGACCCTCTACGACGATATCGAACGGCACGGCGGCAAGGCCATCATGTGGAAAACGGGCCATTCGCTCATAAAGGGAAAGATGAAAGAGGTGAATGCGCAGTTGGCCGGCGAGATGAGCGGCCACATTTTCTTTAAAGACGGATATTTTGGCTTCGATGACGGAATATTTGCCTCGTGCAGACTGCTCGCCGTACTCGCAAAGAGTGGAAAAAGAATTCCGGAACTCTTGGCCGGGGTCCCTTTTATGCATGCCACTCCGGAGATACGGATCGCGTGCCCGGACGACATCAAGTTTGCGGTAGTCGAGAGCGCAAAGAGGGAATTCGAGCAGAAGAAGTTGGAAGTAATCGATATAGACGGCGCACGAGTAAATTTCCCCGACGGCTGGGGCCTTGTGCGGGCGTCCAACACGCAGCCCGTTCTGGTCCTTCGCTTTGAAGCCCAAACGGCCGAGAGGCTGCAAAGCATAAGGGATCTCATCGAGTCGACGATCGAGCGGGTAAAAGGGCAATTCCAGAGCCGGGTGAAAGCCT
This sequence comes from Syntrophobacteraceae bacterium, assembly GCA_049964955.1. Taxonomy (GTDB): domain Bacteria; phylum Desulfobacterota; class Syntrophobacteria; order Syntrophobacterales; family Syntrophobacteraceae; genus SbD1. The sequence goes on from JBMFWU010000033.1 coordinate 37,197, forward strand.
AGGTCCAAGGTCGCAAGGTCCAAGGTCGCAGGTCGTGAGAACCAGTTTTTTGACTTTCGACTTTGTGACCTTTGACTTTCGACTACAGAACCCCGCATGTAGCCGGGCATTTGTTCGGGATAGAACGAATGAGAGACGAAGATCTCAAAAAGTTGGAAGATGAACTGTTTAACGCCAAAAAGCTCGAGGCCATAGGGGTTCTTGCGGGGGGGATAGCTCACGACTTCAATAATCTTTTGTTTGTCATAATGGGCAATATCAATATGGCGCAGCTGAAAATCGAGGGGGAACACCTCGCGCGGCGCCATCTTGTGGAAGCGGAAAAGGCAT
>JBMFWU010000034.1:0-31035 GCA_049964955.1 Syntrophobacteraceae bacterium
GGTCGCCGGCGCAGACATTTCTCCCGCCTGCAAATCGTGCGAGCATCCGGTAGCGGCGGGCGCAGATATCGCGATCGGCCTGCTCGGGACCGATATGGAGGAAACTCTGCTCCTCCTTTCCAATACGGAAAAAGGAACGAAGGTCCTGGAGAAGCTGGGCGTTGCGGGCGATGAGTATGCGGAGGAGAGCAGGAAGAGCGCTGTGGCCGCCCTGGTGAGCGAGCGCGCCGCCTACCGCGATCAGATGTTCGAGCGCACCTCCGAGGCCGTCTCCGACGTCAACAAGCTCATGAACTATCTCGGCAACTGCGTCAATTGCTACAACTGCCGGGTGGCCTGCCCGGTTTGCTACTGCCGCGAGTGCGTCTTTACGACCAATGTGTTCGATCACGACCCGGTGCAATACCTGCGATGGGCCAAACGCAAAGGCGCTCTCAAGATGCCGAGCGACACCGTTTTCTACCATCTCACGCGCATGGCCCACATGAGTGCGGCGTGCGTTGGCTGCGGGCAGTGTTCCAACGCCTGCCCCAACGGAGTGCCCGTAATGGAGCTTTTCCGGACGGTTGCCCATGGAGTGCAGAAGGCTTTCGACTACTGTGCGGGCGCGAGTCTGGAGCAGGAGCCCCCCCTCTCGGTTTTTCGCGAGAAGGAATTCTCCGAGGTAACGGGTGGAAAGGATTAGTACGCAGATGGAAACAAAAACCGGTTCAGCCCTGGTGATCGGGGCAGGGATCAGTGGGATTCGCTCCGCTCTGGACCTGGCGGAGATGAATTACCGTGTTTTCCTCATAGATAAGTCGCCGCACATCGGGGGGATCTTAAGCCAGCTCGATTATCAGTTCCCGAGCGATCACTGCGGTATGTGCAAGATGCTCCCGACGGTCGGGCGCGATGCCTCCTCCCAGTTCTGTCTGAGAAAAGGGCTTTTCCACGAAAACATCGAGGTCTTGCCCGGAACCGAAATGACGGCGCTCGAAGGGGAGCCGGGAAATTTCAGGGTCACTCTCGACTCCGCCCCTTCTTTCATCGATGCCGAAAAGTGCATCGGGTGCGGGCGGTGTTCTGCGGTTTGCCCGGTGAGCGTCCCCGATGGTTTCAACGGCGGTCTCACCATGCGCAAGGCGGTCTATCTGCCGGTCCCGCACAACATTCCCAACCGCTTTACGATCGATGTCGGCGCCTGCACGCGGTGCGGGGAATGCGAAAAGGCGTGCCCGACGGGTGCGATCGATCTGCGCTCGGAGGCCCGGCGCGCCTTTAGAATTCTGGTGGTAGACGATGAACTGGTGGTGCGCGATTCCCTGAAGGAATGGCTCCTCTCCGAAGGGTTCAGCGTCGATATGGCCGAATCGGGGGCCGAAGCCATAGACATGCTCTCCTCAAACGATTACGGCCTGGTGCTTTTAGACGTGAAGATGCCCGGGATGGACGGGGTCGAAGCCCTCCAGATCATACGAGAGATGAAGGAAGAGCTGCCCGTTTTGATGATGACCGCCTACGCCACCGTGGAAACGGCCGTGCAGGCGATGAAAATCGGGGCAAGCGACTACCTCATGAAGCCTTTCGATATCGAGGCGCTGGTTGCTAAAGTCGTCCAGCAGTATGAACGGACGGTCACGGTGACGGGGCGCGTGATCGAAGTCGGGGCGGTCATAATGGCCGCGGGTTCGGAATTTTGCGATCCGGCCAAAAGCCCGGGCGCTCTTGGCTACAATCTTCCAAACGTCGTGACGGGCCTGCAGTTCGAACGGCTTATAAGCGGCGCAGGACCCGGCGAAGGGAAGCTCATTGCCCCCGACGGCAGACCCGTTCGAAAAATCGCCTGGCTCCAGTGCGTGGGCTCGCGGGACCTCCACCAGAAGGCCGATTACTGTTCGTCTGTCTGCTGCATGTTTTCCATAAAAGAGGCTTTGCTCGCCAAAGCCAAATCGGGTGGTGAGGCCGATCTCGCCATCTTTTACATGGATATGCGCACCTTCGGTAAAGACTTCCAGCGCTACCGGGACGCGGCGGAAAAAGAATCGGGCGTCCGTTTCATAAGGAGCCGCGTGCACTCGATCGATCTGGAGGCCGATGGGGCGTTGCGGCTCCATTACGTCGACGAGGAAGGCGCGCAGGGCGAGGAAGTCTTCGATCTGGTGGTCCTGGCCGCAGGGCAAAGACCGTCTCGAAGCACCCGCGACCTCGCGCAGTCGGCCGGAATAGAGCTGAACCCGGCCGGGTTTTGCCGCACGGAGGAAATTTTTCAAACCAGGAGCAGCCGGGAAGGCGTCTTTGCCGGAGGCTCCTTTTCGGGGCTGCGCGATATTTCCGAGTCGGTAATTCAGGCCGGTTCGGCTTCTCTTGAAGCCTCGCGGCTGATTCGTGCAAAAGGTGGAATCCCCGGAGGGAGCGAGCCGGGCGAGACCGCCCCGCGGGATGTCTCCCGGGAATTGCCCAAACTGGCTGCCGTCCTTTGCTCCTGCGGGAGCTCTCTTTCCCGGGGCCTGGACGTCGAATCGCTCGGAGCGGACCTCGTTCGCTGGGACCCCTCGATTCGCGTGTTCCCTGTCGATCGCGTCTGCACCCGTTCGGGCCGAAAAGCGCTTCTGCAAAACATCCGGGAATCGGGCGCCAACATGATCGCAATCGGGGCCTGCATGCCCTGCCTCTATGGGAAGATGCTCCTGGAGCTTGGCAAGGAGACCGGGCTTTCTCCGGCGTTCATGGATGTGGTCGATATTTACACCCCGGCCTTTCGGACAGATTCAAAAGATCCTCTCCGGGCGGCCGCCGAGAGTGAAGCAGCGATGAAAATGTCGATCGGAAGGCTAAAGGGCGCAGAGCCCGACCGCCCGGTAACGGTGCCCGTCATACAAAAGGCGCTCGTCATCGGCGGGGGGCTTGCGGGAATGACCGCAGCCCTGGCCATAGCCGACCACGGGTTCAAGGTCGACCTGGTCGAAAAGGAGGCCGCCCCCGGCGGGTTGGTCCTGAAACTCGATCGAACCATCGACGGCATAGAGACACGCGGCCTGATCGGAAAACTCGTCTCCGATGTCCGGGCAAACGGTAATATTTCGCTCCACACGGGCGCTGCGGTGATCGACTCCATGCCGTATCAGGGCTCGGGGTTTCTTAGCACCATAGAGACAGAGGATGGCGGGACCCAGCACCTCGATCACGGCGTAACGATCCTGGCGACCGGCGGAAGGGAAGCGCCGGCGCGCGAGTATTGCTACGGCAGGAGCGATGCGATTGTGACCCAGCACGAACTGGAGGCCCGGCTCAAAAACGGAGCGGCGGCGGCTTTGCAATCCGTCGCCATGATCCAGTGCGTGGGCTCGCGCGAGGAAGGCAGAAACTACTGCAGCCGCGTCTGCTGCTCGACGGCATTGAAAAACGCATTGCGCATCAAGAAGGAAAACCCGCAGGCGAGTGTCTACGTACTTTACCGCGACATCATGACCTACGGCTTTCTTGAGTCTTATTACACCAAGGCCCGGCAGGAAGGTGTCCTTTTTATCCGGTATGCGCCCGGGGCCAAGCCAGTGGTTACCGTGGAAGAGTCCGGAAAAGTCAGGGTTCGCGTCCGTGACCACATCCTTGGGCGCGAAATCGCGGTCGAACCCGATCTTTTGGTCCTGGGCACCGGGATCGTTCCAAACGGACTTGGCGGCCCGGGGGACCTCTTCGGGCTCGAGTGGAACGAAGACGGCTTTTTCCGGGAGGCCGAGTACAAATGGCAGCCCGTAAACGGGAAAAAACGGGGCGTATTTGCGTGCGGCCTTGCCCACTCTCCCCGCTCCATCCCGGAGACGATCGCCATGGCGCAGGCCGCGGCCCAGAGGGCCCTGGTCCTGCTCAACCGCGAAGAGGTCGAGTCGGGAACCGTCGTCGCCGGCGTGCGCCACAGCCTGTGTTCGCTTTGCGAACGGTGCATCTCCGCTTGCCCCTACGGGGCGCGGACGCGCAACGAAGATGAGGATAGAATCGAAATCGACGAACTCGCTTGCCAGGGGTGCGGCGCCTGCGCCGCGATCTGCCCGAACAGCGCCTCGATCGTCCGGGGCTTTGGTGACCGGCAGGTTATGGCCATGGTGGATGCGGCCCTGGAACTTTTATGAAAGGCGAAGCAGATGGCTCACAATGAAGCCGCGGCAGCCGGCCGGAATCCGTTTGCCGAAATTTCCAAAAAGCTGAGGGCCTGCATGCAGTGCGGGACGTGCACGGGGTCGTGCGGCAGCGCTTTCAAGATGGACCATACGCCCCGGCAGGTCTGGAGAATGGTGCTGGGGGGCATGAAGGAGGAGCTGTTCCAAAGCCGTACCTTCTGGCTCTGTTCGAGCTGTTATACCTGCACCCTGCGGTGCCCGCGGGGCCTGCCGCTTACCGATACAATGGCGGCCCTGAAAAGAGTGGCTGTCGCGGAAGGCTACCTGACCGACCGCAGGAGCCCCCAATTTTACAGGGCCTTTCTCGATTCGGTCCGTAAATACGGCCGGGTGCGGGAAACCGAGATGATGACCAGCTATTTTCTCGCCGTAAAAAATCCGACGGTTCCCCTGAGTTTTGCTCCCCTGGGATTGAAGCTCATGGTCAAAGGGAAGATGAAGGTGCAGATTCCCGCCGCCGCCGGCGGGGGAAAACTCGAGCGGCTTTATCGTAAAGTCGGGGAACTGGAGGCCTCACTGTGAAGTATTTCTACTACCCCGGGTGTTCGCTCCAACACTCGGCAAAAGAATACGACGTTTCGACGCGGGCGCTCCTGCGGGTTCTCGGGCAGGAACTGGTCGAAATAGATGACTGGACGTGCTGCGGAGCGAGTGCAGCGGAGACGAAAAGCCGGCTCCTCTCCCTCGTTCTTCCCGCCCGAAACCTCGCTCTGGCGCAAAAATCGGGGACTCGGGCCGATATGCTCGTTCCCTGCAGCTCCTGCTATCTCAACCTGCGAAGGGCCGCCGATGCGATCGGCCATGACGGCCACACCGTGGATATTGTGAACCAGGCCCTCGCCGTGGAGGGGCTCTCCTGCTCCTCAGGCATCCGGGTGAGACATCTGCTCGATGTTCTGGCAAACGACATAGGCGCCGAAAAAATAACCGCCGGGCGTAAAAAAAGTCTGGCCGGTCTTTCCGTTGCCCCTTATTATGGGTGTCAGGCCCTTCGCCCCTTTACCGATTTCGATGATCCCGAGCGGCCCCGTTCCATGGAGGGGCTCATCAGTGCCACCGGGGCGCGGGTTTTCGACTGGTCCATGGGGGCTAAATGCTGTGGCGCCGGGTTGATGACCACAAAAAAGGAGATGGCCCTGGAGCTTGTTGCCGATCTCCTGGACGGAGCAAAAGGAGCCGACTGTATCGCCACGGTCTGTCCGATGTGCCAGATGAACCTGGAGATCAGTCAGAAAAAGATTTCGAAGATGCGTGGAAAGGACCTGGAAATAGCTGTCGTATACCTGCCGCAGCTCCTGGGCTTTAGCCTCGGGCTGCCCCGGGGCGGTCTCGGATTCGATATGAACCTCGCCCTGACGCGGTCCTTCGAGGGGCGCCTGGCTGCGGTGTAACAGGAACGCTTCCCGGTGTTGCGATGGAGACGAGCGTAGACGTGGCCGAGCAAAAAAGGCTCGAAGAACAAGTCAAAAGATGCGAGAAGAAGTACCGGGACCTGTTCGACCACGTTCCCAACCCGGTCTTCGTTCTCGATAGCGACTTGAGCATCGTCGACTGCAACCGGATGGTTTTCGGCGTGTACGGGTATCGCAAAGAGGATGTTTTGCGAAAACCGTTCACCATGCTATTCGAACCGGATGAAAGCCGTGATTTCGCAGCCGAGATCCGGCGGTCGAAAGCCATGAAACAGGTGCGCCACGTCACCCGGTACGGCCCGGTCATCTACGCAAACATCCGGATATCTCCCTCGGAATACGACGGGCAGCCCGCCTTCCTGGTCACTACGAGCGATATCACCAAAAGGCTTCTAGTCGAGCAGCAACTGATCCAGGCGAGCAAGATGGCAACGCTTGGCGAGATGTCTACGGCCATCGCCCATGAACTCAATCAGCCCCTCTCCGTCATGAAGACGGCGAGCAGCTTCATTTTGAAAAAAATCAGGAAGGGCGAGCCGATAGGGGAAGAAGTCCTGAGAGCGATGGCCGGAGAAATTGACAGCCACGTCGACAGGGCTTCGGCCATAGTGAACCACCTCCGCGAGTTCGGGCGAAAGTCCGGGGTCCATGGTGAGATGGTCAATATCAATGAGGCCGTGGAAAAATCGCTCGCCATTTTCCTGCAGCAGTTGAAGCTGCGGGAAATCCTCGTGGAAAAGGACCTCCAGCCTGACTTGCCTCCAGTTTTGGCCAACACCAATAGGCTCGAGCAGGTCTTCATCAATCTGCTCGTAAACGCACGGGACGCCATCGAGGATAAATTCGAAAAGCTGGTCCATTCCCCCGAAAAAAAGATCCATCTCAAGACCCGCCTTCTGGACGGCAAGGTGCGCGTCGAGGTCGCCGACACCGGGATCGGCATTCCCAGGCCCCTTATCGGTAAGATCTTCGAGCCCTTCTTTACGACGAAACGCACCGGAAGAGGCACCGGCCTGGGGCTTTCCATCAGTCACGGGATTGTCCAGGACTACGAAGGTACCATGGAGGTCGAAAGCCTGGAAAACGAGGGGTCAAACTTTATCCTCACCTTCCCGGCCTCACTCGAAGCAAAATAGCGCCTTTGCCGGGACTCGCCCGGCAATCTCCCTGAAGAAAACCCCATGGATACCGGGAGGGTATTCTGCAGCACCCGGCTTCAAGAAATTGGACAATTGACGGGGCTACGGCCATGCAGTATCTTCTATGAAATCGGATTATCTCAGCCCGAGGGTCAGAACCATATGAGAAACGAAAATACCATGAAGAAAACCGCCGATAAGCGTGACTGGAAACGCTTTGATGCGATGACCGAAGAGCAGCGCCACAGGGCCGCCTTGAGCGATCGCGATGCTCAACCCATAACACCCGATAATATCGAAGGCATGAAACGCACGCCACAAGTGAGCGTCATTCGCCGTGCTCTCGGACTCAGCCAGGAGGAGTTTGCAACGCGGTTTCATATTCCGCTCGGGACTTTGCGCGATTGGGAACAGCGACGCAAAGAACCTGACGCGGCGGCGAAAGCCTATCTTACCGTGATAGCGTGCAACCCAAAGGCCGTTAGTGACGCTTTGCATGCCCCTGATGCCGCCGAAAGTTCAGGCTGACTGACCAGACCCAGCGCTATCCTGTACTATCCCTGTCTGAATAGCCCTTAAAAGACCGGGTGACACGGATAGACACGAATAGACACGGATGGAAACCAATCGGAGAGCGACCCCTTTGGGCTGTCTGGCTCACAGTCGCGGGAGCATGCCGCCGAGGTAAGAAGTCTAGCTGATTTATCATCGCTTTTATCCGTGTTTATCTCTGTTCATCCGTGTCTGCTCCTTTGTTTACCAGGTTTCCAGGAAATTGGACAGTTGACGGGACTACGGCCATGCAGCATCTACTCGGAATGTTCGGCTATTTATGCATTTCTTAATAACAGCCATCGAAGAGGTGGCATGTCAACATGTTCGACCAACTGACCGCCAGTGGCGGAAACGTTCTTGGGTTCAAAATCGGCGAGAATATCACTTCGGAAGACGTCCGCAAAATAGGCGTGGCGCTGTCCGACGCGATCTCAGAGTTTGGAAAGGTGCGACTTCTCATCGAGATCGAGGGCTTTCGCCATATGGAACCGGAGGCCCTTCTCGAGAAATTGAGGTTTGCCCGGGACCATGCAGGAGAAATAGAGCGGATGGCGGTTGTCAGCGGCAGGATCTGGATCAAATCGTGGGTGAAGATAGGCGGACTGTTTACCCATCGAGAGGTTGAGCACTTCGACCGTTCCGAAATCGAAGCCGCCTGGGAATGGCTGCGTGGGTGAAACAATTGCAGACAGAAGCGGATGAGAGTCCGGTAGACCCTCCTCAAATGCGCACCGGTCATCTTTGTTTAGGATATCCGCAGAAATAGATCCTCTGCCAATCGGGCGTGTAACGGGCAAGCCTCTGCCTGCCCCTCGTTAATGGGGCGCCCGGGTACGCGTTGCAGTTCTCCACGGTCAAGCCTCGAATCTACATCAGGAGCATTCTGGATTAGTCTTTCGTATTGGGATAAGGCTTGGAGCTTCCGACGGGCTCCTTTGTTCACCCGGCTTCCAGGTCGATGTGTGCGGGAAATTCCCCGAACATCTCGCTCTTACTCATTTCCCCTTCCGGATTGAAAAAACGCATTTTGCCGTTCTCATCGCACAGCCAGAATTCCCTGGCGCCTTTTTCGAAATACAGCAGCCTTTTTCCCACCAGTTCAGCAGCGGTATTCGAAGGCGACTCTATTTCAATGACAATTTCGGGGGACTCGGAGAGTTCGACTTTCTTGATCCCGTGCCTTTTTTCGAATGCCGCGCTCGCCCAGGCAACATCGGCTACCCTGGTGCCCCTGGATGTCTGAATGGGACATTCTGTCACCACCCTGTCCCCTTCGCCGAGGCGCTCGAATAGTATTGCTATTCGTGTCTGATATTTCCCGTGCGCATAGGACGCAGGAGCCATCATGATTTTTCCCCATTCGTTTGTCTCTATCTTGAAGGGCAGGTCTTTGAGGCTCGGGTGTTGGACCACTTCACGCCATTCCATGCTGCTACTCCTTTCAGCAAGTCCTTTCCGTAACACTATATATCTCTTTCGCCTCGGACGGTAGCCTTATCGCACAGGCGTTATAGTTGCTTTAAGCAAATAAATACTATACAATAGCAACAATATACGAACGGGGGGAGATGACATGCCGCTTGAAAGCCTCGAGGAGAGAATCGGCGCCGTTCGGCGCTTCAACCGCTTCTACACCCGGCAGATCGGGGTTTTGCGGGAAGGTCTTTTGCAGAGCCCTTATTCGCTGACAGAAGCACGTATCATTTATGAACTGGCTCAGAGCGAGAATCTCACCGTTACCGGGCTCTGCCGGGAACTCGGTCTGGACCCCGGCTATGTCAGCCGAATCGTGGTGCGGCTCGAGCAACAGGGGCTGCTGGATAAGACCCGTTCGGACAAGGACGGGCGCCAGCGCCTCATGTCTCTCACTGCAGAGGGCAGGAAAGCCTTTGGTGTTCTCGACCGGCGTTCCCATGACGAGATCGCGGAAAAACTGGGCGAACTCAGTGAGGAGGACCAAAGGCTTCTGCTTAAAGGAATGCAACTCGTTGAAGGCGTACTCCGGAAAGGAAGCGGATTCAAATTTGCAGAACCGTTTGTCCTGCGACCGCCGGAGCCCGGTGATATGGGCTGGATTGCGCATCGGCACGGAGTCCTCTACGCGCAGGAGTATGATTGGGATGAACGCTTTGAAGCACTTGTAGCCCGGATCGTTTCCGATTTCATAACCGAGTGCAAGCCGGCGCGGGAACGGTGCTGGATCGCAGAAATGAATGGTGAAATCGTCGGTTCTGTCTTTGTTGTGCAGCAAAGCGAATCGATCGCCAAACTCCGTCTGCTTCTGGTGGAACCCAAGGCGAGGGGCCTCGGGCTTGGCGGCCGCCTTGTCCAGGAAGCCATTCGCTTCGCCAGGCGTAAAGGCTACTCAAAGCTTACGCTTTGGACCAACAGTGTACTCGTGGCGGCGAGACACATTTACGAAAAAGCCGGGTTCGTGCTGGTTGCTCAAGAAGAACACGACAGCTTCGGTCATAAGCTCATCGGCCAAACTTTTGAATTAATCCTCTAAGGTCCGTGCTTCCCCCCTTTTGCAAAGGGGGACTTGGGCTCGAATCACCCGATACATTCCAGGGTTTTCGGTGATTGCATTCCCTGAACATCGGTCACCGATCGCTCGGCGCTTCCGGCGACTGGCCGTAGGCCGCCACCGAAGCGCCAAATGAGCCGCGCAGCGGCGTGGGGGTGCAGGGGGCGATAGCCCCCGCGCTCTTGCCCTTCATCTCCACGCTTTTCATCTCCCTGCGTTACTGCACCTCAACCGTCTCCGGTTCGGAGACGTGGGTCACGGTGAGTTCGCCGTCGCGCGCGTCGATGGTTATGGTGGACCCGTCCATAATATCGCCGGCGATGATCGCCCGGCCGATCCTGGTTTCCACTTCCCGCTGCATATAGCGTTTGAGGGGACGAGCGCCGTAGACAGGATCGTAGCCGGCCTTGGCGATGAACTCGCGCGCCTCTTTGCTGAGCGTAACCGTGAGACGCCTGGTTTTTAGCCGCCGGTTGAGATCTTCTGCGAAAAGATCTACGATCTTCTCTATCTCGCCCAACGTGAGCGGCTTAAAGAGTATGATCTCATCGACCCGGTTCAAGAATTCGGGCATGAAGTGGTGCCGTAGCGCACCCATGACCTCAGTCCTTGCGTTTTCGCGGATTTCTCCCTCCCTTGTCACCCCCTGGAGCAGGTATTCGGAGCCGATATTGCTCGTCATGATGATGACCGTGTTCTTGAAATCGACCGTCCGCCCCTGGGAATCGGTGAGCCTTCCGTCGTCGAGGATCTGCAAGAGCGTATTGAAGACGTCCCTGTGGGCTTTTTCGATTTCATCGAACAGGATGACCGAGTAGGGCTTTCGTCGCACGGCTTCGGTCAGCTGCCCGCCTTCTTCGTAGCCCACATAGCCGGGTGGCGCCCCGATGAGGCGCGAAACCGTGTGGCGCTCCTGGTATTCGCTCATATCGATCCGCACGAGGTTTTCTTCGGTATCGAAAAGAGCTTCGGCAAGAGTCTTTGCCAGTTCGGTTTTTCCCACACCGGTGGGGCCGAGAAAGATGAAGGAGCCGATCGGGCGCCTCGGGTCTTTGATGCCCGAACGGGCGCGGATGACCGCGTTGGCAACGAGTTGCACGGCCTCGTCCTGGCCGATGACGCGCTTGTGCAGCACCTCATCGAGCCTCAGGAGCTTTTCCCTTTCCCCTTCCACCAGCCTGGTTACCGGGATCCCGGTCCAGCGGGAGACGATATCGGCGATTTCTTCCTCGGTCACCATTTCGCGAAGAAGCCGGGCACCTTCCTGCCTGTTCGAAAGCCTCTCCTCCTCTTCTCGCAGCTTTTTTTCCAGCTCGGGCAGGACCCCGTAGCGCAACTCGGCGGTTCTCTGCAGGTTGAATTCCCGCTCGGAAGCTTCGATTTCGTGGCGGACCTTCTCGATTTCCCCCCTGTGGGCCTGAACCTTCTTGATGGATTCCTTTTCGGACTCCCACTGGGCTTTCATGGTATCGGCCCTGTCGCGCAGTTCGGCCAGCTCCTTTCGGAGCGCCTGGAGCCTGTCTCTGCTCGCCCTGTCCTGTTCCTTGGCAAGGGCTACCTCCTCGATTTCGAGCTGGCGCGCCCGCCGTTCCACTTCGTCCAGTTCGGAGGGCATCGAATCGATTTCCGTCCGGATCATGGCGCAGGCCTCATCGACCAGATCGATCGCCTTGTCGGGCAGAAAACGGTCCGAGATGTAGCGGTTGGAGAGCACCGCGGCGGCAACCAGGGAGCTGTCCTGGATTTTTACCCCGTGATGGACCTCGAAGCGTTCTCTCAAGCCCCGCAGGATCGAAATCGTGTCTTCGACGGAGGGCTGATCGACGAGCACCGGTTGAAAACGCCGCTCCAGGGCCGCGTCTTTTTCGATGTGCTTGCGGTACTCGTCAAGCGTTGTGGCACCCAGGCAATGGAGTTCGCCCCTGGCAAGCATGGGCTTGAGCATATTGCCCGCATCCATGGAGCCTTCGGCCTTTCCCGCGCCAACGATTGTGTGCAGCTCATCGATGAAGAGCAAGATCCTGCCCTGGGCTTCCTTTATTTCGTTTAAGACGGCTTTGAGCCTCTCTTCGAATTCACCCCGAAACTTCGCCCCCGCAACGAGCGAGCCCATGTCGAGCGCGAAGATGGTCTTGTCTTTGAGCCCTTCAGGGACGTCTCCTCGTACGATCCGGTGGGCAAGTCCCTCGACTATGGCGGTTTTGCCCACTCCCGGCTCGCCTATCAGCACCGGGTTGTTTTTGGTCTTGCGGCTTAAGATCCGGATGACGCGCCGGATTTCGGAATCTCTCCCGATGACCGGATCGAGTTTTTGGTTGCGCGCCTCATCCACCAGGTCGCGACCGTATTTTTGCAGGGCCTCGTAGGCCGATTCCGGTGTGGCGCTCGTGACCCGCTGGCTTCCACGAATGGAGGTGAGGGTGCTTAAAAGTGAGTCCCTCGTCACCCCGAACTGCTGAAGCGTCTGCCCGGCGGGAGTGCTCGTCCCCTCCTGGAGGAAAGCGAGCAGGATGTGTTCGACCGAAACGTATTCATCCTTCAGTCTGCGCGCCTGCTCCTGGGCATCGGTGAGCAGCCGGTTCAAACGGTTGGTGATGTAGATCTTGCCCGGTTCGACCCCGGGGCCGCTCACGCGCGGCTTCCGGTTGAGTTCCTGCTCCAGCCGCTCCCGCATGCTCTCCACGGGAATGTCCATTTTTTTGAAAAGCCGCGTCGCCAGCCCGTCGGCTTGTTCTAAAAGAGCCAGAAGAAGGTGCTCGCCGTCCACTTCGATATGGCCGAAACGGATCGCTTTGGTTTCCGCGGCCTGCAAAGCTTCCTGAGACTTGGTCGTAAATTTGTTGATATCCATAAGAGATAAAAACCTCCCCCTTGTCTGCCCCGATTTTTTTACTCGATCGTTACCGACGCTTCACACGACCTTGCGTGTTCGAGTTCCCTTACGCGGCTTTCGAGCGCCTCGACCCTGGACAGAAGCTCGAGGATCACCCCCACGCCTGCGTAATTTACACCCAGTTCGTTTCGGAGCCTGAGGATTCGCTTGATCAACGGGACCACATCCGCGCCGAAGAGCCACTCTCCGTCCCGGGTTGTTTCGCTAAATTCGATCAGTCCGAGACGAACGAACCTTTCGAGCAATTCGGGGTGCACTCCGGCGTGGGTCGCCACCTCCGTCATAGTGTAGCCTGTGGCGAATTCCACACCTCTTTTCACCTGAAGCATGAAAAAGCGTCTCTCGGTCATGCCGGCTAATACTCCCGCAAGGGCTTAAGCTCTGGGATCGAAGCTCGAGCTCTTCTTGAGTTCTTCGAACAGTTCCAACTCCTTTGGAGAAGGATTCGTCGGAACTTTTACCACTATCGTTACGTACAAGTCCCCGGGCGTGCCCTTGGGGTTGGGCATTCCCTTGCCCCGGAGCCGCATTTTTTGGCCCCCCTGGGTCCCGGCGGGGACCTTGAGATCCAGGGAGCCGGAAAGTGCGGAGACGCGCACCTCGGCCCCCAGAATCGCCTCCCAGGGCGAAACGGGGACCTCCATCGTGATGTCTCGCCCGTTCAGGCTGAAGATCGGGTGCGGCTCAATTTCCACCTTCAAATAGAGGTGGCCCTTCGGGCCGCCCCCCGTGCCCTCTTCGCCCTGCCCCGAAAGGCGAATCTTCTGGTTGGGCAGAATGCCGGGCGGGATTTTCACGTCGTAGCGTTTTTCCTTCACTTCCAACTGGCCCTGGGGACTGATCGACCTGCTTTGAAGAAGGATGGGCTTGGTGCCGCCGTGAAAGGCCTCCTCCAGGGTTATCCTGATAGAGGTCTCCTGGTCGGCCCCGGCTCGGCGGAGCGATCCCCCCCGGCCAAATCCCCCGTGTGCCGTCCCCCCACGAGCCTGCTTGAAACCCATTCCCCCGAACACGGATTCGAAAAAATCGCTGAACCCGCCTGCGCTCTCCTCGGCGCCGCCCCAGTGGAATTCGGTCTGGTAGCCGCCGCCCTGACCGAAGTCGCGGGCCTGCCACCCCGGAGGAGGCCTGAAGTCCTGGCCGGCCTTCCAGTTGGGGCCCAGCTGGTCGTACATCTTCCGCTTTTCGGGGTCTTTGAGGACCTCGTAGGCCTCGTTCAGTTCCTTGAACTTGTCTTCGGCATTGGCGGCCTTGTTTACGTCCGGGTGGTATTTGCGCGCAAGTTTCCGATATGCCCGTTGAACCTCGCCCTGGGCGGCCGACCTCTTAATCCCCAGTATTTCGTAGTAGTCTCTGTATTTGACAGCCATAAAGCAACGACCCGCCCCTCTGAAATGGTTGCAGTGCAGTCCGGTCCAAAGTATCTATCTTTACTTTGGAGATACCGTGCCTGTCAATGCTCGGTAAATTCGGCATCGATGACATCATCGCCGCCGCCCGGACGTGGTCTGTACCCGCCCTGCCGATACTCTTCCGCTTCGGACTCGCGCCCGCCGCTCTCCGTCCCGGCCGTCTGCCGATAGGCTGCCGAGGGGATCATCTGAGACGACTGCTGGAGATCGCTTGCGAGCTGTCTAAACCTTTCCGCGCTCGTGCTCTCCTCCTGGACCGCCTTCCTGGTCTCTTCGATCAGGCTCTCCGCGCGCGCTTTTTCATTCACCGGGACCTTATCGCCCAGTTCCCGCAAAGAACGCTCGAGCTGGTAGGCCAGAGTGTCGGCGCTATTTCGGGCCTCGACAGTCTCGCGCCGGCTCTTGTCCTCGGCGGCATGGGCCTGCGAATCGTGCACCATCCTGTCCACTTCTTCCTTCGAAAGATTGGTGGATTCGGAAATCGTTACCGCCTGCTCTTTGCCGGTTTCCTGATCGCGCGCCGTGACACTCAAAATCCCGTTTGCGTCGATATCGAAGGTCACCTTGATCTGCGGGATTCCACGGGGCGCGGTGCGGATCCCCTCGAGGCGAAATCTTCCAAGAACACGGTTGTCCCTGGCGAGTTCGCGCTCCCCCTGGAGCACCACGACATCGACCGCGGTCTGGTCATCTTCGGCGGTCGAAAATACTTCTTCCCGCCGGGTGGGGATGGTCGTGTTGCGCTCGATCAGCCGGGTCATGACTCCCCCCAGGGTTTCGACCCCGAGAGAAAGCGGCGTTACGTCGAGCAGCACCACATCTTCGACCTCTCCCTTGAGCACAGCCGCCTGGATTGCGGCGCCCACGGCGACGACCTCATCGGGGTTGACGCTCATGTTGGGCTCTTTTCCGCCCGTGAGCTTCCTCACAAGCTCCTGTACCGCCGGGATCCGGGTCGAGCCGCCCACCAGGATCACCTCATCGATGTCCTTTGCGCTAAGGCGCGCATCGGAGAGGGCCTGCTTGACGGGCTCCATGCAGCGCTCTACCAGATCGTGGGTCAAATCTTCGAATTTCGCCCGCGTAAGCTTCTGGACCAGGTGCTTGGGACCATTGGCGTCGGCAGTGATAAACGGCAAATTGATCTGGGTCTCGGACGTGCTCGAAAGCTCGATCTTGGCCTTCTCCGCCGCCTCGTAGAGCCTCTGGAGGGCCTGGCGGTCGTCGCGCAATTCTATGCCGTTATCTTTTCGGAACTCCCCCGCAATATAATCGACGATCCTCTTGTCGAAATCATCGCCGCCCAGATGCGTATCTCCCGACGTCGATCGTACTTCCGCCACTCCGTCTCCGACATCGAGAATGGACACGTCGAAAGTGCCCCCACCCAGATCGAAGACCAGGATCGTCTCGCTTTTTTTCTTCTCGATCCCGTAGGCAAGAGCCGCCGCGGTGGGTTCGTTTATCACCCGCAATACCTTGAGCCCCGCGATTTCCCCCGCGTTTTTCGTCGCCTGGCGCTGTGCATCGTTGAAATAGGCCGGGCAGGTGATGACGGCTTCCTTCACCTTTTCTCCCAGATACTTGGAGGCGTCGTCGGCGAGTTTGCGCAGCACCCGGGCCGAAACCTCCTCGGGGGAAACCTGTTTTCCCTCGATTGCGAAGCGCACCGCATCACTTTGTCCTTTTATTACTTTATAGGACACGGTCTTGGACTCTTCGTCCACTTCCCCCCATTTCCTGCCTATAAACCTTTTTGCCGAATATATCGTGGCCGTCGGGTTGAGGATGGCCTGGCGCCTGGCAACCTGGCCGACCAGCCGTTGACCGTCCTTCGTGTACGCCACAACCGACGGAGTCAGCCGGGACCCTTCAGCGTTCGGGATGACAGTGGATTTTCCCTCCTCCCAAATTGCCACAACCGAATTGGTAGTACCCAGATCGATTCCCACTGCTTTTGCCATGTGAATCCCTCCCGGTAAAGAAATCTTCCGACATTGTGAGCCGAAGCGCCGACTCGCGCTTCGGTATGGCCGGAAGTTTTCCTAAGATAATCACGGGGTGGGAGGGCAACAAGCGGTTTGCTAGCAATTAATTGAGGCGAGTGCTAAATTTGGCGACTACTGTCTCGGTAGCAGTAAAATACATAGTTTCCCTAATTCCTTCAGTCCGGGGCTAGCTTTATATTTAAGTCGCTTAACTGTACCATCTCATGTTTCTCTCTTGAAAGCCAGGTCCCTCCCACCTGGCTTTCTTCTTTTGCGGCTGGCGCCGCAGCCGAGTTGCCCGGCGGCTGCGCGGGCGGGCGAAGCAGTTTCCCCACTCACTCACTCACCGATTCACCCATTTACCGATTGAACATAGACTTTCCGTGTCCTTGGGCCGTCAAACTCCAGGAGAAACACCCTTTGCCATGTGCCAAGGGCGAGCTTTCCCGCTTCCACGATTGCCTGTACGCTGCCTCCGGTAAGGATGGCCTTGATGTGTGCGGCGGAATTGCCCTCGGCGTGTTTATAGCCGGCCTGCCAGGGGACGAGTGTATCGAGCGATTTCAGGACGTCGTTCATGACGTTTTTGTCGGCCCCCTCATTGATCGTTACGGCTGCGGTGGTGTGGGGAACATAGATGAGGCAGAGGCCGTTTCGGGCCGAGTTTTCCGAGAGCACGGCCTCTATATGGTCGGTGATGTCGACGGCGCAGGAGTGGGCCGTCGTTTTTACCTGGAAGGTTTGCATAAACCACCCCGTTTCAGGGCAGGATGATACCCGACTCCGTCCGGTGTTCGGGTTCCGCGGCCTTGGGGCCTTCCGGGAACTTCTCCTGCCAGTAAAAAGCGATGGAGTCCATTACGAGTCGGGAGACGGCGGGGTTATTGCCGGCAGGCGACTCCCCGGCCAGATCTGAAGCGATAATCCATGCCCATCGCGCCTTTTCTTCATCTTCCTGAAGCTTTAAGGTCATCGCCTGTTCTTCGAAAAATCTCGTATAAAGGCGCCGTTTTGTCCCTGCGCACAGAACGTCGCCGGCGTTGCGGAGCAGTTGCAGACTCCGTTCCTCCAGGACCTCCCGCGGGACTACCAGGAGCGGGCTGCCAAGAGCTCTTAGCTTTTCGTACCAGGGCGCGAGATCCTCCCTCGTGAACCGCAGCCAGGAAAGGTCCATGTTTTCGAAAAGCGGTTCGCTTTGGATTTCGGCGAAGAATTGGCCGGGGTTTTCGAGTTCCGGCATAAGCTCATAGACATAGGGCCGTGCATCCGGCACAAAATGTTTTTCGAAGATGTTTCGCCCCCGTTCCAGATGAGCATACGATCCTTTGCCGGTCCAAAAGTCGAGCATATCGAAAAAGAGCCTGGCGGCGTGTCGGAGGGGAATCCGTGCGCCTTTTCGGAGCGCATGGGTCGAGATCGTCTGGAGGTATTCTTTGTAGAGCTTCTGACCGGCCGATTCGGCCACCCGCACATGGAAGGTGTTAAAGTCGTCTTCGAGAAATGCGGTGACGATCTCGTGTTTTCCGGTGGATGCGTCGGGAACCAGAGCGGAGACGACCCACATGGCGCCCGGGACCTGGAAAAGATCTGCGAGCGGCTGTCGTTGCTCCTCGCGGATCAAGACGATCTTTTCGGGCGAGGCAATCTGCTCGGCGGGAGCGAAGCCCTTCTGCGAGAAGCGGTACGCCGCCTGTTTGGCGCTTCGTTTGTAGGGTGAATTTTCGACAACGGCTTCGAGCGCCTGAAAGGTGCGAAAGCCGGTCTGGTTTGGATTTCTGCTCAGTCTGTCGAGGAGGGCGGCTGCGAGCATCGGCCTTTGGGCAAGGGAGTTGCTCAAGGATTTCAAGTACACTTGGAAGCTTTCCCCTGCCGGGTCCTGAACGGCGAGGCGGTCAAAAATCATCTCCAGTTCGCCCGTTTCTTCCCGGGTGAGTTCGACCTGCTCTTTTCCCTTTTTTGCAGCTTGCTTCCTGCTCATGGTCCCTCACTCTATAAAAAAAGCCCCATTCACACGCAGATGTGATCCTGGGGCTGTATGAACGGAGAGGAAAAACTCTATTCTTCTTCGGAGTCCACCTCGCGCGGCTCGATGATCAGAGAGTCGGCTACAAGCTCCCAGAGATATTTCACCTCGAGACCCATCATGTCGTACTCTTTGCGCAACCCCTTCATGATCTGGTCGCGGCAGTTGTGGCACGGGGCGACAAGCAGCTTGGCGCCGGTGTCTTTGATCTGTTTGGCCTTCACCCGGCCGTAAAAGACGCGCTCCTCGACATACGGAGCAGCCCATGCGCCGCCGCCAGCACCGCAGCAGAAGTTGTTGGCCCGGTTGGGATACATATCGACGAAGTTCTCACAGCATTGCTGTGTAATCCATCGAGGTTCCTCGTAATAGCCATGGCCGAAGGTGCGTTCGCTCTTGCGGCCGTAATTGCACGGGTCGTGATAGGTAGTGAGATGAGTGTGCACCGATTTATCCAGCGTGATGCGTCCCTCATCGATGTATTGCTTGAGAAGATCGTGTACCGAAAGGAACTTGACTTCGCCGGGAAACCATTTTTGCAGACCAAGCCTGGTCGCATAGTATGCGTGTCCTCACTCGGGTAGGAGCAGGTACTCGCACTCCAGCTCCTTGTAGTTTTTCACAATTCTTCCGACGATCTCTTTCATCGATTCGTCGTCGCCGGTGAAAAGGCCCCAGTTGACCCCTTCCCAGTTTTCGGAAGTTGTGGTCCACGATTCATTGGCGGCGTAAAGAATCTTCCACCAGAATTTCATGTCCTCGGGTTCGCCGAAGGGTTCTTTGGAATTGATCGTCAACAGGATTTTGGCGCCCTTTTTGTCAATGGGCACGCTGAAGCCGGGCAGCTCTTCGGCAAGTTCGGCGCCCACGTCTTCCATAAGAAACAGGAAGTCATCTTTGGGGATGCCGACGTTGTTGCCGGTCTTGAGACACATCGCAACGCCCTTGTGCAAAACGCCCGGCACCTTGTCCCTGTCCCTCATGCCGCGGGCGGACCGGAGCATTGCGAGCAGGTCGATGCCCATGGGGCAGGCATGCTCACACCGGCCGCACAAGGTGCATATCCATGGGAATCTGGAATCGACCAGTTCCTGTTCGAGTCCCAGCAAGACCATACGAACAGCCTTGCGAACATCCATGCCGTCGACACCCGAAACAGGGCAGCCGCCCGCGCAGGTGCCGCAGGTCAGACACAGGTCTGCGAGCTGCGTTGCGTTTTTACGCTTTTCACGCTTTGTTAATATCAACGGGTCCATTATTCTTCTCCTGGTTCCAATCCACACCTTCTGCGGGGACGACTTCTCACGTGGCGCGGGAAGCTTTTTCACAAATGAAACTAACGGGGTGCGAAACTCATCAGTGATCGCAGTTTTTCTTCATAACTCGAATCGGGCGCAAATGCAATTGCATTCTTCCCTTTGTTCAATCGATTCACGCGAGTGTCTTCACAGCTCGCCGGACAAGTTCCGCGATTTTTATCTTCTGAGGGCACAGCCGCTCGGCGCCGGAAAAATCGATAGACACGAGCCTGTCGCGCACCTCACGCGGAATGGCCGCAAAGCAGTTCCTCGCGTGCTCCACCTCGCCGTAGCTATTATAATACATCAAAAAGCGCATTATGTCTCCTACCGGAGCGGCATGAGCGATCGCCGGCTCGCACAGGTTCGTGCACCCGGGGCAGTAGCCGGGGGAGGTCTCAAGGGCGTATTTGTCCATGAGTTCCCGGTCCTCGGAGGTGAGTTTTGTCCGGTCGAGTGCTGCGGCCACATTCGACATCAGGATGGTCATGTTGGGCATCTGCGAGCAGATGCAGGCAATGCTCGGTTCCTCCCAGACGGCTTTCAGCTTTGCCTGGGCGTCGGTGAACCCGCGCTTTAGAAATCTTGAGGCCAGCTCGAGTTCGGCTTCCGAGTCGACCGCAACAGAGCCTTTGCCTTGGGTCTTCATTGCCGTTAGTCCTATGCCCGCCTTGCTGCATGCCTCGATTGCCCTGCGCATCCTATCGGCACGCATCAGCCGGAAGTCGTATCTCAGCATGATCCCGTCTACCCAGCCCAGCCTGGAAGCGGCGAGAAGCATGTCCTCCATGTTGCTGTGGGCGCTAAAGCCGATGAACTTGATCTTTCCTTTCGATTTCGCCTTTTCGGCCCATGCCCTGGCTTCTTTTCCCAGCAGGCTCGGGCTGTTTATCCCGTGCAGAAAGTAAAGATCGAAGTACCCTGCGTGGGTCCTGCGCAGCGACTGGTCCAGGTATTTCGAAAGGCCCGTGGGGTCATACCTCGTCGATTTGGTTACAAGGAAGATTTTTTTCCTGGTCTGAGGATATTTTTCGAGAAACTGCCCTATCCCTGTCTCGCTGTTTCCCCCCTCGTAGGATTCGGCGGTGTCCCAGTAAGTTACGCCCCATCTGAGGGCTTGCTTCAGAAGGAGGTGGTTGGTCCTGATGTCGAACATTCCGCCGAGCCCCAGGCAGGAGACCTCGATACCGGTCTTTCCGAAGCGCCTCACCGGGATTTTTTCCGGTTGGGGGCCTGCCGTTTCCGCTTGAGCCTCCGTCTCCCGGTCTCCGGGAAGAAGAATGGAACCCGCGCCGAGCGCGCCTGCAATCTTGAAGAAATTTCGACGGGAACAGCCGTTTTTGTCAAACATCGCTTCTCCTTGTCGAATGGATTCGTTCAACGCAGCGGAGGGTATCCCCGCTCCTGGTTCATGATTTCTCAAAGCAAAAGTGCATGCTTCCTGTTCCTCGATTCTCCCTCGGCACTCACCCGGATGGCCCGAAGGCCGCTCACCGGGCATTCGTGTTCGCAGACGCCGCAGCCGGTGCATCTGGCGGGGTCCACAACCGGGGCCTGGAGCCGGACCTCCAGCCTGCCGTTTCGCACTTCGGCGAAACTCTGCTTTACGTATATCGCTTTGGGGCTGACGGGGCAGGTTTCCTGGCAGACTATGCATGGCCTGTTCATGGCCCATGGCAGGCAGCGGCCTCTATCGACAAAGGCCGTGCCGATCCGGACGGGGCCGGTTTGCCTGAAAGCGCCGAGCCCGAGTTTTTCATCGAGTGAGATGGGGCGGATGGCGCCGGTCGGGCACACCTGACCGCATGCCGTGCAGTTTTTCTGGCAGCCGCTCGTTCCCATGCGCATATTCAAAACGGGGGTCCAAAGACCTTCGAGCCCCCCTCCCATGGAATCGAGTTGAATGACGTTGGTCGGGCAGACGCGCGCGCATTGGCCGCACCGTGTGCAGCGGTCGAGAAAATCGGGCTCGGGCAAAGACCCGGGTGGCCGAATCAGTGCGGGATCGTAGTTCGTGCCAAGTCTTCCATTCAGCCTTAACAACGGCACGGCGGCGATCCCTACGATCGCCGTCGCGACAAATCCTCGCCTGGAAAGATCAGGTGAGACGATTTCCCCGCAAGCGGATCGAAACGCATTGTACCCGATCAGGTTGTCCTTGCAGGTGTCGAGGCAATTGAAGCAGAGCACGCATTCCGAAGTCCTGATCGTACCCGCCGGGTCGCAGGCGCCTTCGCACCCGGTGTTGCACAGCCCGCACCGGCTGCATTCCCCGCTCTTCTTTCCCGGGCGCCAGAGAGCGAACCTGCCGAGCACACCGTACAGGGCGCCAAGGGGGCATAGGAACCTGCAGTAAAAGCGGGGGATCGCCAGGTTCAAAAGAAGGGCGCCCAAAAACAGCGCAGCGAGGAGTCCCGCGCCTGCGTAATGCCTCTGAGCCGCAGTGACGGCATGTACAGAAGAGTCCGCCAGGGGCAGAATGAGAAAATTTACCGACCGGTACACCAGGGGGATTGGATCGAGAAGCCCGGTCATAAGAGACGACGAGGCGATGCCGTCCAGTTTGAAAAAAAACGATCCCAATGCCGTCGCAAGCAGGACAATGAGCACATAATATTTGACCTTCTGGCTCTCCCTGTACCGGTTCAGCGCGATTCTTTCCCGTAGGGATCTGCCGCGAGAGCCGAGCCGGCCGACCAGGTGATGGAGCGTTCCGAACGGACAGATCCACCCGCAGAAAAACCTTCCGAAAATGGCGGTGAGAGCGACCGTTAGCACGGCCCAGAGCAGCCCCGCGTAAAGTGTTCGGGTCGTAAGAATCGTTCCCGACGCGATGAGCGGGTCAAGCTGGAGAAACCAGTTTACCGGCCAGCCGCCCAGTTGCCAAAACGATTTACCGGGGGTGGCGCAAATGCAGAACCACAGGAACAGAAGCAGGAAGAACGTCTGGGTGATTCGCCGCACGATTGTGATACGCATCGAACTTTTACCCTGTGGATACTCGAAGAGGTTTAAGCGATTCGAAATCCGAAGTTCCCACTCCCGCCTGCTCGGCCTTGATTATGAATGGCAGATCCCCGGCTGTTTTGCCCAACAGGCGCGCCCCGGCCGAGTCGGCGGCAACCTGGTCGGTGCTCGCGATCATCGTGTCGGTCTGCTTTAGATCGGAAACAGACCCTCCTGTGGGGCCATTCGAGATCATGACGAAGGTGCCGTCCAGGATGACGAGCGTTGGCCGTATCATCACTGCAAGCTCTTTTATGAAGGTGTGTATGTCCTGATGGAAGAGGTTTCGCCTGCCCCCCACAAACCCGTACCAGTTCTTCATGGACATCGATGCGCCGGCCCTGTAGTGGTTCTTTACAGGGCAGATCCCGATAAGCTTTGTCGCACCCTTGAAGGCTCCGGTCAAAACGGGCCAGTTCCGGATAAGATGGGAGCCCGGCGCGCTGAACTCCGTAAAAAGGGATTCTGCGGGCAAAATCAGCTCGGCCCCCGAACTCTGCGTCGCTTCCCCGATTCCGCTCAGTAAAAAACAGCTCTCCGGATCGTTTATCGGGGTATCCGTTACGGCAACCGATGCCGCCCCTGCCCGAAAGCACAACCGCGTCACTTCGGCAAGCAGTTCCGGATTGGTCGTGGCGCAAAGCGATGGGGGCGAGGCGAATGCGGCGTTTACCTTTATAAGGACTCGGTCTCCCTTTTTAATGAAATTCCCCATGCCCCCGAGCGCTTCGAGCGCGGCCCCCACGCTCTTTATCCTGTCGTTTCCCGTGGCTATCGCAATTTTTCTGCCTGCCCCGGGCACGGAAAAGTCGGGCAATCCTGCCGCGCGCCGGAGCGAGTCATCTGCCGGGGCACGAGGCCCCAAAGGGTCATGTAAAAAATAGCCCAGAGCTGCCGCAATACCAACGATTGCCCCTGCTTTGGCCGATCGAATCAGAAAATCGCGCCTGTCCATTTGCGATTCCACAGGCCCATCTTCTTTGATGCTCTCACTCATGGCGTCGTCCCGCCCAGCTTGCGGTATACCCGCATTGCGATTGTCTTTGCGCTCTCCAGCTTATCCACTTCGTGGGAGCCCGCAAAATACGGCCCCCTGTACATGACCACTTCATAAGTATCGAACACTTTGTACAGTTTGGAACCGGGAGCATCCGGGATTTCTCCTGCCGCCGTTCCTCCGTTTTGGAGCAGAAACCTGCCGTATGCGGCGGCAAGGTCGGCGGCTTCCTTCGGGCTCTTTCGCCTCGAAATAAAGGCGGTAACCTGGCCGCCTCGGTCGCTATAGACGGCCGTATACACGCGATCGAGTCCGCTGAAGGAGAAAACATCCTTCATGTGGAGCGAAATGCTCGATGGGTCGAGAGCTTGTTTCGGAAAGAAAGATTCGGTTCGAAGCGCGCCGGACCTCGGCTGAGCTTTGGCAAGCTCTCTTGCAAGGGTCGTCATGTCGTCCATGAGCCCTCGGGACGAGGATGTTATTTCGAAATAGTCCGGTCCGGCGGCAAAAAAGACACCATCCTCCGTGCGATAGGCGTAAACGCCGTCCTCCATTGTGAGGGGCTTTGAATCCTTTCGCCTTTGGAGGCTGTAGACAGAGAACGCATCTGCCGGGTCTCGCATTGAATAGATGGAGAGTTCGATCCAGCTCCTGGGATCGGTTTTTCTTGCGAACCGTTTCACGGTGAGTTTCACAAATCCGCTTGAAAGGTATAGATCGGCTTTGCCGTCTATTTTGTCGGACAAGGTCCGGGAATCGAACGTCTCTTCGCGGCCGAAGGGACTCAGGTCCCCGGGAAGATATGACGGGACTCCGGAAGAAACTCGGGAGCGTGCGTCCCTCTGTGAGGAGGTACCATAAATGTAAACGCCGCACGCTATTGCGGCCAAAAGAGCCAGTATGAAAACTCCGATGCAGGTCTCGAAAACTCCCGCTCGCCTCATTCCGTCTCCAGTGCAACTCTGAGACTAAATATAGCAGGTCGGAGCAAACCGGACAAGACTGCAAAGAGCAACATCCCATGTCCCTGCGCGACACCCGGAAACCACGAAAAGACTCCGAATGCGGTTTTCTTCCTGCTTCCCGCTCCTCGCTTCCCGCTTCTTTTCGAGACAGAGTATTTATTGATGCCGTTCTTCGTAGAGTTCCTGCATTGCGTGTGAATAGCGATTCGGACCATCGTAGATGGTGAAGGGAGGCTCGACCCGCAGTTCTTCCCCCCCGCCTTTGAGGCACTCGAGGTGGACCAGTCTGCCGGGGCCTTGCGGGTACGAATGGATGAGGGTAAGCCGCTTGGGTGTAAATCCGCGCTCGTGCGCGGCGCGAAAAAGGTTTGCGAGCCGGGTGGCGGGGTAGATCACCGCGACCCGGCCGCCGGTGGGCACCAACCGCCTGGCGGCGCCGAACACGTCGAAGACGTCGGCCGTCAGTTCGTGGCGGGCGAGGGCCTTCTGGCTCTCGGGGCTTATGCGTCCGGCGCCGGGCTTTCTGTAGGGGGGATTGCTCAAGACCAGGTCGAAGCTTTCGGGCTCAAAAAACGGTCCCGACTTGCGAAAATCGAGCGCGTGGATCTCGATCTTGTCTTCCATCCGATTGTCCGCGACGTTTTTTTTCGCAAGGTCGGCCAGTTCGGGCTGGATCTCGACTGCGGCGATTCTTTGCTCGGTTTCGGCCCTGTAGGCCAGGATGAGGGGGATGACGCCGCAGCCCGTTCCCAGTTCGATGACCCTGTCGTTTTTGCCGATGCGCGTGAGGCCGGCCAGCAGAACGGCATCGAGCGAAAAGCGATATCCCTTTTGCTCCTGGCAAACGAGGAGTTTTCCGCCAAAAAGCGCGTCGCTTGTGAGCAGCCGATCTTCTCTCAGAAGATTTCCTCGTCGGGAAAAAGTGGATTTATCACGAGCCCGGAAGTCACCTTCGGATAAAAGTAGGTGGACTTGTGAGGCATTATGAGACCCGCGCTTGCAACATCGCGGACCTGCTCGATCCGGGTGTAATTGATAAAGAAACCTGCATCGAATTTCCGGGAGCGCACCTCCTCGACGGCCCCTGCAAAATCATGCGTGAAAGCGATATTGCGATCGTCTGCGAGAAACTGGTCCGAAAGCCCGAGGATTTCACGGAGCAGCAACTGGTCGAGCACCACCACATCGAGAGTTCTCAAGGCGGGGGGAGTGCCTTTGCGCGCGAGAAGCGAGGTGACCGCATCCTTTTTCGCCGTAAGCACATGGACGCACCCTTTCCAGTAGACGCCGATGGTGGTGTTGTTGGTAGACCCGCCGGCCCGGATGGCTTCCTTCCATTTGGGCAGATTGCCGTTTTGAGGTTCGAAACGCTGGATTTCAAAAAGGTCTTTGGCCTTTTCCACGAAGCGCTCGCAATCCCTGTCGCCCAGGTTTCGAAGCAGTCGGTGTGTGGGCATGATGGTGAGGCCCGGTTCGTTCATGTCTGTCAGGTACACCATGATGTATTCGTAGGAGGCGTTGGGGTTGCCCGTGCCATAGCGCTTCCTGAGGGCGTTTCTGTAGTTGAGAGCGGTTTCGTAGCGGTGGTGGCCGTCGGCGATGAAAATGGGTTTTTCCAGCATCAGTTCGCGCACCCGATCGATCGTGGGCCGGTCGGATACGGGCCAAAGCCTGTGCGCCATGCCCGCTGCGTCTGTAAAGGAAACCGCCGGGTCGGGAGGGGCCTGGTGGCAAAGAGCCGAATAGACCTGTTCGCCCGAATCGGGATAGAGGGCGAAAACAGGGCTCAAGTTGGCCTTGCATGCGAACATGAGGTCGAGTCGTTCGTCTTTTACCGCCTGGAAGGTTTTTTCATGAGGGCGAACCCTGCCGGAGGAAAAATCCTCGAGTCTGAGCGCGCAGATGAATCCCTTACGCGTCTTTACCTGCTCGCCCTCCGTGCTGTAGTCCAGTTCGTACCTGTACAGGGAGGGGCTGGGGTTTCGCAGAAGAACTCCCCGCCTGGTCCACTCCTCGATCAATACCCCGGCCCTGGTATGGGGATTGTTTGTGGGGGAGTCCTCCGGCGAGGCCGGTCCCAGTTCGAGCCGTATGAAATTGTAAGGGTTTTTCTCGTAAAACTCCCGCTGCTCTTCGGGGGAAATGACGTCGTAAGGAGGGATCGTTACCTGAGAAAGATCGGGCACTTCCTGAAGATTGTAGCGCAAGCCTCTGAAGGGGGCGATTTCAGCCATGAGCGTCGAGTATCCTTTCGCAACCACAGGTTATTCAGTGAGGAGGCTTTTGCTAACACAGGTTGGGCCGTTTGACAAGCAGGTTGGGAGTTTTTACTCATAAATATCCGGAAGGGAGATGTTTTGTGAACTGGGAGCTTCTGATAAACGAAAAGAGTCTTGCCTGGCTGCTTCCGGATGCGTACGCCAGGTACCGCAGGCCTCTTCTGCGCGCCCTCATCCTTTTTTTCCAAGGGCTGCCGGCCTCGCGCCTCAAGGAAATCGCAGCCGCGCAGGCTGCGCTGCCCGCCGCCGCGAGCCTGTCGGACCGGCTCGTAGGACTCGCCCGCTGTTGCCCCGTGCTGCACAAGCTGGGACAAACCCTGGCAAGAGATCGGAACCTGCCGGCGGAATTGAGAAGCGGGCTCCAAAGGCTCGAATCTTTTTCCCCTTCGGTTCCCATGAAAACGATCGCGAAGGTGCTCCAAGAAGAACTCGGCCCGCTGGGTCGCCTCGGGGTAACGCTTCTGCCCCATGCTCTGGCGGAAGCAAGCGTGGCAGTAATTGCTCCTTTTCGCTTTTCCAACGGGGTCGATGGAGTCTTCAAAGTCTTAAAGCCCGGGATCGAGGAACGCATGGAGGTCGAACTCGCCCTTTTGGAGCGGGTGGGTTCCTTTCTGGACCGGCGATGCAACGAACTGAGACTTCCCCGGCTCGATTACCGCGATAAGTTCGAGCGGGTCCGGGAGAAACTATTAAACGAGGTCCGCTTTGACATCGAGCGGCACAATCTCGCCCTGGCGCGTCGATTCTTCCGCGGAGATTCGCGGGTCGTCGTCCCTGCGCTTTTCGACTTTTCTACGCCACGGGTTACCGCTATGGAGCGGGTGCAGGGGCAAAAGGTGACCGAAGGCGGCGGGAGAGTGACGAAAAAGGAAATGGCGAGGCTCGTGATAGAGGCCCTGATCGCCCGGCCGATTTTTTCCCGGGAACCCCGGGCCCTTTTTCATGGGGACCCGCACGCAGGAAACCTGATGGGTTTGCAAGCTGGCGGCCTGGCCGTTCTGGATTGGAGCCTCGCGGGCTTCCTCGCGGAAAGGGAGCGCGAGTCGATGGTGCAGATCATTCTGGGCGGCATGGGGTTTAGTCCCGAAAGGGTAATCGATGGGATACTGGGGCTCTCCATGGCACCACCCGGCGATCCGGCCGCCCTGAGAGTTGCCGTCCAAAAAGCGTTGGGGAGGATACGAAGCGGGCGGTCTCCGGGCTTTACCTGGCTAAAGGAATTGCTCGACGATGCGGTCGGAAACGCGCGATTGCGCTTCGGGGTGGATCTCCTGCTCTTTCGACGGGTCATCCAAATGGTCGAAGGCGTGGTCGCGGACTTGAGAGGGGAACCCGATTTGATCGACCGGGTATTTTTCGGCGAATTCGCCCTCCACTTTTCCGCCGAATGGCCTCGCCGGTTCTTTACCTCGCCGGTTTCGCGCGGATTCGCCACCCGGATTTCCAACGCGGATATGGCCGAACTGGCGGTGAATTTTCCGTGGAGAGCGGCTCAATTCTGCGATTGAGGCCTGCAGTGATGGGGGCATTCCCAATCTCATTACCTTGTGGTAAATTGAGAACATGAAAAAACATGATCCCGTACTTGCCAGATTTCGCGCGGCACTCGAAGATATTTACGGTGAGCGCCTTGAGCGCGTGGTGCTGTTTGGCTCGCGCGCACGGGGTGATGAGCAGCCCGGTTCAGACTACGACATTGCCGTCTTTTTGAAATCACTGCCGGATAGATGGGCCGAACTGGACAGGCTGGCGGATCTGCGCGTGAAGTTCATCGATGAGACGGGCGTTTTCTTCGATGTTCTGCCTTACCTTTCCGCAGCCAACCGGGAACGCACCCCGCTTATGCATGAAATCCGCGAGGAAGGGCTGGACCTGTGATGCCGGAAGCCGGGAGTTTTCTTGAAAAGGCCCGAACGCTTCTTGCGCTGTTTCATGTCAGTGCAGCCCTGCGAATTCTAAAACCATCATTCTCGAGGACAATCAGGGTTCCTCGAATGGTAGACATATCAAACTGCTTTAAAAAGTGCGCAAAGGCCTTCGTAACATCGCCAAGTACAGGCGGATTTATGCGAATTCGGATCACTCCCCAGTGGGAATTTGGCGGATAAAGCACAACATCGGCAAAATGTTTGTCAAAAGTGACTAAAGTCCTCTCTTCGTGCCGGGCCATTTCCATAATCTGTTCATCGGATGATCCAAGCATTCCAATATCTTTTGCGTGAATGACATCGAAACTCATGCTACGCAGGAAGTCACCGATAGCAGCAGAGACATTTTCATCCAGCAGCAGCCTTATCATCCCGCCGATCTTTCGAAAGGAATGTATTCAGCATCACGTATCAATCCAGCTGCATAGTGAAGGCACGCCTCAATGTCCTGCCTGTCGATCTGAGGATAATATTCCTGAATAATGCCCTCCGGCGCCAGCCCGGCTTCCAGAAGCTCCAGAACCAAATAAACCATAATCCGGGTACCCTTGATACAAGGCTGGCCATGGCATACATGTGGATCGACGGAAATGCGCTCCATGAGTTGTTTCATAGGACAAACCTCACCTGGTTATCGTCTGCAGATAGTCCTGCTTTCCCAAATGCAAATTATACCATTATATATCAATAAATACAAAGGAGGTTGGCATGAGGCGCAGGTGGAGCGCTGAGGAGCCAGGATCGTAGCGGAGCTTTCGGCTCCGGGAATAAGAACTCAGGCGGGGGGATCAAACCAGGAACGCCAGAAACGAGAGCAGCGACCCCTCGAAGGCCTTTTCCACGACAGCCCCGAGAAGTACCTTTCCCAAAGTCGCGCCAATCCGGGATGTTAGGGACTCCATGGAATGATTGGGCTCTTGCGATGTCCTGTAATGCCCGCTCTCTTTCAAAACACTCAGGATCGATTCGGAATCGGCCGCCGAGCCGTCATGGTGAATCGTAACGCTTCCCGTCATTGCATTTACGGAGACGGTTTGAACCCCGGGAAGGGCACGCAGCAATTCGCGCACTCTCTCGGATTCCTCGGCGTTCTGCCTGATTATCGGCGTTTTTACCCTGAGCCTTCCCGGCGTGATATGACAATAGCAGCTCATTATTCCCTCCGCTTGCGCCTGTTTCCATTGAGTCAACTTCCTGCATCGACTTCTCGGTAATATATAGAGTTCATATATTACGAAGACGTTACGGAAACCGTACAGTTTGGATTCCTTCCATGAAAAGCTTCAGGCGCGCTGGTTTCTTCCTGCTCCTCGCTTCCCGCTTCTTTTCAATAGAGCCATCGGTCCAGGGCCGCTTTTATTTGGGCCATGGTGAAAGGTTTTGAAATATAGTCGTCCATGCCGGCGGCGAGGCATCTTTCACGCGTTCCTTTCATCGCGTGCGCGGTAAGGGCCACTATTGGTGTTCGAGAGGCGGCTCGAGTTTCGATCTCGATTTGCCTGAGCCTTTTTGCCGCATCGTAGCCGTCCATTTCCGGCATCTGGCAGTCCATGAAAACGAGACCGTAGTTTGCGCGTAGAAGGGCTTCGACGGCCTCCCGGCCGTTTGAGACGATGTCGAGTTTCCTGCAGCCCAGCTTTTCGAGCATTTCCGAGCACACGCCCTGGTTGGTGAGATTGTCTTCAGCGAGCAGAACGGGTGTAAAGAAGGGTCGGGCAGAAGGCGAACCGGCGCAAACCGTGCCCTTGTCAAGGCGGCATTGCCGCACCGAATCCATAAGCGCGGCATGGAGCCGGGCGGGGCTCACAGGTTTTAAGAGGCAGGTCGAAACGCACGGAGGGGGCGACGCCGCAAAGTCCCCGCTCACCATTATCAGCGCCGTTGATGCGAGCGCAGGATCCTCTTTTATTGTTTTTGCAAGCTCTACTCCGTCCATGCCGTCCATCCACCTGTCCAGCACGGCAGCCTGAAAGGGCATTTCACATTTGGCCGCTCGGCGCAGAATTTCCAGCGCCCTTTCTCCGTTTTCAGCCGTCTCGCACGAAATTTTCCAGGAATCGAGCATCGCCTGAAAAAGTTCCCGATTCGTGAGATTATCGTCTACGACCAGGACGCGCAGGCAATCCGGATCGGGAGAGGTCCATTCTCCAGCGGTTTTTCGAGGGTGCTGTTTTGTAAGGCTGACGGTAAACAGGAAAGTGCTCCCTTTTCCGGGTACGCTTTCTACCTCGATGCCACCCCCCATCATTTCGCAAAGCTGCCTGGATATGGAAAGCCCGAGACCTGTGCCGCCAAACTTCCTGCTCACCCCGAGACCGGACTGCACGAAAGGTTCGAATATCCTTGCCTGTGCCTCGCGCGAGATTCCGATCCCCGTATCCCGTATCTCGAAGGCGACAAGTACCTCCTCCCGGGTCTGGCTTCGAAGGGATACGCGCAAACGAATTTCCCCCCGG
>JBMFWU010000034.1:31135-37001 GCA_049964955.1 Syntrophobacteraceae bacterium
AGCCTGCGGGTAAGCCTGGTCAATTCTTCCCGCCGCCTCTGCTCAAGCGAGGCCAGGGTTTCGAGCATCTTGGGAACGGCCGCCACACCGATCACCAGTCCATCCCTGGTGACAATGACGTGATCGAATACCCTGGAGCTTTCGCGCTGCATTGCGAGACGGGCGCCAACCTCTATGGATACGCCGGCGTCGACGATAAGCGGATTATCGTCCATGATCGCCGAAACCGGTTTCCCGTAAAAAAGGGCGACTCCATATTGCCTGCTGAGCATTCTCTCCAGGTGGAGGCTGCTCACCAGGCCAAGGGGCCTGTCTTCCAGCGTTACTACGAGCGCGCTTATGGGTGCGTCACCCCGGAGCATCTCGATGGCGTCTCGAACCGTTGCCTCCGGCCCGATGCATACCGCCGGTTCGACCAGCGTTTCCATATCGATCCGGCGCCCTCGTGACACCATCTTTTCAATCTTATCAGGCGCCCGGAATACCAAAGGTTTGTTCCTTCCGAACTCGGTTGCCGTGCTTTCGGCGAATGCGGATATCATTAGCTTCTCCAGCCGTATGTTCAATTAATCACCCACGCATGGGTAAGTCCTGCAGCATAAATATTCGCAGGAATGCATCGCTTCTTGATTTCATTCAGGTTACGTTCCCGTTACTTTCGGCTTGTCCGCCGCCGGACTTCTTCCCGTACTGCGACCCTTTTTGTAGGCAATGAAATGAAAAATTACGAAACTCTTATTGACACACGCCCTGCGACCTCCTACTTCTATAGGTCGCGAGTATCGTTACACACCAGGAGAGAGACGATGGCGCTTTTTGACAACGGATTGAAAATCGGCTCCCCGATTATCATCGGAATCGGGGCGATTCTTCTTGCCCCGGTGATTCTTCCCGCCGCAGGAACTGTCATGAGGCCTTTGATCAAAGCGACGGTAAAGACCGGATTGCTTGCCGCGCAAAAGGGGAGGGAACTCCTGTCGGAGGCCATGGAATCGCTCGAAGACATAACGGCGGAAGTGAAGGCCGAACTGATAGCCGAGGGGCAGGGAGCACAGCCCACCCCCCAACCCGAAGAGGCATAGCTCCATGCAGGCCCGGGACGCAGCCTCCCGGCAGTCCATCCTCGCCGACCAGTTCTTCTATTTTTTCCTCCGCCTTCGAAAAGACCGGGTGCGAAAAGTGGTGGAAGCGGTGAATGGCCGCTACCCTCAGGAGAGCGCGGAGCAAAAAGCGAGAAGGCTTATCTCGGCCCAGACGTCCCTGTCGTTTCTGGGCGGCGCTCTCATGCACCTGCCGAGCCTGGTTCCGGGGCTTGGCTACGCCTTCGAGTTCCTGGGCGTTGTCGGGGGAACTTCGGTCCTTAGCCGCATGCACCTCTATCTCATCCTCGAAATAGCCCTCCTGTACGGAAAAGATATAGACGACGAGGCGCGCGTTCCGGAAATGGTTGCGGTTGTCGCCGCGACCGGCCTGGCCGCAGGTGTTTCACTGCTTTCCGGCGCCCTCGACATTCACGCCCTCCTGCCTTTGCCTGTCGGGGGAATAACCGCTGCGGCGGCCGTCGACCTGATCGGCGAAGAAGCTATCCGCCTCTATTCCACCCCTGCCGTAGAGATCTCCGCCACTGAGTTGCCTGTGTAGGGATGTAATGAATTAAGAACGTGACAAAACAGCCCAAGACTTTATCTTAGGAAGTGTCGTGGGCTGAGTGCGTTCGAAGCGCAAAAGCGCGGGGGCTTTCGCCCCCTGCACCCCCACGCCGCTACGCGGCTCTTTTGGCAGCAAGGGATGCATCGATGGTGAAAGAAGCGGAATCTTCCCTGATTCTCCTCATGGCTGTATCCTGCAATCTCGATAATGTGGGAATCGGGATAGCCTATGGCGCAAGAGGGATATCGATTCCTTTCGGTTCGAATCTTTTGATTGCCGCGATTACGACCCTCGGAACCTTTCTTTCGACCGTTTTCGGCAGAAGCATGTACCTGTTTTTAAAGCCCGAGACCGCAAATTATATCGGATCGGCGATCTTGATCGGCGCG
This sequence comes from Syntrophobacteraceae bacterium, assembly GCA_049964955.1. Taxonomy (GTDB): domain Bacteria; phylum Desulfobacterota; class Syntrophobacteria; order Syntrophobacterales; family Syntrophobacteraceae; genus SbD1. The sequence continues at coordinate 33,175 of JBMFWU010000034.1, forward strand.
GGGGTGTGGGTTGCGTTCTACGATTCTGTGGCTCCGGCGCCTCAGGTCTTGCACACAAGCGAGAATGCGGCAGTGATGACCGAAACGCCCCGCTCTTTCTTCAGGCGGGTCCTGTCGATTCTAAACGACCCGTGCAGCGCGGACACGGATCGATCCAGCCATATCGATCTGAAAGAGGGGACGGTATTGGGATTGGCCCTGACCCTGAACAATATGGCCAACGGGGTCGGGGCCGGCTTGATTGGCCTGAACATGGTATGGCTGGCGCTCTCCGTGTTCCTTTTCAGCATTGCGACCATCGTTGCGGGCCTGATGATCGGCAGCCGTTACGGGAACCGGGTCTTCGGGAGGTATTCAGGGCTTGCCGCGGGTCTGCTGCTGATTTGCATCGGCATCTTCGAGCTTCTCTAGCAATGACCCTGAACTTAGGTGATTTCTGGAATTGAAAATACCAGCCATCCTTTCCGAACCCGGAGACAAACCGAGCTGATCCCGGTAGCAGCAATTCAGGAAATCACCTTAACTGGGAGCGGTTTAGGCCGCTTGGGTCTTCTTAATCCTGATTGTGACCAACCAAATAAACCCGAAGCCCAAAAGAAGCAGAGCAGAAGAAGGTTCAGGCGTCGGTGTGGGATTGAGCGCGTCGAATTCTATTGCAGGGACATAGGGACTCCAGTCCGTATCCTGCCTGAATGTTGACACTCCTGCAACTCCTTTATCTGCATAGAAACCAGCATATGACGTATTCCAAAACACATCACCTGGATTAACATCAGTACCTATAGATGGATCAACTGTATTTAAACCAAAATTTAGGGAGTCATACGGTCCTGACACGCCCGTAGGATTATACCCATGATCTGTCGTGTTGAATGCCAAACCATAAACAATTTGATCTGGTAAAGTCACTCCAAGTCCGGCAAAATCGAACGTAACGTTGAATAATATACCATTAGCAGTCCATGTATCTGGACGCAATGGCACATTAGCTGTAGTAGTGAGGGAGGTGATCAAAGTTCCCGGATTTATACCTGTTCCAGTATTATAAAGATTGAGAGTAAAGCTTTGTTGATAATAACCGCTAGGATATGCGGCTCCCCAATCGGACTCTTTGGCCCAATCGCTTAGTGCAACAGTTACGGACGACAGCGTTCTGCTTGTCCCTGCAAATTCAATTCGGTTACCAAATTCCTGCGTGGATGTAGCTTCGTATCCCAAGCTCGGGAGGTTGTCTGGATAAGGGTTTGGCATGCTACTATAGATCACCTCAGCATTTGCCATGCCGCTCATAGCAAACAAAAACAAACCAATTGCTACTACAACCACGCTCTTTTTCATGTTGCCCCCTTTTGTAATTTGAAAAGAAATTGCTATGTGATACAGGTCCCCACTTGAGTTATGGCGAATTCCATGTTGTCAAATCAAAATCTTTTCGCGCATGAAGCAATTTAGCCAGCTTTCGACTATCGGGCTTGCCCATCAATCGAATCCTAAGAGGAATCCACCTTCCCTCACCGCGGATTGACATATGCAATATACGTGCTATGTAAAATTGCTCAGAGATTATGAATCTTTATCTTGCTGAATTGTAACCGAAAAGCTATTCGGTAAGGGATGGCGTCCCTAGGGGAAGGCATACTATTTATCTTTTAAACGTGTAAAGGATTCCGACGAATAAAATAAGAAGTACTTGCCGACTAACATTAACTGACTGATATTAAGTATCTTTTGCTTTTGGCAGATTATGTAAAAAGTTTTTACACTTTTTCAGATTTTTACATTTTGTTAATTAATCTCCATTGCCATTGTTGTTCATTGGGTGTCTGGTTAAACTAACCGCTTGGCATTCTTGCGGATTATCAAGAACTACAGGAAAATAGGGGACGCCCTTTAGTCGTCCGGAGTCGTACCAAGGTCGTCCGGGGTGTCGTCCGGGGTTATTTGTCCGGGGGGGGGCGTACCAAGCGATCATATTGAATTATCGTCATAAACTCGCCAAAAAAGCCTATTTTCATAGCTTTGAGCAGCATTTTCAGAGTGATAATGGCCATTATAAGAAGCCTGCATTTCTCTGAGTTCGTGGCCGTCCACGCTCGGGACGATTCTTCTGCCCAGCGCCCTGCCTCCCATCTGATCCTTCGCCTCTTCAAGGAAGCGTAAATTGCGGGAACCGCCGAAGGTTATTCTCAATTGTCCGGTGTCCTCGTCCACGATTCCGAAGGGAACATATTTTCCCTACATCCCATGTCGTGGTCGCAGGCCTTGTTGTCGCCCCGGTCTTTCCTCCCCTCGAGTAGTCGCCGATATTGACCGTGGCCTTGCAGTCCATGCTCACTCGCTTGACGTTGACGGACGCAGATTCGATCAGTTGCTCCGCTTCCTTGATGTTTTCGAAGATGGCGTCGGTTTCGGGAATTTTTTTTGAGGCTTAGCCTTGACCACCTTTCGAAGTCGGTATCCCATACGGTTCAGTATGAGCGACATGCAACTCGGACATGGCAATTGTTCTTCCTCGAACCCTTGCGCGCGCAATTGTCTCAAAGCCTCGGCGGCCGTCAGTCGCGTATAGGCCATCGTGGAATGGAAGGTGGGATCTTGCTGCGCGTGGGACTCGGCCAGCTTTCGCAACACTTCGGCCGCTTCAGGTTGCTTTTCCTCCCACCGTTTGTTTCCGGAAAAAGCCGACCTTGCCCCCAGACATAGGATGCCTGTTCGCTTTTCTCCCAAACCCGTCTCCACGCTTTGCCTTCCCCATCCGAAGATGGTCTCGGCCAGACGGGCGCTGCCTGCGCAGTACTTGAGAACGATCTCTGCCTGAAACGATCTGCGATCCACTTCACGCATTTTTGCAGCCGCCAGGCGAAGGTCTTCGACCTGTGAGCCAGTGGGTCTGTTGCCGGGTTTGTGGATGGGCAATATCGACTCGACGCATTCGCATTCCCTCTCGGTCAAGTCATCACTCGAAAACGGCTTTCGCCGGCTTATGTCACTCATGGGGCGCTCCGCTGGTTAAGATTGCCCCATGCTAAATTATCGAATCGTTATCTCTTTGTCCAGCCAGAAATCCCACATTCCCGGCCAGGCATCAATTTCTGGTATCAGTTTTTTTGAAAGTCACCTTACGCTGCGAACCGGCGCCTGAGGCTTTCCATCGCCTCCTGGCAGCGGATGCAAAGCATGGCGGTGGGACGGGCTCGCAGCCGACCGAGCCCTATGGAATCGGAGCAAAGGGAGCAGACCCCGAATTCTCCGTCGTCGATGCGGCAGGGCGGACCTGATTTCCTGCACTAGCTTGTGATTGCGGTAATGAATCGTGTGGCCGATAACCTGGTCGCATTGATGAGACGCCATATCCGCTACATCCATGGGGTCTTTGGGACCGAGATCGGTAAGCTTCGCGTAGGGTGCATGGCCTCCCTCAAGAAGTCCTCTCATGTTTTTTTTCAACATTTTCCTGAAATCTTTCAAAGTGTGTTCGTCCATCTCCAGTCCTTTCCTGCTTTGGAAGATTTGTGCTGCGCATCTGCTTTCCCCAGCATGCACAACTCTTGTTACATCCGTATGTCAGGAAAGTAGCTGTTTAATTTCTTTTACTCGGAGTTCCATTTTTCCGTGTCTCCGGAGAAGTCTTTGGCACTCATCGGCGAGAACCGGCCGACTGAAAAAATAACCCGCATCAGGTCGCATAATCCGGCCATTTGCATTCGGCAGGCACTGGGGCGCAGGAAATCATTTTACTCTTGAGTAATGAGCGATGGGGAGTAAGCTTTTTCTGCTCACTGCTCACTGCTCACTGCTCACTGCTCACTGCTCACTGCTCACTGCTC
>JBMFWU010000035.1:0-36281 GCA_049964955.1 Syntrophobacteraceae bacterium
GTCCGTGAGGTGCTGAAGGAGAGTGCGAGGATTCGCAAAGTTTTTGACCGCTCTTCGGCCATGGAGCTCTGCTCGATGCGAATCGAACGGCTGTTTGCGCCGAAATTTGCGTCCATTCGGAAACACGAACTAAGTCGCGGACCGGACCGGATTCCCCCCTTTTGCAAAGGGGGGCAGGACCGGCTCCCCCCCTTTGACAAAGGGGGGCAGGGGGGATTTAAAAGTAGTACACAGATGACGCAAAATCCCCCTACATCCCCCTTTTTCAAAGGGGGACTTGGGTTCGAATCACCCGATAGGTCCCGGGATTTCCAGACGGACACTAAATTGGCGCATATCATTGAAAGCCTACCGATCGAGGAGACCGACGGAGGCAACTACGAATGGCCGGGACCTCTTGCCCCTCACCAGCAAATACGACGTGCGGAGCTCTGCGCGTGGGTCGAGGGGGCCAAAAGCTCGTGGGCCGAGGGTCTCATCCTTCTTTTGGCGCTTGCAAACCATGGGCAGCGGCTGCTCGATGCGGGAGCGGTCGACTCGTTCGTGCTGCCCTGGATAGACAAGTTTTTCATCTCCTCAAAGAGACGTGCAGACGTTCTGTATCTCCAGCGGCTCTATGGGTTCGTCTCGGCCTATATCGAAAATTCGCTTATCCTTTTCTGGGATGATACGGTTCATGCAAGGGCGCCAAGTCTTTCGCTCGCTCTTGAAAAGATGGCTGCGGGCGGACTTCCCGCAAGGGGGCTGGGAATATTTAACGCCCGACTATCGGAAGATCATGCAGCGGAGCGTGCGGAGGCGGCTCGCATCATCTGCCGAGAGTATCCGAAAAAAGCGTTTTTCGCTCTTCGCCCGCTGAATGAAAACCATTGTCCCTCAGCATTCCGAATGGTTTGTGAAGATTTCGATCAAGATTTTTTCGCAGAATACGATTCTTCCTGGAAAGACAACCTGGCATTTCTGTATGCGGGAACGCAGGTCTTTCCCCTGCTGGGTGTGCAGACGGAGATGGAGGCCATCTCTCCCTGGGTTGCGGGGGAGGGGAGACGATATGCCTTCGGCGCCTGGTTCAGGCGAATGGTTCGCCGCGTGTCGCTCGGCGTCGAAAACAAGCCTTTCGCACCTCTTTTTCGTGAGTATTGCGAGTGGGCGAATCTTCTGTGAGCGCGAATCGTTTCGTGGATAAATTCTCTTCTTGCTTTATCTTTTTGAATATTGGAAAAAGCTTTATAGTACCGATGGTAATGGATTGGTAACAGGGTTTCGGCCCGCTCGGTGGAACGGAAAATTGCGGTATGGTGAATTTCAAGAAGGCTCGGGAACGCATGGTGGAAGCCCAGGTAATGGCCCGCGGCGTGCAAGACGAGCGGGTCCTGGAGGCCATGCGGAAGGTCCCCAGGCATCTTTTCGTCGATGAAGCACTGCGCGACCAGGCCTACAGCGACCACCCGCTGCCTATTGCGGAAAACCAGACCATTTCCCAGCCTTTCATTGTGGGCCTCATGACCGAGAGCCTGGAACTCAAAGGAGGGGAAAAGGTCCTGGAGATCGGGACGGGGTCGGGCTACCAGACTGCGGTCCTGGCGGAACTGGCCGGAAGGGTTTTCTCGATCGAACGATTTCCCGATCTTGGCTACCGGGCGAATGCGACGCTGCGCAAGCTCGGGTATGAAAACATTATAATACGGGTTGGAGATGGTTCCCTGGGATGGCCCGATGATTCGCCCTTCGATGGAATTATTGTCACGGCGGGCACGCCTCAGATTCCCCAGCCGCTTATCGATCAGCTCGTGCCGGGCGGCAGACTGATTGTTCCGGTGGGCGATCGGACGGCGCAGGATCTCATTCTGGTCATGCGGGCGCCTGAGGGGATCAGGAAGACAAATCTGGGCGGGGTTAGGTTCGTTAACCTGGTGGGGAAATGGGGATGGAAAGAATAGAGATCGGCAGTCCGATTATCGGGGTGATAGGAAACGGTGTCAGCCGGCCGGAGTTGCAGGAGATTGCCGAAGAGGTCGGGCGCGAAATCGCGCGAAAGGGGGCGGTCCTTGTCTGCGGAGGTCTGGGCGGGGTTATGACCGATGCGGCCCGCGGCGCCAAAGAGATAGGCGGCATCACGCTGGGGATTCTTCCAGGGGAAAAGACAACCGATGCCAATGAGTTCATCGATTTCCCGATAGCGACCAACATGGGGGCGGCGCGCAACTCGATCATTGTCCACACAGCCGACGTGCTGATATCCATCGGGGGCGGTTACGGGACTCTATCGGAAATCGGCATGGCGTTAAAAATCGGAAAAGGGGTGGTGGCGCTCCTGCCGAGCTACCAGATTCCCGGGGTGATTTTGGCCCATACGCCCATCGACGCCGTCAACGAAGCGTTGACGCTGATCGAACTCGGCCGCAGGCCGCCGACATTTTCCGTGAGCAAGCCTTCCTGAAAAACGGGTGGTTGTATTGAAAGCAATGTCCAAACGCGCTTCTAAGAAAAACGGGCGAAAAAGCTCCACTCCCGACGCTGCCGATTGCGAGGGCGGTGAGGTTCAGGGACTCTTGCGGGAAAACGCAGCGCTGCGGAAAGAACTCGCCGCCGTGCTCGCCAATGCCCTGGAAAACGAAAAAATCTGGCGGCATTTCGCGGCGATCGAGCGACTGCTCTTCAGGACCCGCGACATGGAGCGGTTGGTAGACGAACTCCTGAGAGAAATCCAGGAGCGGTTCCAGACCGGGCTTTTGGTCCTGTTTCTCTCGCATCCCGAACTCCTGGACAGGTTTTTCCAGGGCGAGGCCCAAAAGAGCTTTGAGACAACTCCCGGCGCCTGGGTTTCCCCTCTTGACGGCGAATCGGCCCGGGCGCTTTTCGGGCCGATGCTAAAGCCCATTCTTTTCGCCTCGGAAAGAAACGGCTATCCGCCCATGCTTTCCGGAACCGGAAAGACGCTGCTCTCGGGGGCGCTCATTCCGATGAAGATAGGCGATATCCTCTTCGGAGCACTTCTGCTCGGAAGCGCCGACCCCGGTAGATACGATCCGGAAGACGGGACCGATCTTCTGGAGCAGTTGGGGGTAAATATTTCGCTCTCCATCGACAACTGCCTGACCTATGAAAAGGTGCGCGACTTTGCGGTAAAAGACCAGCTGACCGGGTTTCTCAACTTTTTCCAGATCCACACGATCCTGGAAAAGGAATTCAGAAAGGCGCGCCGCTCGGGAAACCCCCTTTCGGTCCTGGTGGTCGATCTCAATTTTGTGCAGGACTGGGAGGAGTCGGGGAGCGGCATGGAGGTACTAAAGCACGCGGCCCGCCTGCTCGAAGACATTCTTCCCGGCGAGCGTTGCTTCCTTGGCCGCTACGGCAGCGATGAGTTTCTGGTCGTGCTTCCCGGCGTGCCCGAAGAGGAAGCCCGCGAGGTCATCCCCTATATCTCCTCGACGATGAGAAAGTCCCCCTACCGCGACGGCAATACGGCCATCCTCATCACCACGGCGATTGGCGTCGGCGCTCTCGATGAGCGTGCCGCAGGCGCCCAGGACCTCGTGGATGCGGCATGCGCCGAGCTCTACTCCCTCAAGCTGCGCCATGGCCCTGTTGAGAGCGAGTGACGACCGGGCTTGTTTTTATCCGCCGCTCGTGATAAGTAATGCAACTCGAATCGGGGCGTAGCGCAGCCTGGTAGCGCACCTGCCTTGGGAGCAGGGGGCCGTAGGTTCAAATCCTATCGCCCCGATTGAGTTTAGGTGGATTCGAAAGCGACCGGATAACAAGATCGGATAAAATTTTCACCTCCCCGCCCTCGATTTCAAATCGATTTCTGCTTTTCGTGTCTCGACAACCAATTCGATAGGACTTTGGACAGATGCTCGATATCTTCCGCTGACAGAAGTTTTGGTCGACGGAGCAGGAAGTTGTTCAAATATCCGATTGGACCTACTACCATATGATCTATGTCGAATCTGTCAAAATCCACAGCATTGAAATAGCGGTATTCTTCGGGTAAGCTGGAAAGCCTGTCTGAAACTTTCTCTTCCGCCGCCGCCCCTTTTTCGGCTTGTTTTGCCCTCTTCTTGAGACGGTTGCCCTCTTTCTCCAGGTGCTCCACAATAGTTTTCATAACGAAGAGCAAAATGACCACAACAGGCAAACCCAACTTAGCCAGGCTTCCAGAACCGAAAAACAGGAAAATGGCGACCAGCAAAAAGAAACCTGCAATCACGCTGACCTTTGCATAGCGAGCTTTTGCCATGGCCCGGGGACCTTTGCCTGCTGCACCGAAACTTGTCGCCATGCCGAGACCTCCAGGGGAATGAAATGAAAGTTCAGGTTATTTTGAAATCGGTCCATGGCGGCATCTGGATGAGGAGTTTTTTCCAGAGGGTCGGGAAGCCAACATATCCCTGCCCAATGAGGCGGCCGGATCTGGACGTTATTTAAGCATTTCCTGCAATAGAAATCCTGGACGGTCGTCGGGAAAGAAGCAAGCGAAGAAGATCCCCGGGGGCATTATGGGGTCGAGGTGAATAAATCGGGCATTTTGAGGCAGGAGACCGGTTCTCGTTTCGGTATGAGGATGAAAGCGGTGATAGGCCGGCGATCCCGTTCCATCGCATAAGGCAGGTTTTCCGGGACGGAATTCTTATTTGGAACAGAGCGGGTTGAGAAGGCCTTACCATTTCATTCATAACATCCTGCGGTTTCCTTAACCGCATCGCGTATTTCCTCTCTCAGTTCGGCCGGCTCCAGCAACTCGGCATCCGGCCCGAAAGATAGAATCCAGCGCTTCACATCATACCAGCCGGAGGTCGTCATTTTCAGAACGATCGAGCCGTCGCGTCTATTGGTGATATTCTGAACTTTTGCCCACCTTCGCTCTTTGATGTAGCGGGCCTGCGATGCGGAAAATCTGATCCGTACGGTCACCGGATCCTCGGGAAAAAGCCCGAAAGTCGAATCGAGCAGTTTCTCCGGGTCGAAATCTTCTGGATAGATAAAGCCGGCCTCTGTGACCGTAACCTTTTGAATCCTTTCAACGGCGAGCATTCTGATGTTGCCGAACGTGGGCGATCTGTAGAAGATGTAGAGCCCCCCATTTCTTTCAAAAAAGCTCAAGGGATCGATTTTGAAGCACTTCACCTCATCGAATCGAAACGAGTGGTACTCCACGAGGCAGGTTCGCTGCATCAGGGCCGCATCGGTCAACTCGTCGATAAGCGGTTCTTTTTTGGAATAGTCCTTGGGAAATTGAACGGGCGCCGGGCAGAAAAGGGTCCTCACCCTTTCCATACGCCTGCCGAACCCTTCCGGAACAAATACGTCGAGCTTTGAAAAGGCGCGCTCTATTTCGGTTTCGATCCCCGTTCCCTTGTAGAGACCGGCGTGGACCTTTAAAAAGTAAAGAGAGATAATCTCGGAGGTCGACAGGTTGAGGTCGGCGACCTTTATATCGGAGAGGCGCCGCAGTTGCTCGCGGTCCAGGGAATAGCGCATCTCGGCGCCGATCAGCGGCTGCTCTCTATTTATATGGAAGCAAAAGTCATCCTGAAGCGTATCGAGGACGCGGTAGGCCTGCCTCTTCTCGGTTTTAAGCCCGGTTGAAAGCTCGCCGATCGTCACTCCCCCGGCCCGGGACAAAAGCTGGATGGCATCGATGAGCTTCTTCAGTCTTCGCCCCCTCATCCCTTCCTCCTCCTCTTCGAAAAAAATTGATCCCTTCCAAATTTTTTTCTCTTCGAATGTCCAATTATGACATCGCCCCGGTCTACCCTTCCTGCAACAACACAACAGGACAGGAGATATACCATGGCGGAAAAATCGAATCAGCAGCAAAACGAAATGGGCCTGGAAGATTACGGGATCATCTACATCTCCGGACCAATCGAGACAGGAACGGCGGAGGCTGTTTGCAAACAGATCATCGAACACAACATAAAAGGAGGCGTAAGCCGGATTCAGATGGTCATAAATTCGCCCGGCGGGACCTGCGCGGCGGGGTTTTCCATCATCGACATAATGGAGTGGTCCCGCCTTCCCATCTACACGACCGGTATCGGGATGATCGCCTCCATGGGGCTTCTCGTGTTCATGGCCGGCGAAAAAGGCCGCCGGGTGGTCACCCCGCGAACTTCGATTCTTTCTCACCGCTTCTCGGCGTTCAATTTCGGAAACCACAGCCAGCTTCTGGCGAACAGGAAGGAAGAGGACTTGGAGCACGAAAGAATCGTCCAGCACTACCTGACCTACTCCAATATTCGGGACAGGGCGGAGCTCGAAAAAAACCTGCTGCGGGACGTCGATACCTGGCTTTCCCCGGAAGAAGCCGTCCGGTACGGACTGGCGGACCTCGTGGAACAGCCGAAAAACGGTGCCGCAAAGCGCCTTTCGTAAACGAAGGAGGATACCATGGAATGTAGAACCGCAGCTCCACCAGTCGAACCCGGGCTGACCGCGCCTGTCCTGCAGCCAACCGGCGCACGGTCCGGCCCGATGACGCACCCATCTGCTTTCGAGGACAATTTCGAGCATCTGCAGGCCCTCGAAAAAGAATCCAAACTGCTTCTTGCGGCAGCTTTCCTTAGCCGAAACCCGGTGGGGGAGATCGGAAGGGTTTTCCCTTTTCTTCCGCAAGCCGTCTCCCTGGAAGAGACCCGGGCCGCCATGCTCGATCTCGTCTCCGAAAACCGCGAGCGGGAGGAAATTTCGATTCGCCGGAGGGTGGAGTTGAATTTCGTCGCATACATAAACGAAATGGGCCTGGACCACTTCGAGCGCACCGTTCTCATGCTCCTTCTAATGCGTGTGGCATCGCCGGATTTTAACGCCATGTTCGAAAAATGCGGATTTGAGGATGATCCCTGGGTTGGCTGCATGGAAATCGGGACGCTCCTCTCGGTGATTTCTCCCGGACTTCGGGACCAGCTTGTCAACCGGCGCTACTTCAGCATCCACTCCACTTTGGAAAGAGAGGAGATCATCCAGGCAGCCGACGGCGGCTTCGAGGGCGCGGACAAGATACTGGGAAAACACGTCTTTCTGGACAAGCCTGTCCTGCGCCGGCTCCTTGGCGACAACAATCATTACAGCGCCTCGTTTCGTTTCCTGCGAGAGGCGAAATGCGGCGCGCGGCTGGAACAGGTGATCCTGCCCGAGGGCATAAAAGAGGAGACCGTCTCCCTGGTCGGAGACTACCTGAAGAATCGCGACACAGGCGCTCTTCAAAAAATCGATTCTTTTTTTGCCTACGGAACCGGGCTGACACTTCTTTTCTACGGCGCATCGGGAACGGGAAAAACGCTGCTTGCCCAAGCCCTTGCCTGCGGCTTTGGCAGGCCGCTTTTTTCGGTCCTGTGGGAAGACCTCGAAAAGGGCCGCATGACGTCGGAGGAAGTTCTCGCAGTTCTTTTCCGAGAGGCCGAACTGCGGGGCGGGATCGTTTTTCTCGACGAATGCGACGACGTCTTCGAAAATTCCAGCCATCGCAGCCGCGCGCTTCTCGTGGAAATCGAAAAGGCGCGCTGCGTCGTAATCCTTGCCACAAACAGGCCGATTGACCTCGACCCCGCACTCGAGCGACGCATCGCCATGAAGGTGCATTTTCCCATGCCCGACGCAGAAATGCGTCTAAAGCTCTGGAAGGCCCTCATCCCGGACACGGTCGCGCTGGCCGAAGATGTGGATCTTGCGCGCCTTGCCGAAAATTACCAGTTCAGCGGCGGGTTGATAAAGAACTGCGTTCTTCTTGCCACTGCAAAATCGATGCAGGCGGAAGGCAACGCGACTCCGGTGCTTACGCGCGAGATGCTCGAATACGCCGCCGACCTCCAGAAAAGCTCGCTCACCGAGGAACTTGTGACGGGGAGCCCCTATTCGCCGTCGGCCCGGATCGACTCCTTGCCGCTTCGCCGGAAGCAAAGGGAGGAGCTTGCAAGAATCGCCCCCGCCTGGGCGGAACAGAAGTCTCGGGGGAAAGGCCTGCACCTCCTGGTTTGCTCTTCCAGCTTGAGTGTGGGGCTTCTCGCCGCCGACGCGCTGGCCAACGAATGCCGGTTGAAAGTACGCAAATTCCCCCTGAGCTGTCTTCTTGCCGTCCCTTCGGAGGAGGACCGGATAGTCGATCCCGTCACGCAAAGAGAGCTCACCCCGCTCGAGTACGCCTTCACCCGCGCGCCCGGCGAGACCTATATGACTCTTTTTGCCGACGATGAGTCCATGCTCGACCTGTCGCCGGGCAAAAACCGGCAAGCCGGGGAAGACCTCTTTTTTTCGCGTTTCTTTGCCAAATTGCGTGCACACAACGGTCTTACGTGCACGGTTTGCCCGACAGCCCGCATGAGCAGGCTTCCCGCCGAATTCGATCTTGGTTTCTTTCTCCAGCCCCCTTCCGAGGAAATGCAGATTCGCCAATGGGAGGCTCGCCTGGGGGAAAATTCCCATTCCGACGAGGACTTGATCGAATTGGTCGAAAGACACCCGATGCACCCGGCCGAAATGGACGAGATCGTCAAACGGGCATGGATCTGCGCCTTCATGAGAAAAGGAAAGGGCGAAATAGATCTTTCCGATGTCTACGAAACAATTGCCCGGTGCAGGTGTTCGAAGGATGTACCTCTGCTTTTCGGGGGGAAAATATTCTAATTTTCCGGTTGGACCGTGCCGATAACCCTTAAGGGTTTGGAGATCAACACCCGGACTTAATGGAGGAGCCATGAGTACGACCAGGCAGGTCAATCTTTATCTTAGCAAATCGCAATATACGATGGGAAGGCAATGTCATAAGGCCCTATGGAACCAGAAATATCATCCGGAGCTCAGAGATGAACCGCCGACCCAAATGGAAGCCATTTTTGAACTGGGCCACGAGGTCGGGGCGCTCGCCCTGGAACTTTTTCCCGGCGGAGTCATGGTTCCCTACGAGGGGCTTTCGCACTCGGATCAGTTGGCCATGACCCAAAAGGCCCTGGCGGACGGGGCGCATACCATCTACGAGGCGACTTTCAGACATGACGACGTTTTCATTAAAATCGACATCCTGCGCCTCGGGCCCGAAGGCTGGGAATTATATGAAGTGAAAAGCTCAACCGATCTGAAACAGCAGTTCCTGGACGATATCGCCATTCAATATTATGTCGTATCCGGCGCCGGGCTCCCGATGGCGAAGGCCTGCCTTGTTCACATCAATACGGAGTACGTAAGGGAAGGTCCCATCGATGCAAAGCAGCTTTTTACGATCGTCGATCTGACCGAGACGATCCGGCAGAGGCAACCCGAGACCGCAATGAATCTGAAGGACATGAGGACCATGCTCCAGGGGGAGATGCCGAATATAGACATTGGCCCCCAATGTGATTCCCCCTATACCTGCGGGTTCCACGGCCACTGCTGGGCGCACATCCCGCAAAACTCCGTTTTCGATTTCCGAGGCCATGGCAAACCGAACGCTTTTGATCTCTACAAAAATGGAATCGTCAAAATGGAGGACGTACCGGCCGACACCCTCGGCTGGCGGCAGAAGCTGCAACTGGAAGGGCTCCTTGACCAAAAGAACCATTTTGACAAACAAGCGGTCCAGGAATTTCTCGACTCCCTCTGGTATCCCCTCTGTTTCCTGGATTTTGAGACGACCTGCATGAACCCCATCCCGCTTTTCGATGGCATGAGGCCTTACGGCAAACTGCCTTTCCAGTTTTCACTGCACGTGATTGAAAAAGAGGGTGCCGAACCGGTCCATTACGAATATCTGGCAAAAGAGCTCAAAAACCCCTGTGAAGAGTTTCTGTCGCACCTTCTTGCCGTAGTTCCGGAAAAGGCTTGCATCCTGGTTTGGAGCCAGGGATTCGAGAAGGGGATCTTGCGGGACCTGGCCGAGAAGTTTCCCGGGAGACGTACCGACATTGAAGCGATTATCTACATCATTCGCGACCTGATGGCACCGTTTCGGGACAAGTCCATCTATCACTGGAAGTTCGACGGGTCGTATTCGATCAAGAATGTGCTTCCGGCCTTGGTGGACGGGTATTCGTATGACGATTTGGCTATCAGTAACGGGGAGATGGCTTCGGGGGCTTGGGTGAAGATGATTCAAGAGGCAGGTCGAGAAGAGAAGGAAGAAATTCTTGTCGGGTTGCTTCAATATTGCCGTTTGGACACGTTGGCCATGACTTGGATTCTAGAAAACATACGGCGGACAATGTGCTGAAGGCGAAAAAGCCATAAAAGAGAAGAGGACAGTGGCAAGGTGTTTCTTTGCAGCAACCCTTGCGCCACTCGGGTGAAGAAACGGTTTTCTGCGAACCGCTCCGGCCTTTCGGAGGGGACCGGGTAGAAGCGGACAGATGGGTTGGTCCTTTCCGTCTTGGTGAGCAAGGGTATCAGATTGTGCCGCGTTACGGGAATAAATTGTTCTGGTCGTTGCTTCTGGCCGCCGAGGGTCTGCCGAGTCGGAATTCTTCAAGCGGGAGGAGGGTTTGACACAAGGAACCTGGGGCGGGATATCAGACGTCCGCCCTCGAGCGAGGCCGGTGCTTCGGGAAGCCACAAAGGGCTATGTGCATCGAAGGGAGCCTGACGAGCCCGCCTTGCGGGGGCGACTGGATCCGCGGAGACAGCTCAATGAAAACGAATTGGAGCGCAGACACAAAATTGACTGCGCCTATGAGAACCTGACCATGGATAACCCTACGAACCGGGGCATACTGTGAATTATAAATTCCGAAAGGAAGGGATTTTCTCCTTCGGTAGAGGTGCGTGGAGTAATACACCGCGTGAATTGCCCCTCAGATGGGATGACCGGCTCATTTCTTCCGGGGTCCGACATACTGAACGGATAGAGCCGGTCCACAGAGTAAGGTGGACACGGGCAAATTCTGCTTTTCGTCATGCTCACCAGTTGGCTGAAAAACTGGACACCATCGTGGTTCACAAATCTCGGCAAACGGATTGGATGAGGCCGTCATTTTCGATACCGCCGAAGTGTGGGAAGTATTTCTAATGGGAGAGTCGCAGACGAGCGACAGTAAGGATGGGCGGATTTCGCGTGAGTTCGCCCAGTCTGGAATATGGGTCCTTCGATTATCTTCTTCATTACGAGGGAATTCCCATCGGGGCCTGCTGCCCGATTATCGCCTGGAGAGATTCGAGGAGATGTCCAACGAGTGGAAGCGCATCGACATTCCGGACGCCAAGTGCAGGGACCTGGACTCTGGAGGCTTCCATCAGCTTCCAGATGAAAAATCAGTCACTCGGGTGGCGTTATAGCGGCACAATTATACCTTTGCCGGGATGGTCGGAGAGGCTCGCATGAACGCGTCGTCTGAGGATGAACGGGAGCTTGAGGCAGCGCTCGGACTCGACAGGGACTCCGACCGGCCGCGAGATGTCTTTCTGCCTGGCTCATGACAACACTGCGCGGTCATAACGATTTCAACCGCACCGTGCCGGACGTGGCGGATCTGCCGGGTTTCGATTTTCAAATGACGTCTCCTGCACCTTTGGGAAAACTGTAATTATTTGCCGCAACTGTACCGATAAAACAAATTGTGCGTCCCATTCGGCTAATAGCGGCCAATCCCATGGAGTGCAGGACGCCGGACCTATTCTCTAAATTATGAATCGAGGAGCTGTATATGGGGGCGAACGGAAGAATATCTGTAACAAACATATTTAACGACGACACCATTTATGTAATTCCGGCTTTCCAAAGACCATATGCGTGGGAAGAAACTCAATGGGATGAATTAATAGACGATATACGTATTGCTTCGCACAGAGAGCCTAAAGATCGTTATCACTATTTTGCACCGTTGCATGTCATAAAAATTGCAGACCCTGAACATTCATTATGGCAAAATTATGTCGCCAATAACGATATTCAAGATATTGTCGATATCGCAGATAGCGGCTTTCGAAGCCAGCGCGGAAGCCTGAATGTTTTCCTGGTAATCGATGGGCAACAGAGGCTGGTCACCCTCTATTCTCTTCTACACCAGTATTTTCCAAGGTTCGTGACCTTATCCATTAATCGGCAGGTGCCTGCAGTCATTCTTAATGAGCCTTCGGATCACATCTCTTTCCGTAACTTGTTGGGTTTGCGGTCTCCTGCTTTTCCGGGCAGCCATGAGAGCCGAGCTCAGGGGCGTCTGGCGAGCTTGTTCAAAAAATTCAGCACGCTTCTGACAACGGATCCGGTTTTTTCGCCCGACAATCTGGGCCACAAATTCATAACCAGTGGCCAATGCGAAACCTTGCGCATCGAACTCGATGCGACAGCAAGACTTGCTGCATTCATGACGCTCAACGATCGTGGCAAAAGACTCACCAACCTTGAAAAAACGAAAAGTTTGCTCATGGAAATCGACGACAACGGACAAAAACCCGACCCCATCGTAATCAACAATACATTTGGGTCTTTGTACCGGACGCTGGAGTCAAAAGATGCCTATATAGATGATGACGAATCTTTGCGACAGGTTGGGATGACTCTATGGGAGGGGGGAAATCTTTCGCAAATATCAGGTGTTACCTGGTCTCTTCCGGCTGATGGAAAAAATCGAAACAATAGTATTCACCAGATTGGATCTAACTCTCTCTATGACGATTACCTCAAAGCACTTCCACAAAGCATTGCTTCAATTACTCTGGAAAAAGATATTATTCCAGCAATTAGAGTTATTACGAACAGTCATGATGATCTTACTTATAAAATAACTCCATCCAGGAAAGTCAAGCCGTTAGGTTTTCCAAGCTTTACTCAAAAGCTTGGGTTCCATGCTCGCGATGCCATAGATGATTATCATGCAATTCTTTTATCGCTTGGATTACAAAGCAAACAAATTGGGTTTCTTTTTTTGACTCGACAGCGGTTCCCGCACCTGGAATGGCACGAACCTATCGGCAGTCATGTAATCGATAATACGTCAATAAAACAATCACTTGCAGGAAAGGTTGGGGAGATCAAACAGTATAATCATAATATTGCTGGAATTAGCCCAATGATTGACGCGTGTGAAAACGAAATTAATAAAATACCAGATGTGACTAACCGTGAATATACCGCTCTGCAAATTGCCGAGTCGTTACGACTGATAGTCGGAAACGCAAAGCCTGGAACATTTAGCTCCAAATGGAATTATACATTCCGTGTTTTGTCTTCTTGTAATATTAATAATTTCGTTTCCGAATGGATTGACTATATTACAGCTTTCGGTAGTAGGGATGCGTTTATCAATACTATTGCCAACTCAACATATGCCTTTAACAACAACCATTGGGTAAAATATCTTTTGTCTGAATACGAATTCTCACTTTCCGGTATTAACCCTCATCGCAACCAGAACTTCGAAATCGAACACTTTTTTCCATCTTCGTGGGGGGAAAGTCAACATAATAGCGACGTCCTAAAACATAATTTTTCAAGCGTAGAGCAATACAAGCAAAGTTTTGTTGATCAAATTGGAAATAAGCTGCTTTTGGCTAAATCGCTTAATGGCGCCATCAAGGATGCGGAACCACTGCTCCGTACCGACGCATATAGAACCCAGTCTTTCGGGTCGGTAAATGTTATGACCACCAATCCCAGTGCGTCAGCGATAGAAATCGGAACAGATCTTTTGGGGTCTACGAAATCACATTACCGTGTATACGTACAGCTCCGTTCGCTGCGTTTAGCCGCTTTTGCCGCGCGAAGATTCTAATTCCGCGCCACCTAGAGTTACCATCCAGGAACAGGCTGGCCCTTGAAAAGAAAAGGACACTTTTCTTTCTAGGGCCTCATCGTCATGAGTTTTTCCAAAATTAACACGACAGGCGAATTCTTTCTCAGGTTTCAATCAGGCTCTCGCGATTGCCCCGGAAAAACATGAGCCAGCGCCTGTGGTTGTAATGCGCCTGATAATAGATGGAGCCGTCTATGGTACTCACAATTTGAGCAACACAATCTGCCTGCCCGGACAACGCGGTGTGGACATATACGCACAGGTTTTTGAATCCTCGCATCTCATCATCTCGGAAGGGCATACCCTCGACATGCCGGGATTGGCGACACCCGGGGATTTCGAATAACCTCATGCGCCTGAGCACCCCCCCCCTACAACCATGCCTTATCCATCATGGTGACCCTGCGTTATACGAAACCTTCCATAATTTTTCAAAACCGCTTCCGATTCATCGGCTATCTCCTCCTCCAACTCCTCCGGCTCCACCACCCTCGCCTCCGCCCCAAACGACAAAACCCACCTCTTCACATGCCACCACCCTGATGTCTTCATTTCCAAAATGACCGACCCGTCGGGTTGGTCGGTAAATGTCTGCCCCTTGGCCCATTTGCGCTCTTTGACATACCGCGCCTGGTCGGCCGAAAACCAGATTTTGACCTCGATCGGATCGTCGTAGACGATGTCAAATCCCGACTCCAGGAGTTCACCAGGTTTGAAATCTTCGGGGTAATCGAAATCGGCTTCCGTGAGTTCGAGGCCCTGGATCCGTTCGACGGCCAGGGTGCGGATTTCGCCGAATGTCGTGGTCCTGACGAAAATGTAGAGCCCGCCGTTGTTTTCAAAAAAACAGAGCGGGTCGATTTTGAAGTTTTTGAGCGTATCGTCGGAAAAAGAGTGATACTGCACAAAACAGCTCTTTTTGCGGAGCATCGCGTCGGTGCAGCGATCGATTATTTCTTCTTTTCCCGAGTAGTCCTTGGCGAACTTTGAAACGTGAACAAACAGCGTTTTGATTTTTTCAAGCTCTTCGAGCAGCCCCTCGGGAACGGCCCGGCCGACTTTTTTAAGCGCCGAATCGATTCGCGTCTGGATTTCGGTTCCTCGGAAGACGCCGGCCTCTCCTCGTAAGAGATAGAGAGAGATGATCTCCGGGAGGGTCAGGGTGAGGTCGGGGAGGGTGAGATTCGGGAGCTTTTTGACGTAGGAGTCCACGAGCCTCCAGCGCTTTTCCCTCTCGCCGGGCGACTTCTCGTCGTAGACGGGCACATGGAGTTCCTGGACCAGGGCGAGCATGCGGTAGACCGATTTTCGGTCCAGGTCGAGTTTTGCCGAAAGTTCCTTGAGCGTGACTCCTTCGGGTCGGCCCAGGAGCTCCAGGGTATTTAGAAGTTTTAGCAGCCGAGGCTCCATAAATTCTTCCTCCGGAAATCTTTTTATCGTTCATGTGTGGCGCTGCGCGCCATACATGCGCGGTATGCTCCCCATGTTTTCGGAGAAAACAAGGTTTCAAGTTCACCCGGAAGAAGAAGCGGCGCGTTTCCAGAGAACTTCAAACCTTCCATTCGGCATCCGTTGAAAGGAACTTTACATAGTGGACAGAATTTGTCCCAAAATGGCCCGGAAGAGCCTCAGGGAAATTTACAGAAGCGTTGAAGGGGGGCGGCACACCCTGACGGGTATCGTGGAATGGGCCGATGCTTCCGCAGAGACGGACGGACAAGCCTCCGCCGGTTCATTTTTCGCGGGAATCCCGGCAGACTGGTGGTTCTCCTTGGCTGTTTCACGATCACGAGGGAATAATTATACAAGGCGCCGCCCGGATGGCTTTCCTGGCACTGGAGGACCTGAAAGGCACAATCGAGGTTGTCGCCTTCGCAGACATCTATTCAGAAGCAAAGCGTTAGTGAAGCTCCGGGAAGACCACTACACGGCGATATCGCTTCCGGACAAATCCGCTGATACCGCAAAATATCCGGCCGGGTACGACCATGCTCCGGGCTGGGCGAGGCCAAATGGAGAGCTTATCGCAAAAAGGTGTTTAGCCGCAGCAGGCGGCGAGGGAAGGAAAATTCTCGCTCTTTTATCTGAACCAAAAGAATAATTCCCAGCCCGGCTCGTAGCCGGTTTGCGTGAATTTGCGATGCTCTTGATTGTCCACTGGGTGCGGCAGGCAAGAACTTAACAGAAAGGAACCGTCATCATGTGCGGGGTATGTACTGAACGTTTCGCATACGAAATCGCAGAGAAGCAGTCAGAAGGCGCGATTGTCGAGTTTGAAAGCACTATACCGTTTCAATACTTTCAGGAAATTGGCGACATCGGCGCCGGCCTCGATGTCGCGGTGCAATACGCCGAAAAGGAGTTCCAGGAAGAGGAATCGGCGAATCCAAACGAACTCGGATATTATATATTTAGCCCTGGTGAAAAAGGTAAAATTGTTCACACGCGACCAAAATTAACAATTTCGGATTTCGTTCCCAGGCACATTGTATTCTGCCGACTGCTCGACGTTTTGGTCGACCATGGCTTTGAATCAAAAACATTCCAACGCCTCATAGCTAACCCTTATATATCAGATATTATTGACCACGAGTGCAACTCGTGTTTCGGCCAGGAGGTCGAAAGCATTGGCACACCTTTTTCCGACTTTATGTCTCTATATGATCAAGATACTTTTCGGGATAAGAAAAAGTGGAATGCATTCATTGAGAAGGATTCGTTAGAAAAGTGCGGCAATGTATTGAGTTTCTATATTGATTGGTGGCTATTCGGCCGTGGGCTGAAAAAGGAACCCGTCGAGCAGAATGGAATCGTTGACGTGCTGAACCAGATAAATCAGACGGAATTCTATAAGTTCGATTTGATCTTCCGTGTTTTCTACTTCAGTCTGCTGATTACCGCGCAATCGAGTAGCAAAATGCAACTGCATCTGACAATGGTACTGACAAATCCGTTTTACCCGCCCTACTTTGATGCATTGGATTTATGGCTTCAAAGAAAGGCTGCGCTTTCGCTATACCAAATTCATGGGGTACAAAACTTTCTGCCGTATGACTCGAGAATTCGACCATTACTTATCTTCTATCTTGCCGTAAAAGGTGGAATGCCTGCCCACGAAAGGCGTAAGTTAGCGAAGTCGATGAGTTTGGTTAAAAAAAAGGACATATTGCACACCGACCATGAAGAAGTAATTGAATTGCTCCTGAATCAGTGAATTTATAAATATGAATTTATCACTACGGAACTTCAAACCTTCTATTCGGCATCCGGTGAAAGGAACTTTTGATGGTGGACAGGCTTTATCTCAAAGTGGCCCGGAAGAGCCTCAAGGAAATTCATAGAAGCGTTGAAGCGGGGCGGCACACCCTGGCGGGTATTCTGGAAAGGGCCGATGCTTCCGCAGACGCTGGCGGACAACCCTCCGCCGGTTCATTTTTCGCGGGGATTCTCGGCAGACTGGTGGTTCTGGAAAAGGAGTTAAAGAACCAGATATGGGAGATCGAGAACCTGGGCGTCAAGGCATTGGAGGCTAATGCCGAGAAGAGGCCCTCCGGGGAGCAGATCGCAAAATATGGACAGATTAACGGCAGGCTCGCCGCAATAGAAAAAAGGATCAAAAAGGATTTTGAGCGCCTGCTCCCCCAATGTGAACAGATGCGGAAAGAGGGCGTCATAGACGACTTCGAAATCGAAGCGGAGGTATCTCTCTGGCTCGATGAAAACGACCCTGCCTTCCGGGGCGACGACGACAATATCCTTGCCGTCGTCAGCTTCGATGCCAAATCTCAGGCCGATTCGGATTTCGGGCTGGATGACCGCCAAAATCATAACGAATACCAATTCTTCGACGGCCATGCGATGCAAAAGGAGCGTCACTGTTGGCTGTTTCACGAGTTCTTCGATCATGGGGGCTTGTGGGACGATATTGTGAGAGCGGACATGATCTGGCTGGATGTTCGGGTGACGTATCAAAATTTCTATCATTCGGGCAAAGATGCAACACGATGAATGTGGCGCAAAGCTTATAGCCACCGGCATCGGCAAGGTCGACAATCGCACGGAGGGGGAAAAATAAGCGGAGCAATCGTCCAAGACTTTCAGACCTGGGACACCGGTCGATAGCGCCCGCTGATATCGAACCGTATGCTGATATCATACTCTTTGCATACAGGCATGGACTCATCACGCACCCGTTGTTCAGTTGCGGAAAACTCTGCTGGTTGTCACCCGATGCAGAGGGTAAAGAAATCACCGAGATTATCGTTGCGAAAAATCGAAACGGGCCCACCGGCACGGTTACACTGAAATTCGACGACCAACGCCATGGTTTTATTTCGTGAAAGGGAGGTGTGGAAATGGATGACCTGGATTTGTATTCGATCGATCAGGTTGAAGACATGGAGCTTCAGGATTGGGAGAGCGATGGAAGGTCGGATTTCGAGGTGATAGAGGACCTGGCCTCCATCAGGGCCTTGAACGAATACGTGATGGACCCGCATCTCGATCGTGATGAAGGTTTGGCTGTCGAGGAAGTCGAACGAAGAGGACTTTTCCTGGAGGATGAGGGGGTGTTTGAGGAGCGTGACGACGAGTAGCGGCAGCAAGGATGCGGTGAGATGACGATCGTATTTCCGCCTCAAAAGGAAGGGTCTACGACGACCTTGGCAATTTACACGGGATCGCGAAGAGTAGCCTCGCGCCGTTCCCGGGAGTCGCCCCCGGTGAGTGCAAGTTCAAGGAAGGCGACTTTGTCGAGTTTATCTGCTACGAGAAAAAGATCCGGTTTTGAATCATAGCGGCTTTGCCACTCGAGAGGTCTTACGTGGAAAAGGTGAACGCGAACCGAAAGAAAATGTACGAAGCGGGACAGGGACCACAGGACCTTGCCGGCCATCGCTATCTTGCCTACTGCGATCAATCGGATAACACCTACCTCGTCCTGTTGGGCCCGCGTAACGACATGCACGAGCAAATCCAGGAAGCCTGTATTTTCAAACCGGGTTTCCCGATAAGCCGCGGAAGGAAAGACCGCCTCCTGAAACAGTACAGATTCGAGAATGGAATATTCAGGAGATTTGAGGGGGTGGATAATATCGAATTGAATTCCTTTCTTCTCGAAAAAATCGGGGAGCCGCATGTTGTTGTCTTCAACCATTGGGACTACCTGGTCGTTTCTATTGAATCCCTTGAGGTGCTCCGTGGAAAATTCGGGAAGTTTAGGCAAGAAGAGGTGAAAAAGGCCATGCACTACATCGGAGAGCACAGGCAGGAGTTGCAGAAAGGTTTTGAGGAAATGGTGGAAAGAAAAGATAGCCTCACAAAAGAGCCCCGAGTGTGAAAGGAATAATTTTGAGATGAGATTCGAGGATCACTGCGAGGAATCGCAAAAGCTTTTCGGCAATCGATTCGAAGAGGTTCACCTCTGGCTCGACGAACTCCATCGCGCCGCTGAAGAGGGCCGGTACCGCAGAATCAGGCACAATGAGGCCGGTATAAAACAGGTCGTCGAACTCTTTGGCGAGAAGGCCGGTGAGGTGGCAAGGCAGCACATAATTTCCGACCTTAAGGAGTATGGCTGGACCGAAGCTGAAGGCCTACCCAAAGATGATGAAGAATATTGGACAAAAGTGGGCTGGGAAATTTTATGGGATGCACCCGACGATAGACCATTGGCGAATGAACTTCTTTCGAGTCTCAAAAGGGATCTACCGGCGCTTGAGGAACTCCTGGAACGGTGTAACGATCATTGGACATACGAGGACGGTGTTTATCGCTTTTACCACCAGAGCTTCAAAGTTTTCAGCCGCCTCCAGGCGACTACTTCAAAAGTTGTGGAGGCGCTTCAGGCGCTGCTGCCCGAAACCCCGATGAATGAATGGTTCCTTGAAATCGTACGGCAGGGGACGGGGAAAGAGTTCAAGAGGGAAGATAACGACAACTGGCTTCCAGTAACGAGACCAATTCTCGAGGCTTTCTTTCACGCCCGTTTCTTCCTGGAGATGGCTGTAAAATACGCGAGGGAACTCGAATTTCCGCCGCAGATGATGCCGAGCGGCTGGGCTGCATTCCTGTATCTCTTCAATCTCAGATGAGGAACCAAAAGGATGGCCGATTTTTCCGAATCAGAGCGTCCCATCGTTCGAATCATCACCACTGAAAACAATTGGATCGAAGGGGAAGCGATCCGTCAGCTCGAAAATACGGCCGAGCTGCCCGGAATGATTATGGCCGTGGGGTTGCCGGAGCTTCACCCGGGCAAGGGAATTCCGGTCGGGGCGGTGTTCGCGTCGGTTGGCGTCTTCTATCCCTACCTGGTCGGAAATGATGTCGGATGCGGCATGGCATTATGGAAAACCGATCTGAAACGGCGCAAAATCAAATTGGACCGGTGGGTCGAACGACTCGATCTCGAATCCGAGTTGGCGCCGGAGGTGATCGCTTCCCGCCTGGAAGAAGAAGGCATCTCTCCTGGCCCGGACGATGCCGGGCTGGGATCGATTGGCGGCGGAAATCACTTTGCCGAACTTCAAGCGATTGAAAAAGTCGAAGATGCGGAGTTGTTCGAAAATCTCGAACTCTCGACCGATGAGCTTGTCCTGCTGGTGCACAGCGGGTCGCGTGGTGTCGGGGAGGCATTGCTCAGGTCTCACGTAGACCGGCACAAGGCGGAGGGGCTTCCGGACACCCCCGGGGATGCCGCCCGGTATCTGGCCGGACAGGTGCGCAGCGGGGCAGGGGACACTCTGGAAGCTTTGTCGAAGATTCAGGCGGCCCACTACAGGGCGATTTCGCAACCGGATGCATCCGAGGATGCCGCCCAATATCTGGCCGGGCAAGACCATGCCCTGGGCTGGGCGAGGGTCAATCGGGAGCTTATCGCAAAAAGGTTTTTGGACGCTGTGGGAGGCGAGGGAAGGAAAATTCTCGACCTCTGCCATAACAGCATCGCACGGGGGACAGTCGGCGGGCGACCGTGCTGGCTGCACCGCAAGGGAGCGGTCCCGTCCGAACGGCCAGCTGTCATAGCGGGATCGCGGGGCGCGTTGAGCTACCTGGTCGAACCGGCCGGCGACCAGGAGAAGTGCCTCTACTCCATCACGCACGGTGCGGGCAGGAAATGGAAGCGAGGTGAGACCAAATCGCGGCTTCGTTCCCATTTCAAAGCCGAGGGGCTCACCCGCACGCGGCTGGGCGGACGCGTAATCTGCAAGGATAGAAATCTTCTCTACGAGGAAGCCCCGCAGGCCTACAAAAACATTGAAACGGTCGTAAAAGCCTTGTTGGATGAAGGCCTCATACGGGTCATTGCCACCCTGCGACCGGTCATCACGTATAAAAAGCGGGAGCACATGAAGTAATAGATGACTCCGCTCTCGGGGAAAGGAACAAATGCGGGTATTCGAAAGAAAATCGGAAAAGCTCCACACGCTCTTTGTCTACGGCACTCTTCGCAGCGGATTCTCCAATCATTTTCTGCTCGAGGGAGCAATATTTCTGGGGCCGGCCGAAACCAGAGAAAAGTATGCTCTTTTCTCCGACGGCATCCCCTACGCAACCCGGGAGAAAGAGGTGTCGACGATTGCCGGGGAAGTCTATCGGGTCAACTCGAAGACTCTTGAATACGTAGACCTGCTCGAGGGTCACCCGGGCCGGTACAGGAGGGAACTGGTCCCGGTCCTCATTCAGGACGGTTCGACCACCCTGGCCTGGATTTACTTCAATCCGATTCCAAAAGGCATATTGGTTGAATCCGGGGACTATGCAGAGGCAGTCGATGAGAATGCAGATCAGGCGGACGCGTGACCATGACCGAATGGCTGCAAATCACTTCCGGCAGGGGGCCCGCCGAGTGCGGCAGGGCGGTATGGCGCGTATACCTGGAAATTTTAAAAGAGGCGGATGAAGCGGGTTTTGCAGTCCGGCTTCTCGAAGCCGTTTCCGATCGACACCCCGAAACGTTCAAGTCCCTCCTGGTCGCCATCGACGGCGAAGAAGAGGTCTCCTGCTTCGTTCCCAAGTGGATCGGGACTGTTCTGTGGATCGGAGCAAGCCCTTTCCGGCCCTATCACAAACGCAAAAACTGGTACGTCGGGGTCGAGTCGATCACCGTTCCCGATGAACTTGGTTGGTCTCCCGAGGAAATCAAGTTGGAAACAATGAGATCTTCCGGGCCTGGCGGGCAGCACGTGAATACAACCGAATCGGCCGTGAGGATTACTCATGTTCCCACGGGAATAAGCGCCATAGCGCGTGAAGAACGCTCTCAATTCCTCAATCGCAAGCTAGCATTGGCGCGCCTCAACAGGTTGCTCGAACAGAGAGCGGCAATACGCCGGGGAGAGGTGAGGAAGGAGAAATGGGGCAGTCACAATAGGCTTGAACGGGGTAATCCCATTCGGGTATTCAGAGACGATGGCGGCAAAAAATAGTTTGCGAATCATTTTGCCCAACAGCTCCGGCCAACATTCTTTTGAATCCCTTCAATTGTCCTATCGGCACTGGCCATGGCGTTCGCCCTGATTCCCGTTGGCGGCGCACGAAATGGGCAGACTACATGACAGACGGAGGGGTTAGTCGGCCCGTTTCGACTGCTGTTCCTTCTTCGTTTATCATGAGGAGAGGACACTGTTACTGAGACGGACTTGCCGAAATTTCGTTGATTCCATGCAGCGGCTGATTTAATTATGCTCAAGCACTGTGCGAAAGGAGCCGCCGATGTCGAATTTCTGGAAAACAGGTCCGAGGAGCGCGTCCACACCTTCGAGGGCGAGCAGATTCTTTCCGTCGATACAATCGGCATGAAAATAGTGGCTAAAGAGCTTTTTCCCGTTTAGACCGAGGCCGGAAAGACCTTCGACTTTCCGGCCTTTGACCTTCGACCCGTCTCAACCAAACTTCCCGGTGACGTAATCCTCGGTTTCCTTCCTGGCCGGGCGGGTGAAGATGAGTTCGGTTCCGGCAAATTCGATCAACTCCCCCATGTACATGTAGGCGGTGAAGTCTGAGACCCTGGCCGCCTGCTGCATATTGTGGGTCACGATGACGATCGTGTAGTCATTTTTGAGCTCGATGACCAGGTTTTCAATGCGTGCGGTGGAGATGGGGTCGAGGGCGGAGGCGGGTTCATCCAAAAGCAGGACCTCGGGCTTTACTGCTATGGCCCGTGCAATGCAAAGACGCTGCTGCTGGCCTCCGGAGAGGCCGTAGCCGCTGCGGCGAAGGACGTCTTTTACCTCATCCCAGAGCGCGGCCTTTCGCAGAGCCCATTCCACCCGCTCGTCCATGCCGCTTCTGTTGAGCTTTTCGTAGAGCTTCACGCCGAAGGCTATGTTGTCGTAGATGGACATGGGAAAAGGGGTCGGCTGCTGAAAGACCATGCCCACCCGGGCTCGCAGCCGGTTAAGATCGCTCCCGTCCTGCAAAATGTCGACGCCGTCCAGAATGATTTGTCCGGTCGCCCTCTGATGCGGATAGATCTTATAGATCTTGTTGAAGGTGCGAATCAGGGTGGATTTGCCGCACCCCGAGGGGCCGATGAAGGCGGTTACATGGAATTCCGGGATATCCATGGTGATGTTTTTTAACGCCTGGGTTTCCCCGTAGAAAAAATTGAGGTCCCGAACGACAATTTTGGGTTTTGGCAGTTTTGTAATCATATCATCATTCACATTGGATAAAGGTTCAGCGGCCAAGCGGCTTTTGTTTGAAAAAAGACCTGGCCAGAATGTTCAACCCGAGAACGGCGAAGGTAATGAGCAGAGCGCCGGCCCAGGCGAGAGAGTGCCAGTCTTTGTAAGGGCTCATCGCATAGTCGAAAATCATCACGGGAAGGTTGGCGGTGGGCTGGTTGAGACTGCTCCAGAACATATTGTTGAGCGCCGTGAAGAGCAACGGTGCCGTCTCCCCGCTTATCCTCGCCACTGCAAGCAAAATCCCCGTGATTATCCCCGCGCGCGACGCCCTCAGGGTAATCATGGTGATGATTTTCCACTGCGGTGTGCCAAGGGCCGCCGCGGCTTCGCGCAGACGGTTGGGCACAAGCTTCAGCATGTTCTCGGTTGTCCTCACGACCACGGGAATCACCAGGAGCCCGAGAGCGAACGAGCCGGCAATGCCGGAAAAATGCCTGATCCAAACCACGTAGGTTTCATACACGAACAGCCCGAGCACAATGGAGGGTGCGCTCAGCAGGATATCGTTTACGAACCCGGTTACCGGGGCAAGCCAGCCCGTTTGTCCGTACTCCGCCATGTAGGTGCCGGCAAGTATCCCTATGGGGGTCCCGATGAGGGTGCCGAGCATGACGATGCAAAAGGTCCCGACAATCGCGTTGAGAATACCCCCGGGGCTTCCGGGCGGCGGGGTGAGTTCGGTGAAAAGCCGCAGACTCATCCCCGGAAGACCGTAGCGCAAAAGAGTCAGCAGAATCCATCCGAGCCAGAAAAGGCCGAAAGCGACTGTGAGTACCGCGCCCGCCTGGCTGAGGAAATTGATGAAGCGTCGTCTGCTCTGGATTGAAATCAACTCCGTTTTCCCTTCCCTCAAGAGCGCTTGCCCTCAAATCTCGAAAGCCTGATCAGCAGCAGCTTGGCAAGAGCCAGCACGATGAAGGTGATGATGAAAAGAAACAGCCCCAGTTCGATCAGCGACGATTTATAGAGCTTTCCAACCGCTTCGGTGAATTCGTTGGCGAGCGTCGATGCAATGCTGTTTCCGGGCATGAGAAGCGAGGCCTGCAGATCGTGGGAGTTGCCGATAACGAAGGTGACCGCCATCGTCTCTCCGATCGCTCGCCCGAGGCCGAGCATTATGCCGCCCACAACGCCGACTTTGGTAAAGGGCAAAACCACCTTTCTGACAACCTCCCACGTGGTTGCGCCCAACCCGTAAGCGGATTCCTTGAGCATCGAGGGCACCACGTCGAACACATCGCGCATGACCGCTGCGATAAACGGAATGATCATGATCGAGAGGATCAACCCGGCGGTCAAAACCCCTATGCCCATGGGGGGGCCGGAAAAAAAAGTCCCGATGAGGGGCAGTCGGCCAAGATGGGAGTCGATCCAGGGTTCGGCGTGCTCGCTAAAGACGGGCGCAAACACGAAAAGACCCCACATGCCGTAAATTATGCTCGGAATGCCCGCCAGAAGTTCAATGGCCGTCCCCAGGGGTCTTCTCAATCTACCGGGACACATTTCGGTCAGAAACATGGCGATGCCAAAGCTCACCGGCACCGCAATAAGGAGGGCGATGGCCGAGGTCACCAGAGTCCCGACGATAGGGACAAGCCCGCCGAACACCTTGGTCACGGGGTTCCACGTAGCGCTGGTGATAAAACCGAGTCCAAACTTCCTGATTGCCGGCAGCGCCCCGATGAACAGGGAAACAATTATGGCGGCCATAATGAGAAGAACGAAAAAAGCAAAGAACCCTGTGATATTCTTAAAAATATGGTCCGCCGTGAAATATCTGCGAGGAGGGGCGTCGGAAACAGGGTCGGACACGGCGATACTTCCCTCGTCTAAGACCTGACTGCCATTGGCCATAGTTCTCAAAAACCTCTTGAGCAGGCAAAGGGGGGCATTTCCCCTTTGCCTGTAGACTTTTCTTACACCCGAATAACGGGTGGAACACAAACACGATCGAAGAAATCCGCCTTTCCCTGCAGCCCGGTCGGGACTACTTCCAGACCGGGGTCCCGTCCTTGGATTTTATGGTGGACCAGGAACCCTCGATGATTTTTACAACGCTTGGCGGAAAGGGCACATATACCAGATCCTGGGCCATTTTGCCGCCGTTGGCGTACGCCCAGGCGAAAAATTTCAAAACCTGGAGGGCGCGCGCGGGGTTATCCTGCACCTTATGCATCAGGATGAACGTTGCTCCGGTAATCGGCCAGCTGTTCGCCCCCGGCTCATTGGTGAGAATCACCCGGAATCCGGGTGCGCTTTTCCAGTCCGCTCCGGCCGCTGCCGCCTGAAAGCTCTCATTGGTAGGCTTTACGAGCTTTCCGTCGTGATTGTAGAGCAGGGCGTAGGGAATCTTATTGTTGAGGGCGTAGGCATATTCGACATAGCCGATGGAATTGGGGACCTGCTGCACGTAGCTGGCAACTCCCGCATTTCCTTTTCCCCCCACTCCGACAGGCCATGCGACCGATACGGCGTTTCCGACATTCTTTTTCCACTCGGGACTGATCTTGGAGAGATAGTTGGTGAAGATGAAAGTCGTGCCGGAGCCGTCGGACCTGTGAATGACGACAATTCTGGCATCGGGAAGCTTCAGGCCGGGGTTGAGCGTTGCGATGGCCGGATCGTTCCATTTGGTGATCTTGCCCAGGTAGATACCCGCAATCGCCTGGCCGTTCAATTTAAGTTCGGCCGTTTTGATTCCCTTCACGTTGAACGCCAGAACTTCTCCACCCATTACCGTCGGAAACTGCTGGAGACCGTTTTTTTCCAGCATATCGGGGGTAAGCGGCATGTCTGAGGCGCCGAAATCGACGGTCTTTGCCTTTATCTGTTCTATGCCGGCGCCGGAGCCAATCGACTGATAATTGAGGCCGATCCCCGTCTTGGTCTTGTAGGCCTGGGCCCATTTGGAATAAATCGGAAAAGGAAACGTCGCCCCCGCTCCGGTAATGTTTAGCGCAAAGGCGGGCGCCGCCGTGATGACACTCAGCAGAAGCGCCGTCGAAATAAACAGGATACGGGCCGTACCGACCACTTTCATATTTGCTCTCCTCCAGGCAAAAAGAAATTCAAAGCCGCTCCAAACAAACCACAATACGATACAGTATCAATGTTACAGGAATGTGACATTTGCGTTGCGGATCGGTAGAAATCCAGCGAATGGAGCCGCGAATCCGCGAGTTCTCGTCGTGCTTTCGGCCACGATAGCCCCCTCCATTTTCACCCAAGCGTCATGAACGCGTCACACGGCGGTAACAAACTGCTGGTAAAAATCGCTCCTGCATAGCGTGAAGGTTTACGAGTTTTTGAGAATTCATTCATCAGTGAAAATCGAGGAGGAAAGCATGTCGTTTTTGAAGGAAACCATTTCTTTACGAGGGCGCAAGTCGCTGGTGAAGACCGGCGTCTTCGCTCTGGCCCTTGCTGTTGGGGCGACAATGGGCGCAGGGAGTGTCAAGGCCGCCCAAACCGTCAATTTGCTCGAAACCGGCTCGAGCCTGGTCTACCCGCTTTTTAACATCTGGATTCCGCATTTCAACAAAATCGATCCGAACGTAAAGATCACGACCCAGTCGACGGGAAGCGGCACCGGCATCTCCCAGTCGGTTGCGGGCATTGCGCAGATCGGGGCCTCGGATGCTTACATGAGCGATGCTCTGGTTAAACAGCACCCGATGTTGAACATTCCCCTCTGCATTTCGATGCAGATGGTGAACTACAATCTGCCCGGCCTGAACGGAAAGCATCTCAAACTGAGCGGCCCGGTGCTTGCCGGAATGTATGAGGGAAAGATCCGCTACTGGGACGACGCAGCCATAAAGCAGCTAAACCCCGACGTCACTCTGCCCCATCATGTCATCATCCCCGTACACAGGTCCGACGGAAGCGGCGATACTTTCATCTTCACCCAGTATCTGTCATTCAGCACTCCGGAATGGTCGAAGAGTGTCGGCTACGGCACCACAGTGAGTTGGCCACCCGTTGCCGGCGGCCTCGGGGCGGAAGGAAACCCGGGTATGGTAACGGCGACCAAGGACAATCCCTACACGGTTTCCTACATCGGAACGAGCTATCAAAATGCGATTGAGAAGGACAAGCTCGGCATCGCTCTGCTCGAAAACCGCGCAGGTAAGTTTGTGCTTCCCACGGCGAAGACCGCCAAGGCGGCAGCGGCGGCTTTGGTTCCCAAGACCCCCAAAGACGAGCGTATCAGCCTGATTTTCGCTCCGGGTGCGGATTCCTACCCGATCATCAACTACGAATATGTGATGATAAACGCAAAGCAACCTTCAAAGGAGACCGCCGCCGCGCTGCGAAAGCTTCTTACCTGGGCGATAAGCCCCACGGGAGGCAACGCGCCAAAATTCATGGAAGAGGTGCATTTCATTCCTCTGCCGGCCCCGGTTGTAAAGCTCAGCGAAGTTCAGATTGCAAAGATCCAGTAGCATGGACCAAAGTCGTTTCGATAGCGATAATGCGCTCGCCGGAGGTACTGCCGCCGGCGGGCGGCCGTTTTTGTGCCGAGCGGAAGGAGGGCGTCTCACTGTTTGTTCGCCCGTACTCCCCACCCTCGGCCGGTTCGGGAGAACCCTTATGAACTTCCGGCGTCTGACCGCGGCTCTCGGCAGCCTGGTTGCGGTGAGTCTTATCGCAATCGTGCTGTTTCTTGCCGATTATGCGTGGCCCGCCGTGCGGATGAACGGATTTCATTTCCTTACCCACAACACTTGGAACCTGGGGAGCCTCTACGGCAACCCCGTTATGGTTCACGGGCAAATGATTCTGCCCGGGGCGCACTACGGCATCCTGTTTCTCATTGTCGGAACTGTGCTGAGCACTCTCATTGCGCTCTCCATCGCCGTTCCGGTCGGGGTGGGCGCTGCATTGTTTCTGGCAGAGGGTGTGCCTCCGATGCTCCGGCCGTGGTTTTCCTTTTTCGTCGAGTTGCTCGCCGCGATCCCGAGCGTCGTATACGGGCTTTGGGGGTATGCGGTGGTGATCCCGTTTCTGGGCCGGCATCTTTTTCCCGCCATGTCGCAGTGGATGGGGTTTATTCCCTTCTTCGGCGGTGCGCCCGGCAGCGGCTATGGTTTACTTACCGCAGGGTTCGTTCTGACGCTTATGGTCGTGCCGCTAATCACCGCAACGCTGCGCGACGCGCTGGTGACCCAGCCGGCCGCTCTTCGCGAAGGGGCCATGGCGCTTGGCGCAAGCCGGTTCGAGACGCTGCGCAAGGTGCTTTTGCCCAACGTGCGGCGGGTCCTGGTCGGGTCGAGCATCCTCGCCACCGGGCGGGCGCTGGGGGAGACTATGGCCGTTCTCATGGTAAGCGGCAATGCTCTTAACTACCTGCCGGGAAACATCTACACGCCGATCTCCACCATGGCCTCCTTCATTGTGTCTCAGCTGGACAGCGCTTTACAGGACCCAACCGGCATGGCGGTGCGCTCTCTTGCGGAGGTGGCGCTGGTTCTTTGCCTCATTTCCATTGTCGTAAACAGCCTGGCGCGCGTGCTTCTTTTCTACGAAGGCCGCAGGAGCGGGAGGTCCGCCGGATGATTTCCTCGACCGAATCGGCCGTTACCGAAAACAATATGGTGCCCATGAAGGGGCTTTTCCTGCGGCGCCGGATACTCGACTACCTCGGATGGGGCCTTAGCACGATTTCCTTTGTGCTGCTCGGTGGCGCGATGTTGTGGATCCTTATCACTGTCTTTCTGCGCGGCTTCAATGCCTTGAGCTTCGAAGTGGTGACCCATGTCACTACGGGAACGGCGGGCGGACTTCTCAACGCCATCGAGGGAACGGTTGTGCTCGCAGCAGGAGGGCTTCTTCTGGCCGTGCCGCCCGGTCTTGCCGCCGGGATCTATCTGGCCCTGTTCGATACCGGGCGCCTTGCCCCCGCAATCCGGTTTCTGGCCGATGTGCTCGCAGGCATTCCGTCTATCGTGGTCGGCTACTTCGGCTATATTACGATGGTAGTGACCCTGGGGTGGCAATTCTCTGTGGCGGCGGGAAGTGTTGCGCTCGCCATCATTTCGCTGCCCTATATCTGCCGCAGCAGCGAGATGGCTCTAAACCAGGTGCCGCGCGGTGTTCGCGAGTCGGCCTACGCACTGGGAGCAGGCGACGGAAGGGTGGCCTTGAGCATCTGCGTGCGTATGGCAATGCCCGGCATTGTGACGGGCATTCTTCTCGCCTTCGCAATCTCGGTTGGCGAGACAGCGCCGCTTCTCTACACAGCGGGCTGGTCCAACTACCTGTGGGACGGTCATGTCACCCGGGAGCCGATCGCCTATCTTACCTACGCCATCTGGGCATTCATTACCGAACCGTTTGAGAGCGCGCACGCTCTGGCTTATGCGGCGGCCCTTTTTGTCACCCTTTTCGTTCTGGCGATCAGTGTGGTTTCGCGTGCGGTGCTGGGAGGGAGGAAGAGGCTCAGATAAGGGCAAAAGAGCGGGGGTGTCGCCCGGGCGATGGCCCGCCCCCGCTCTTTTGTTCCAGCCTGTTGACTGCCCGCTGTAGGAATGTTATAAAAAAAAGTTATGCGAAGCCGCTCATCGACATTTTGCTTGTTTTCCACCCCGTGTGGATTATATATCCCTTCCCGGCTCACGCCGCCCTGAGAGATTCCTTTTTATCGTCTATTACCAGGCCTGAAGCGATACAGATCGAGCGGAATGCTTCTGTCGATCGCCCCCGATCGCAAGGGGGCGTCCGATCATGATTTTTTTGCTTTCCCGGAGGAAGCTTACGTGCACAACAATCTTTACAAAAAAGAAATCAAACGGCGCAGGACCTTTGGAATCATCAGCCATCCCGACGCCGGCAAGACCACTCTCACCGAAAAACTGCTCCTTTTCGGCGGGGCGATACAGATAGCGGGGGCCGTCAAGGCGCGCAAGGCCGCGCGTCACGCCACCAGCGACTGGATGGCCATCGAGAGGGATCGAGGCATTTCGGTCACTACCTCCGTCATGAAATTCAATTATCGCGATTTCGAGATGAACCTTCTCGATACGCCCGGCCACCAGGATTTTTCCGAAGACACCTACCGGGTGCTCACCGCCGTCGACAGCGCCCTCATGGTGATCGACAGCGGCAAGGGAGTAGAAAGCCAGACCGAGAAGCTGATGGAGGTCTGCCGGATGCGAAACACCCCCATCATCTCTTTCATCAACAAGCTGGACCGGGAAGGCTTATCGCCCCTGGATATTTTGAGCGAGATAGAGGACAAACTCCAGATCGAGTGTACGCCGCTCTCCTGGCCGGTGGGCATGGGAAAAAATTTCAAGGGCGTCTACAATCTCTACCGCAGGCAGCTCCACCTTTTCACACCCGGGCTGGAAACCGGGAGGCAGGATGGAATCGTGATAGAGAACCTTGCCGACCCCGAACTCGACAGGCTTCTCGGCCGACAGGCCGACGATCTTCGCGCCGACGTTGAACTTCTGGAAGGGGCGGCAAATCCTTTTGAACTTGATCATTATCTACGGGGAAACCAGTCGCCGGTGTTCTTCGGAAGCGCTCTCAATAACTTCGGGGTACGAGAACTTCTCGATGCGATCGTTGAGATGGCTCCCACCCCCGGGGTGCGACCCACGGCGACAAGGGAAGTCCATCCGGCCGAGGAGTCTTTTTCCGGGTTTGTTTTCAAGATCCAGGCGAACATGGACCCGGCTCACCGCGACCGCATCGCGTTTCTGCGGATCTGCTCCGGAAAATTCACGCGGGGAATGAAGGTTTTCCACCATCGGTTGGGCAAGGAAATCACGCTGGCAAACGCCACCATCTTCATGGCCCAGGACAGGACCAATGTCGAGGAGGCCTATGCGGGGGATATCATCGGCATCTACAATCACGGGACCATCAAGATAGGGGATACCTTCACGGAAAAAGAGCCCCTGCACTTTACGGGAATCCCGAACTTTGCCCCGGAGCATTTCCGGCGCGTGCTTCTAAAGAACCCTTTCAAGGTAAAGCAGCTCCAAAAAGGATTGACTCAGCTCGCAGAGGAGGGCGCCGTGCAGTATTTTCGCCCGATCATCGGCTCGGATTACATCCTGGGGGCCGTCGGGGTCCTGCAGTTCGACGTGACCATCGCACGGCTAAAGGATGAATACGGGGTGGATGCCGCCTATGAGCCCGTGGGGTATTCTGCCGCACGCTGGATTCGGTGCGAGGACAAAAAAAAGCTCGAAGAGTTCGAAAGCAAACACCTGGGGAACCTGGCCCATGATTCGGAAGGGCATCTGGCCTATCTTGCCCCCAACGCATGGCGCCTCGATTTCGTGATGGAAGACTGGCCCGCGGTTACGTTCAAAAAGACCCGGGAACACAACCGGTGAGCGTGAAGATCAGGTTGCAGGAGGCGTGGTTCCGTGCTTGGAGCGATTGCGGGCGACATCATCGGCTCGGTCTATGAACACCGCCCGATAAAGACGGTGCAATTTCCCCTGTTTGAAGACCGCTCCCGGTTTACCGACGACTCGGTGCTGACCCTTGCCGTCGCCTGCTCCATTTTGGATAAATCCGACTATGCGGAGACCCTCAAAGCATTCGGCCGCAACTACCCGGACGCAGGCTACGGCGCCGCCTTCCATAAGTGGCTCAATTCTTCCGAAAACCGGCCCTACAACAGTTGGGGAAATGGGGCGGCAATGCGGGTGAGCCCGGTGGGATTCGCCTTCAATACCCTCGAAGAGGTGTTATGCGAGGCGAAAAAAACCGCAGCGGTCACTCACGACCATCCCGAAGGGATCAAAGGGGCGCAGGCCACAGCACTCGCCGTATTTCTCGCCCGCACCGGCTCGACCAAAGAGGAAATCCGCAGAGAGATAACTCGGCGTTTCGGCTACGATCTCGAGCGCACGATCGATCAGATAAGGCCCGGCTACAGTTTCGACGTCTCCTGCCAGGGAACGGTGCCCCAAGCCATAACAGCTTTTCTCGACTCCCACGATTTCGAAGATGCCGTAAGACTCGCCGTCTCGCTCGGAGGCGATTCCGATACGCTCGCCTGCATTGCGGGCGGGATCTCTCATGCCTTCTACAGGGAAATCCGCCCGGAGATCGTTTCGGAGGTGCGGCGTAGGCTTCCCGGCGAGTTTTTGGGCCTCCTCGACAGGTTCAGCGCTCTTTTCCCTTTAATTATCACTCCTGCTATTCCTTAATTTCGGGGACTTTGTACTCGTCGCCCCCGTGTATTTTGAATCGGAACACCACCCTGTCGGTTGCGCCGAAAGCGGGATGATAGGGCTCATCGACATGATATCTGCCACCCGGGGGGATGTCGCCAATAACGATGGTCTTGCTCCAATAGACTCTCATTTCGTCCCTGTCCATCGTGTACATATCAAGCGCCAGCCCACGCACGGGGCGATCGGATTTGTTTACGATATAGCCGGTGATGCGACCATTCGGGGTAATCTTGAAATCCCTGTAAAACAGAATGTTGCTTCTCGTTCCGCAGGTGTTGTGCACCCGGCCGTTGCTGAAAAACGAATCGGCTCGGGCCAAAACAGGAAAGAAAAGCAAACCAAGCAAAACGCATCCGGCAGCCCGTTTCATCGTCATTTTTCCTCCTGCAGTTGAATACGTCCCCCCCGAGGGGACCCTCCAAAAAGTACCGAGGCTTATACACCGAGGATTTGCTCGACGCAAGCGAAAGCACGACGAGCCCGAATCTGTCCCCATGTATGTCCCCATGTAACGGCGATTGTCGGGAAAAATGTTCGCGGACTCACCATGGTTCCGAGAGGGGAGATCGATGTGACGCAGAGTCTGGTTATAAGCCAAAAGCTGAATTGTATCCAAGCGCGTTTCCCTGCCCCTCGCGGAGCCGGGCAGGATGCCCATGCATGTCCCCATGCATGTCCCCATGTGAATCGTAACATGTCCCCATGCAATGGAGATTTTTATCTTTACTATTCGAACGTTATCGTATAGTGATGTGCCCATGTATATAGCGACTGTCCCCAATCGAAATTCGAAGCCGACTGTCTTGCTGCGCGAAACGTGGCGCGAGGGCAAGAAAGTCCATAAACGCACCCTGGCCAACCTGACCAGTTGGCCCGAGGGGAAAATCGAGGCGTTGCGCAAACTGCTCAAAGACGAGCTGCCGGTCGATAGCGAGCCCACTGTCGTGGTCGAACGCTCCATTCCTCACGGTCATGTCGAAGCGGTACTTACTGCAATAAGAAAAACGGCACTGGAGACGATGATTTCCTCTCGCAGACGCCGCGAGGAGGACCTGGTGATCGCAATGATCGCCACGCGACTGCTTCACCCCGACTCCGAACCGCACGCTGCAGGACTTTGGCGCACTACCACCCTGGCCGAAGAACTCGGGGTGGATCGAGTGGAGGAAGGGGACTTCCACACCACGCTTGACTGGCTGCTCGCCAAACAGGGCAGGGTCGAAAAGATCCTGGCCGCGCAGCGCCTGAGCGAGGGGGGGACGGCGTTTTACTACGTGACCGGCAACACCTGTGACAATCTTCCCCGTTCTTTTTCAAAATTGTGCCGGACCCCGACGGGAATGGAAGACAGACCCGCTATGGTATGCGGCATGCTCACCGATGCGAAAGGCTGTCCGGTTGCTGTGGATGCCTATCCGGGAACTACCGATGATCTGACTCTTGTGCCGCACATGGTGGAAAAGCTAAGGGAGCGTTTCGGCCTCGAACATATTGTTATCATCGGGGATCGCAGAACTCTCAACCATTTGCAGATCGAAAGGCTTAAAGATTTTCCGCACATTGGCTGGATATCCGCACTGCGGTTCCAGGCGATTCGAAAGTTGGTCCAGGGTGAAAATGCATGTTCGTTTGTCTTTGATGGAAAAGACCTGGCGGAGACCGATTCGACGGGTTTTCCGGGAGAACGTCTGATCGCTTGCTTCCGTAAGACCCTTGGGGAGGAACGCAGTCTGGAAAGACAGGAACTGCTGAAAGCTACGGAGGAGGAGCTCTCAAAGATAGCCCATGAGGTGTCCCAGCGGGCCTGGCGACCTCTGGCCAAGCTCGAGATTGCAAGGAAAGTCGGCAAGGTGCTCAGTCGTTTTCGGATGGGCAAGTATTTTGTCCTGACGATTGAAGATGGAACGTTCTCCTATGCCCGTAAATACGAGGCCATCGAATGCGACGCGCGACTCGACGGTCTGAATGTCATCCGGACCAGTGAGCCGAGTTGGAAGATCGCCGGCGAAGACGCTGTACGCGGGTACAAAGATTACGCCCGGGTGGAGCACGCACTGCAGGGTCCCAAAGGGCCTGACTTGCTGGTGAGGCCGATCCGCCAGCGCTCCGAGGACCACGTGCGTGGCCACCTGTTTCTTTCCCTGCTGGCCTATTACGTAGAGTGGCACATGCGACAGGCCCTGGCGCCGCTTGTATCCGAGGAGGAGCCCTTTGAAACTCTTCGAGAAGGCTGGGATTTGTCGGCCCCGGTCGAGGCGACCGAAAAGGAGATTTCCGAATTAACTTTCGAGGGTCTGCCGGTGCAGAGCTTTAAAGCACTTTTGGCGGAAATGGGCACCCTGTGTCGGAACAGGTGCCGAATCGGCCAAAACTCGGATGGCGTCCTATTCCATTGTGCAACCGAGCAAACCGAGCTCCAGAAAAAGGCCTTCGACCTCCTGGAGGCCTATGACCCCTATAGGGTGGAGGCCATTGCCGGAAATATCGGCCTGAGCGAAAGTGGTTACAGGCCATGAATCTTCCGGCTCCTTAGGCATTGAATCCCGATTTGGAGTGGCGGCTATGAAGAGAAAAATAGCGATTTCATTCGGGATATCCTTATGTACCGTTCTGTTTTTGCTCTTTGCCGGATTCTCGTTTGCGGGGTCCGAACCTGCCGGATTGCCGGAGAACAATTCCCCTCGGACCTTTTCCATTCAGGAGGCTTCCCTAACCGGGCCGGTCGTTTGGATAAACAGTGATATTGCCTATCCTGACGGGACTTTGCGCTCAACGGTCATTGTCCCCGAAAGCCTTCCGGCCGGGAAATACGTGGCCGGGACTCCTCCCGGTATAGCAGGCCGGACAGCGTTTTTTCAGGATGAAGTTGCATTATCCCGCGACTGTCCGACGGCCTGGGAAACAAGCATCAACGTTACCCGGCTCCTTTCCTTCGCTTTTGTCTTCCCCGCGTCCTCCATGCTTTGGTCGGGCGCCCCCCGGGCACCTCCCGCACCCTTCCAGCTGTGATAGATGAGAGAAATCTCAAGGGTTCAAGCCATCCCTTCGACCCGATCGGAAGCGAACTTTGACATACGCACCGGGAGGAAGATTGGGGGGTATTGGCAAACACAGGGGCGGGGAGATCATGAAAGCGTCCCGGCCTCCGCGTAACATCCAACGCTCGGGAG
Source organism: Syntrophobacteraceae bacterium (assembly GCA_049964955.1). Lineage (GTDB taxonomy): Bacteria > Desulfobacterota > Syntrophobacteria > Syntrophobacterales > Syntrophobacteraceae > SbD1. The sequence continues at coordinate 35,769 of JBMFWU010000035.1, forward strand.
GTAAACTGGAATGAATGTCTCCTTATTCTCTTCCATGATCTTCGTAGGCTCCCTGCTTGCCGGTTTTTTAGGGGCTCTCACCGGTCTTGGAGGCGGTATTGTCATCGTGCCGATGCTTGCGCTGCTTTTCGGCGTGAGCATTCGTTATGCGATCGGGGCCTCTTTGGTTTCCGTAATAGCCACATCCTCGGGGGCCGCGGCCGCTTATGTCAAGGAGGGGTACTCGAATATCCGTCTGGGTATGTTTCTGGAAGTGGCCACAACAGTTGGAGCGGTTATCGGCGCAGGGGTCGCCGCCTTCATCTCCACCAAGGCAATAGCCATCATATTTGGTCTCGTTCTTTTGTACTCGTCCTATCTTTCGATAAAGGGGAAAAAATCCACCCCCGCAGAGGATGCTCCCGCCAACTACTTCGGTAAATGGCTGCATCTGGATGACTGCTATCCGGAGGGAGACGGGATGGTTTCTTATCATTGTCACAACATTCCGACCGGCTTCGGGCTGATGTGGGT
>JBMFWU010000036.1:0-36184 GCA_049964955.1 Syntrophobacteraceae bacterium
TAAAGGGCGGGGATTTTTGCCTCTTCCAGGACGTATCGCGATCCGCTTTCTCCCCATATCTTTATGGCCGGGGCGCCCGACTCGCTGTGAGAGAGATGAAACTCGTGGTGGTTTTCGAACCACTCGGCGATGAAGAGCATCAGGCCGGGGGCTTCTGCGCAAACATAGTGCTCGGGAAGATAAGGGAGAGCGAATCGTGCCCGAAGATCTGCCAGCAGGTTTGTCTCGACTCGGAGAAATGCCTGCTGCTCGGGCGAAAAGGCGCAGTTTACGGCAAACCGAAGGGTTTCGCCGGGAAATCGCAGGAGCAGGCGCGAGACGCTGTAGAGCGCGCCATGTTTTTCGGCCGTGAGTTCGATGGAGGTGGCCTCTTCGAGATTGTGAGCCGGGGCCGGGAGTTTTGTGACAAGCTCCCGCAGGAGCTGGAAAGAGTTTTGGGAAAGCAGGCGCGAAACCGAGCTCAGGTATTGGCCGTAGGTGAGCCCCGTCTTTCCGGGCAGCTTTTCACGGTCGATGGAGGAGGGGGCGCCGGGGCCGAGCGGGACCGGCTTGGAGCCGGTGTTCACAAAGCATTGTATCGCCGGAACGGTGGAGGCAGCCTCGATTTTATCCATGATGCGGCTTTCTTTTCGGAATTTTTTACCCGGACCCATAGTAGCAAAGCTTTGCTTGTCTTGGAAGTTCCCGGAGTATATAAAACGAAGATAAGAGGGCGAACCGGTGCATCTTCTACAAATTCCAAGCCACCGCAACCATTTTTCAGGAGCATTATCTTGGATTCGACGAACAGGGTCATTCTCGACAGGATCCAGCGGTCTTTCCCGATCGTTTCGCGCCCCTACAGGGCGCTGGCCGAAGGGCTCGAACTCTCCGAGGCCGAGGTCCTCGAACGGATCGTCTCGCTTAAGAGCAGCGGCGTTATTCGCCAGATCAGCGCAATCTTCAATACCGGGGCACTGGGCTACCGGAGTTCTCTTGTGGCCATGCGCGTTCCCGAAGAAGATCTGGAGCGAGTGGCCGACCTCGTTAACGCGTACCCCGGGGTGAGTCACAATTACCTGCGTCCCGGTACGTTCAATATGTGGTTTACCGTCGCAGCACCTCCCGGGCAGAGCCCCGAGGCGGTTGTGGAGAAGCTTTCGGCCGAGGCGGGAGGAGTCTCCGCCCTCGTTTTGCCTGCGCTTAAAAAATATAAGCTGGCCGTTGTGCTAGACGTGCTCGAGGAGGGGGAGGGGGACGGCCTCTATGAAAAGGCAACTCTTCCGTTCTGCGAGCCCGGCGCGAGCTTTGACCCCACGCATGAAAACATTGCGATCGTAAAGTGCATCCAGGAAGACCTGCCCGTGGTGGAAAGACCCTTTGCAGGTTTGGCCGCAACGCTCAAGATGTCTGAGTCCGAACTCCTCGCGGTCGTTTCGCGGTGGATCGATCAGGGCATGATCCGCCGGTTTGCCGCCGTTTTGAATCACCGGCAGGTCGGGTTTCGGGCCAATGGCATGGTCGTCTGGGATTGCCCTCTGGAACAAATCGATCGGATGGGCGCTATTTTGGCCTCCTCTTCCGAGGTGAGCCACGCTTACAGCAGACCCGCCTGCCCTCCGCACTGGCCCTACAATCTGTATGCGATGATTCATGCGCGGAGCCCCGAACAATGCGAAGAGATCGCAGGCAGGCTCACGGAGGAAAGCGGCCTCGGAGACTTCCGCATCCTTTTTAGCACCAGAGAATACAAGAAGATCCGTCTGAAGCTCTTCTGGGATGAATAGCGGCCGGGTTTTGCCGAAAATCAACTTTTATCTGCCAGCGAGTTTGCAATGAGTGAGAGTGAAGAATACGAAATCAGGAAAAAGGCCATCTTCGACGGCATGTCAAAGCGCGGTCAGGAAAGAATCCTGAGGATCGGCTATGAGAACTGGGACCCCTTCGAAGTGCCCAAGGACCCGAGGGAAAGGATTTTCAGCGCCGCGAGCATCAAGGCCGGGGCCCTCGTGCAGGAGTACCTGCGCGCGGCGGGCATCACCGGAGAAGCCGTCCATGTGCATAAAGAAATGTTCGACCTGAGCCGGGGGCTTCTTCAGAAAGACAGGCGCGCGGAGATCCTCGTCGATTTTTGCGCCTGGCTTCGAAAAAGAACCGGCGGCGGCTAGGCGGCGTGTCGCCGCTGACGGATGGCCAAGGCGGCGTGTCGCCGCTGACGGGTGGCCAAGCCTGTAGGCACGGCCGTTCGCAGCTTCAGGAATCACGGGGGATGGCGGAGTTGGCGATGTGACTGACCTGCTGAACCTGGAAATGACCGCTCCTACCGGCCAGGCCATCTGTTCGCGGCGACCCGCCGCCGGCGACACGCCGCCGGGGTGTTCACCTTGATGCCCCTCGTCTCGCTAATCCGACCAGCCTTGCCCTTCCCTTTGACGTCAGTAAAAAAATCATACTTCCCATGCGAACCCGGTTAAGCATTTCGGACGAATTGCCGATAAATTGGACAGAACTGCTTTATTTGTCGCAGTTTGTTTGAAAAGCGGCGATTTTCGCACAAGACGCAACAATTCGAAATTTACAAGGATCACAACATGGCCCAATTGACGATCAGAAAACAGATCTCCGGCGGTTTCTTACTTTTGACTGGAGTTGTGATATTTGTAGGTATTAACGGATTCCTCGGACTGTCGCATACTATCGATACGGCGGAAACGATTGCAAAGCAAATAAGAAATGATGATCGCTTTCTGGCGAATTCCATAAATCAGGCCCGTCTGGCGCAGGTCGATTTTAAAAAACAGGTTCAAGACTGGAAGGATACCTTGCTGCGCGGCAACGACAAGAGCGCTTTTTCGAAATATTTTGGCGAATTTGAACACCAGGAAAAAGCCACTCGTCACGATTTGCTGGCTTTGCGCAAAATGTATGAGGCTGCGCATGTGGATACAAAAGCGGTGGATCTGGCTTTGGCCAATAGCAAGCGACTCGGGATCGCCTATCGCAAGGCCATAAAATCATACGATTCCGCCAACCCGACGAGTTGCTTCATTGTTGACCGGTCGGTGAAGGGGATTGATCGAGGGCCAACGAAGGCCATTGGCGCCATTGTAAAGCAGGCTCAGGCATTACACAGGAACACGACCAGAGCAAGCGAGGAATTGTTACGGCGCCAAACGCGCCGAACGCAACATTTCATTGCGACAGAGACGATAATCGGGACTGCAATCGCCATCCTGTGTGCCTGGTTACTCAGTCTTTATTTAACCAGGAGGCTTTCACAACTGGCCCAAACTCTCGACTCCAACAGCTCGGAGCTTTCCAGGGCGGCGGATCAGGTCTCAAGGGCCAGCCAAACCTTGTCCCATGGGACAAGCGAACAGGCGGCGGCAATTGAAGAGACCTCCTCCTCGCTTGAAGAAATGGCCTCCATGACCAGACAGAATGCAGAAAATGCCCGCAAGGCGAAAATTCTCATGGGTGAGGCCAGCCAAGCCGCTTCACAAGCAAAGGAGTCTATGGTCGGACTGACGTCCTCCATGCAGGAGATCTCCGGTGCGTCGGAAAAGACCCAAAAGATTATCAAAACCATTGATGAGATTTCCTTCCAAACCAATCTTCTTGCCCTCAACGCAGCGGTTGAAGCAGCGCGTGCCGGTGAGGCCGGGGCAGGATTCGCTGTGGTTGCCGATGAGGTGAGAAACCTTGCCATGAGAGCCGCCGAAGCTGCAAAAAATACCGCCGCTCTGATCGAAGGCACGGTTAAGAAGGTGAAAGACGGCGCCTCCCTGGTTGAAAAGATCCATAAGGAGTTTGAGCAGGTCGCCGGCACCGTCGCCAGGTCCGATGAGATCGTGGGCGAGATAACCGCCGCCTCCGGCGAGCAGGCCCAGGGAATCGAGCAGATCAACAGGGCCGTATCCGAGATGGATAAAGTGGTGCAGCAAAATTCGGCCAATGCGGAGGAATCTTCTTCAGCATCCGAAAAGTTGAGTGGACAGGCCGGACGGATGAAAGAAGTTGTTGTAAGCCTTGCGGTTCTAGTCGGAAGAAGCGGAAGCGCAGGGTAGGTTCGGAATGGTCATGATCATTCAAGCCAGTTTTCCAGCATGAGCTCGGGGATACGGGAAAAATGACGAGTATTACCGCTGACCAGTATCAAGTTTCGAGATAGAGCAATGGAAGCTATTTCAAGATCTGCCAGGGCAAGTGGAATGCCTTCGCGCTCGAGTCGGGCGCGAAGACTGCCGCAGACATAAGCCGCCTTGCTGTCAAAGCCAACGATACTTACCGCGGGCAGCAGAATTTTTTCGAGGTTCTCGATGTGATAACGTGGTTGGTTGCTCTTCCATGCACCGTAGACGATCTCGCGTATGGTGACGGTCGAAATGTATTGACCATCTCGCGGGACTTTGGACAGCCTTTCAATCAGTCCCTGAGACGGCTGTTTCTTGAAAACATTGGTGATGATATCGGTATCAAAGAGATACTTCACGTCCCGCTCCTTCCTTTCGACGCAGTTCGTCGATATCTCCCACGGCCGCGGCCACCTCGTCGAAATCGGGCCACTGACCCACGAGGGCTGCAAGACCCTGCCGCTCCTCGTGCTGTTCTATAATTGCCAGATCGTCGAGGCTGACCAGCGCGGCTACGGGACGGTTTCGTCGGGTGATAATGAATCGCTCGTGGCCATGGGCGCTTCTGGCTATCAAATCGGATAAGCGGCTCTTGGCTTGGGCAACGGATACTTTCGGCATGGCGTGGTCCTCCCTCTAAAGATTGGGGCCATATAGTCATTATGGTTAATTTGACTATAGTCTTCCGATGCACTTTTGTCAAAGCACTGCGGGGCGAGTGGTGACGTCAGAAGGCCTGCCTCGACGGCCGCCCGAGGTGTGGTAATTACTTTTCCGGTTGACATATATCGCAGCGATATATAGCATCGCGATAAAGGATGCCTTATGGACGTGCAATCGGTTTTGCTCGGGTTTCTCTTACAGTCCTCCATGACGGGATATGAACTCAGGAAGGCTTTCTCCATGTCCTTTTCGTTCTTTTCCAGTCTGAGCTATGGTTCGATCTATCCGAGTCTGAAGAAAATGGAAGCCCGGGGCTTGATTTCAAAGCGGGTGGAGATCGGGGAGGGCGCGCCCAATCGGAATGTCTACACCATTACGGAAGCAGGGAAAGCGGTGTTTCTCGACGCGTTGAAGTCGCCCTTTGTTCCCGAGCAGCCCAAGAGGGCGTTTTTGATGAGACTTTTCTTTTTCACCCATCTTTCCGCGGAGGAGCGTGAGCAAATCGCCCTCGTCCAACTCGATTCAGTTAAGCGGATGCGTGCCGATCTCGAGGCCATCCGCCCCGAAGTGGAATCCTGCGCAGACCGCTTTCAAACCCTTTGCTTCCAAATAGGCATTCGATACTTCGATAATCTGGCAGAAGACCTTTCGATGGTGATTGACGCAGTGAGAGCTTCCGTGTAGCGGGTTTTATCTCCGCTCGTCCATAAACGCAAATTCGCATGCGCTGAAAGGAGATACCAATGAAGGTGTTGGCTCTTAATTCCAGTCCCAGGGCCGAGGGGATTAGCAAGACCGGCATGCTGCTCGATGCTTTGACCCGGGGTATGCGGGAAGCGGGGGCAGAAGTCGAGGTTGTCCCTCTGCGCAAAAAAAAGATCAGCAACTGCATCGGCTGCTACACCTGCTGGACCAAGACCCCGGGAGTGTGCGTTCACAAGGACGACATGACAGGGGAGTTGTTTCCGAAATGGCTGGCGGCGGATATCGTCGTATACGCCACCCCCTTGTATCACTTCACGATGAATGCTTCCATGAAGGCCTTTATCGAACGGACGCTGCCCCTGCTGCAGCCGACCATCATCCGGGTCGATGGAAGATTTTCGCACCCGCTGCGGCAAAAACCTCCGAGAAGTGTTGTCCTGTCGGTTGCCGGGTTTAATGATATGGCGGTTTTCGAGGAGCTTTCCCGATACGTCAAATTCCTGTTTCGAAACGGCCTGGTGGCGGAAATTTACAGGCCGGGCGCAGAAATGCTTCCCTGGCCCGAATATGCGCAAATACGGGAGAGCATCCTCCAGGCCACGACCCTGGCGGGCCGCGAGATCGTGCGCTCCGAAAGCGTAAGCCCGGAGACGATGGAGCGAATAACGAGGCCTGTTGTGGACTCGGAGTCCTTCACATTGATGGCGAACATATTTTGGCAGAGCTGCATCCGGGAAGGAGTGACGCCCGAAGAATTCAAGACGCGGAACATGGTCCCGCGCCCCGATTCGATCGAAACGTTTCTGGCGGTCATGGCCCGGGGATTTCATCCCGAGAGCGCAGAAAATGTAGCGGCGGTGATACAGTTCACCTTTTCAGGCGAAGTCGAGGGAAGCTGTCATTTTCGTATCGAATCCGGAAAAATCGAGGCAAGGGGCGGGGCGGCCGCAGCCCCGAACCTTGTCGTCGAATCCGGCTTCGACACCTGGATGGATGTGATAACGGGCAAGGCAGACGGGCAGCAGTTGTTTCTGGAGCAAAAGTACAAGGCCTCCGGGGACATGATGCTGCTCCTGCGCATGAAGGAATTTTTCGGAAGGGATTGAAAGAGCGTTTCTCACCCCTCCTTTTCCCCGTGTTCGCACGGGCGTATGAATTCGAGCTCCTCAAGGAGCGCGGGCCGCACCGAGACTACCGTTACGCTGTAATGGAGGTCTTGGCCTGCGAGGGGGTGATTGTAGTCGATCGTGATGGTCGATTCGGTTTTTTCGCGCACAAAATAGCTGTACTGCGCCTTCGTGTCGCTGTTTTTTGCGATCGCCCATTTGCCGGCGACAAGGTCGCGGCCGGCGGGAAAGTCTGCGAGATCGAGGGTTTTGACAAGCCCCTCGTCATGCTCTCCAAACCCGTCGCGGGCGGGGATTACCACCTCTTTTTGCGCCCCCTGCTCAAGGCCCGTCAGAGCCTCTTCGAGGGCCGGAAGGACTTGCCCGTAGCCGCAGACGTAATTCATCGACGCGGGCGCCGTTTCGCCTTTTATGTAGGTCCCGTCACTCAATCTGAGGCTGTATTCGATAACGACAAAGCTGTCTTTTGCAATTTGCATGATATCTCGCTCGAAATTTTTCCCACGCGAAGACGCGAAGACGCGAAGGGGATGTAAATTCGGATTTCCCCCGGGATCGGGGGTGCCGCTCCTCAGTGTTACACTTCATTTTACTTTGTGCCGCACACTCTTTACTTTCCTCTAGATTTCCTCCGGCACATAGCCCAGTTCCCTGGCCTCACGCGTGTGCTCTTCGGCTTCCTCCTCCCTGCCCAGGGCTCGCAGGGCTATCGACAGGTTGAAGTGAGCCGCGGCGGGCGAAACGCCCTCGTCGAGCATTTTCCTCGAAAGTTCGGCCGAGGATTCCAACTCACCTGAGCCTATATAGGCGGCGGCGAGCAGCTGGTAGGCTTTGGGCGAGCCGGGCATAAGTTCCATGGCCTTTTGGCCGTGGATCACGGCCTTTTGGAAATTACCTTCGCGAAGATAGCAATAGGCGAGGTTGCTGTGGGCGGGACCGAGGTTGGGGTCTATTTCCAGCGCCCTGGTGTTTGCCGCGATACTCTTTTCCGGATCGCTTCCCGCATAGAGACCGCCAAGATTAACGTACGCCTGCGCGAGGTTGGGGTCGCACTCGAGGGCCTGTTTGAACTCGGAGATGGCTTCAGCGTTCAGACCCCGGTGCGTGTAGGCCAGGCCGAGATTGTAGTGCAACGCGGCCGATGCGGGTTCGAAAGCCAGCTGTTCTTTGAGGAACTTGATGTAGAGGTTGAGTTTCGCATAGTCTGGATTGCCGGTATTTGCCATTGTGTTTTTTTTCTCCTTGGAGTATATAGCCAAAATTCGAATGAAAAGATGCGGAAAACCCTGAAATTCATGGACTTCCGCTAGGGCGCAACCCGGTTGCATGCTTGCCCCCCTCACCCGAGGCGTAAAGCATGACATTCTAACTCAAGGGGGCCTTGTTGGGAAGCTTTTCGATGCGGCAATTCGGCGAGCGCGCCGCCGTCTTTTCCTCAAACACCTTGCTGGTGCCGAAATATCGGGTTTTTTTTATTGACAAAGAAGTAGTGGCGGGTTAGGTGGCGAGATGGTCCAGGGCCGACGAAGGCCCTTTCGTATAGCGACTCCAAGCTGGGGGTAGCGGTTTTTGCCCCTTTTTATTACGCCTGCAGGCAGAGGAGAACTACCGATGAACGAAGAAGCAAAAGAGAAGATTATCGAGTACGTAAAACAGCAAAAAAAGAGCAAGCTCTATTTCAACGATCTTTGCAAGGCCGTTCCGGAAATCAAGATGATGCAGGCCAAAAAGGTCGTAAACGAACTGGTGAGCGAGGGAAAACTCAAGTATTGGTCGAGCGGCAGCACGACGATGTACATGCTTCCCAGCGAAGGCGATGTAGCGAAAGAAGAAGAGGGAATGAATTAACCCCTGCCCTTCCGAACCTGCCGATGAGTTCTTTCCATTGGGTATTTACACGAATACCGTACGATATTCGAGACGATGAATACGCACTGTGAAAGGGAGGTGAGGAGACAATACCCGACGGGTCCTGTGGCAAATCATGGTAAAGTGGAAGTCTAAAGTGACACTAACGGAGGTAAACGAATGGCGCTGAAACACGCAACCCCTATGCTTGACGAACTCGAAAAGGGCCCATGGCCGAGCTTCGTAAGTGATGTGAAAAGACTTGCGGAGAAGGGCAACAGAATGTGTGAGGACTGGTTGGGCTTGATGGAACTGTCCTTCCAGGAAAAAGAAGGTCACTGGAAACACGGCGGCATCGTCGGTGTTTTTGGATACGGCGGAGGGGTTATCGGCCGCTATTGCGACCGGCCCGACCTTTTCCCCAACGTGGCCCATTTTCACACCATGCGCGTCAACCAGCCTGCGAGCAAGTACTACAATACGGAAATGCTGCGCAAGATTTGCGACATATGGGACCAGAAGGGAAGCGGGTTGACCAATATGCACGGGTCGACCGGCGACATCATTTTGCTGGGCACCACCACCGACCAGCTCGAACCCATCTTCTATGAACTGACCCATGAGCTGAATATGGATCTGGGCGGTTCGGGCTCGAACCTGAGAAGCCCCGAAGGCTGCCTTGGGATGTCGCGCTGCGAGTGGTCCTGCATCAATACTCAGGACATCATCTACGATCTTACGCAGGAATTTCAGGATGCCCTCCACAGGCCGATGTTCCCGTATAAGTTCAAGTTCAAGTCCTCCGGTTGCCCGATGGACTGCGTTGCGGCCATCGCCCGCGCGGACTGCTCGATCATCGGGACGTGGCGCGATGATATCCGCATCGATCAGGCGGCGGTAAGCGGTTATGTCGGCGGCGATATCGTGCCTCACGGCGGCGCAGGCGGACAGCGCAAAGATTTCGACATCAAGGCCGAAGTGATCGATCTTTGCCCCACCAAGTGCATGGCCTATGACGGCAAGGCCCTTACGATAAACAACAAGGACTGCGTGCGCTGCATGCACTGTATCCGCGTAATGCCCCGCGCGCTTCGCCCCGGGGTCGACACCGGAGCTACGATCCTTCTGGGCGCCAAGGCCCCGATCCTCGAAGGCGCACAGCTCTCCAGCGTCGTCATTCCGTTTATCAAGATGGAATCGCCCTACACCGAGTTCAAGGAATTCGTCGAAAAGTTGTGGGATTGGTGGATGGAAAACGGCAAGAACCGCGAACGCCTCGGCGAACTCATTCAGCGCCAGGGCATCCGCGAATTGCTGAAGGCTGTCGAGCTCGACCCCGATCCACGCATGGTCAATACCCCGAGATACAACCCCTACATTTTCTACGATCCGGAGAAGGTCCCCGGCGGTTGGGATCACGACGCTACCGAATATCGTAAACGGCATCAGGCTTAGGAGGTGATGAAAAATGGCTTTTGATCCAAACAATGTGATGCAAGATCGAATCACCGATATTGGTCCCCCGAAATATGACATGTACTTTCCGCCGGTTATCAAGGAAAATTTCGGCAAGTGGAAATACCATGAGATCCTTGAGCCCGGCGTACTGATGCATGTCTCCGAAACCGGGGCGGCGATCTACTCGGTTCGTGTCGGTTCGGCCCGCTTGATCAGCACCGAATACATCCGTGAAGCATGCGCCATCGCAGACAAGTACTGCGACGGCCACCTGCGCTGGACCACCCGGAACAACATCGAATTCCTGGTGAGCGACAAGGCCAAGCTGCAGCCTCTTTTGACCGATCTTCGCGGAAGAGGTTCCTGGTTCCCCGTGGGCGGGACCGGAAACAGCATCACCAATATCGTCCACACCCAGGGTTGGGCTCACTGCCATACGCCTGCCATCGACGCCTCCGGTGTCGTTAAGGCGGTCATGGACGAGCTCTTCGACTATTTCGGCAGCCACAAACTGCCCGCGCAGGTCCGAATTGCTCTGGCGTGCTGCCTCAATATGTGCGGTGCCGTTCACTGCTCGGACATCGCCATTTTGGGCGTGCACAGAAAGCCGCCTTTCGTCGAGGACGAACGCGTTCAAAACGTGTGCGAAATCCCGCTGGTAATCGCCGCATGCCCGACCGCAGCGATCAAGCCCAAAAAGGTCGGCGAGCGCAAAAGCGTTGAGATCAACAACAATCGGTGCATGTTCTGTGGAAACTGCTACACGATGTGCCCGGCCCTTCCCCTGGCGGATGCCGAAGGCGATGGCATCGCGCTGTGGGTCGGCGGCAAGGTTTCCAACGTAAAACACGCTCCGATGTTCTCCAAACTTGCCGTTCCCTATATTCCCAACGAGCCGCCCAGGTGGCCCACCACCGTCCAGACGATCAAAAAGATCGTCGAGGCCTATGCGGCCGGCGGACGCCGCTATGAACGAGTCGGCGAGTGGATCAACCGGATCGGCTGGGAACGCTTCTTTGAAACAACGGGTCTGGAGTTCGGCCATGAGCACATTGACGATTACCGTCTGGCCATGACGACCTGGAGAACCACGACGCAGTTCAAGTTTTAGAAGTTCAGGAGCGGGGAGCGGGAAGCGGGAAGCGGGAAGGAATATCTTCGCTCCACGCCTCCCGGCTCCGCTTCGGAGTTTTTTAGATGGAACTTAAAAGATCGCGTCTCCTCATTGCGGCCATGCGCGGCGGCGCAGGCAAGACGGTTGTCTCCCTGGGTCTTGCCGCTGCCTGGAAGCGGGATTTGGGGTTGCGCATCGCGGCGTTCAAAAAGGGCCCCGATTACATCGACGCCGGATGGTTGAGTGCGGCCACGGGGGGCCCCTGTTACAACCTGGACCAGTTTCTCATGACTTCCGAGCAGATCGTGAGCTCTTTTACGACGCGTTCTGCACACAGTGACGGGAGCCTGATCGAGGGAAACCGCGGGATTTACGACGGGGTGGATGCCAAAGGGAGCTTTTCGACCGCCCAGCTGGCCAAGCTGTTGGCCTGTCCCGTAGTTTTGGTGGTCGATGCGTCCAAGGTGACACGTACGGCTGCCGCGCTGGTGCTGGGATGCCAAAAGCTCGATCCCGACGTACAGATCGCGGCCGTGATTTTGAACCAGGTGTCGGGTAAGAGGCACCAGACCGTGCTGAGGGATTCGATTGAACAGTATTGCGGAATCCCCGTCCTGGGAGCCATCCCCAGGCAGGCGCGGAACTTTTTCCCCGAAAGGCACCTGGGACTGGTTCCGGCGGAGGAGGCCGAAGATGTTTCGCGGGCCGTTTGGGCGGCTGCAGATGTCATGAGCCACCACCTCGATCTGCGTGGTTTGTGGGAAGTGGCGCAGTCGGCCTCTCCTGTGGCTTCTCCCGCGCCTGCGGGGGCAGAGTGTGCGAAAAGCCCCGCCCGTGGAGTGAGAATCGGAATTGTCCGGGATTCGGCCTTTCAGTTTTATTACCCGGAGAACTTTGAAGCGCTTGAGGCAAATGGGGCCTCTCTTGTCTGGATTTCCAGCCTCGAAAACGCTCCCTTGCCAGAGATTGACGCCTTGTATATCGGAGGCGGATTCCCGGAAACCCATCTGGAAAAGCTGGCCGCCAACCAGACCTTTCGCGACTCCGTCAAAGCCGCAGCCGAGGCCGGCATGCCGATTTATGCCGAATGCGGCGGGCTGATGTTTTTATGCAGTGGGATTCGCCGCGGGGATCATTTTTTCCCCATGAGCGGTGTCTTCCCCTTCGAGATTTCTCTCGAGACAAAGCCGCAGGGGCATGGCTACACCATGATGCGCTGTGTGGGTGCCAATCCGTTTTTTCCGGTGGGCACTATCCTGCGAGGGCACGAGTTCCACTATTCGGGCATTGCCGGCTGCCTGGAGCCGGGTTCTTTCCCCTTCACCTTTCGATTGGAGAAAGGACATGGTGTCATAGCCGGTTGGGACGGTTTGTGCTATAAGAACGTTCTTGCATCATATTCGCACCTTCACGCCGTGGGCAACGAAATGTGGGCCCGTGGTGTTGCGGGGGCTGCGGAGTCATTCAAGAGGCTTAAAGCAACAATTTCCGTCGATTGCGGGCTGGACTGCGTCCGGCCTGAATCCCGGAGCTTACCTGTGGTCTATTGAAGGAGGATAATTGATGGGCCAGATTGAATTCAAAGGCAAAACTTTTGAGGTGGACGAAGACGGCTTCATCGCCAGCTTCGATGCGTGGAGCCCTGAGTGGGTCGATTATGTAAAGACCTCCGAAGGAATCGCAGATCTGACCGACGAGCACTGGGCGGTCATTCATGTGCTCCAGGACTACTACCGGAAACACGGAATCGCCCCGATGGTGCGTATTCTGACCAAGGTTACCGGCTACAAGCTCAAGTACATCTATGAGCTTTTCCCGTCGGGACCGGGCAAGGGCGCATGTAAGATGGCCGGTTTGCCCAAACCGACCGGGTGCGTCTAGTCATTCCGGATCGATCTTTGACGCGGTGATCTTTCGGCGGAAACGGTTTTTGTTCCGCCGAAAGATCTCGCTGTCTAAAAATTCTTCTGTCTTATCTTCTCATTCCAAACCTTCCCGTGTGCGTCGAAAGTTTCCCCATGTATTTCCTTCCGACCCTGTGCAAACCAGCTTTTTTTCTGTGGTCGTATTTTGCTATTTCCGGCTTGACTTTGGGGTTCGATAAGGGTACGAAAAGGCGTGCCGGCGAGCGGTAACAACGGAACTGAAAGCAATTCCTGAAGGCGATTGTTTTTATTCTATAAAACCAAGTGGAGGAACAAATGAGCTTCAAAGTGACGGTTGACAAGGACAAATGCACTGGTGACGCCGAATGCGTGGATGTATGCCCCGTTGATGTCTACGAGCTTGTGGACGGCAAAGCTGAAGCGGTAAACGAAGATGAGTGCCTGGGTTGCGAGAGCTGCGTGGAAGTTTGCGAGCAGGGCGCGATCACTGTCGAAGAAATCTAGTGTGCTTTTGTCCTGTCGTCAGGACGAAAATTGGTAAAAGAGGCCGCCGGTCTCCCCGCTGGGAGCCGGCGGCCTTTGCTTTGTGCGCGGTCCGTCGAACGCCATTGTTCTATCGGATCACTTCGGCGTAACGGTTCCGGAGGTGGTTGACGGCGCACTGGTCCCGGTGTTTTTCACGATTTTCGGAGCAGTGGGGAGCCTTCCGACGGTTATCGTCTTCGAACTGTCCGAAGGAGGCCCCGCCCCGACCTTGTTTGCTGCTGTTACCGAGAAGGTGTAGGAGATGCCGTTTTGTAAATCGGATACCCGTATGGGGCTTCCGACGCGCGTAGTGGTCGCGCCTCCCGGTTCGACGGTGACGGTGCAGCTGCTTATCGGCTGGCCGCCGTCACGGGAGGGAAGCTTGAAGTTGACCAGCGCCTGGGAGTTGCCGGGGGTTACGGTAACGATCGTAGGCGCCCCCGGAACGGTCGGTCGGATTAACGCGTGATAATTGGCTGCGGGGAGATGGGGTGCGGCTGCCGTTTGGCTGCCGGCGGGTTGAAGCGCCGGGGCCGAACCAGTTTCGGTTTCGCCCGAAGGACCCGTTAGAGCGGCGCCTCGCGCCGACTTCGCTGCGCTTGCGCCTCCAGGGCTTCGGGCAGCGGACGCGGGATTTGTCGAGGTGTTTGATTGGGGCGCGCCAAAAGCTCCCGTTCCCGCCGCATAGGGGGAATAGGAATTCGTTGACGGCACACTGGTTGTGGGCGTTCCGACCGTTGCTACCGCGGAGGAATTCGGGAAATAGGAATAGGCGTTTGTCAGGATCGAAATCTGTTGCGTTGCCCCATCCGGCCAGGTAGTCGTCAGAACCATCACATCCATGTTCGGATCGACGTATCCCACTTGTGTGTTGCCCAGGCTGAGACTTATCACCCCGTCCGAGGAGATCGAAACGCTTCCGGCCTGGTTGGTCGTTACCGTCCCGTCGCTTGCCGTACCGTTGAAAGAACAGGTCCCATCCGTATTGATATAAAGAATACCGCTTTGCCACCATGGCCCCTTGGGACCTGAGGCGAGGCTGCTCACTTCCCAGAAGCCGGAGAGGCCGGTTATCGAAATAGAGGCCGGTTTCTTTGTGAAAACAAGCAGTTTGGCCTCATCTCCCGATGCCGTGGCGCCGCTCGTTCCTACCATGACGGTGGAGGCCCCGTTTAGAAAGGACTGGTAGCTCGGGTCCATGCATGCCCCGGAGGCGCATGTAATCACGCCGTCCGAGGAAATGGCAAGCGTCCCGGAGCTCCCGCCGGTCGTCCCGTCGCTCTTTGTATAGGACTCGGTAAATGTCCCATCGGAGTTTACGGTCTCGCTCGCCCTTTCCCACGAGGAATTCGGGTTGGAAGACAAAACGCTTCCTTCCCACGTTCCGACAAGGCTTGCAAGGGAGGGGGAGGAGGGCTGCCGCGTGAGTATCATGAGATTGGAGGAGCCATCGGACAGGGTCGCCGTGCAGGTGAGGGTGGAGTAGGTGGAATCGGTCATGCACTGGGCGGTGGAGGACTGAGCGTTGAGGCTCATGACGATGCCGTTGGAGGGGGTCGAAAAAGATCCTGCCAGGGAAGCCGAGGCGCCGGTGCTTTGTACGCCCGTGCCGGTGAAGGTCCCGTCCGCGGCTACGGTCACGGTGCCTCGCTCCCACCACGGGGCGCCGGGGCCGGAGCGAAAACTGTTAAAATTCCAGGTGCCGGAAAAATCCACGTTCTGTGCCGGGGCTGCTGTCGGGAGTAGTTGGAAAATAAAGAGAACATAGAGAAAGCCGCACAGATACTTTGAGAGATGCAGTCTTCGCATTTTGGATTCCTCTCTGCAAAGTCGTTTCAGGCGCCAAAGGAAGGAGACCGCATCACGGTCAATAAGGATGCCTTCGTACACCTTGGGCGATCATAACACAAGTAATAGAGAGTAAAAGAGCTTTTGGTATTAATCGTGACGAGGCAGTGTTTCACGGGATGTCGGAAGGGTGCGCAGGGGCGCTCGCAAGATAAAAGCGCCGGAGAGGTTCGGCAGGGGTGTAATTAAAGGGCCCGCGCCTTCAGTGCGCGGGCACTTCGACCTGACAAGCTATAGACGGTGTCCCCTATTTGGCGGCTGCGGGCTTGTGGCATCCCGCGCATACGATGGGGGCATTGACTGTCGGATGCTGGTTCTTTATCTTCCGGTGGCAACCAATGCAAAGCGTATGAAACGACAGCTTGAGGTTGAGCTTTTTCTTATCCGGGGAAAGCATGAATTCGTTCTGGGTCGTCGGCTCATTGTGGCACTTCTCGCATTTTTCGACCGGGTCGCCGACCTTCCAGACGTTTACGCCGTTTTTGTAGACCATGTGGCATGTATTACAGGCGATCTTGTCTTTGGTGACGTGCATCTCGTGGCTGAACGTCACGGGGGGCTTGGTAAATGTTTTCCAGATGGAAGGTTTGATGGTGATTGTTGCCGGCGGTTGCTGCGCAGCCATTGCCAGCAGCGTTGCGGATAAGATAATAGCGGCCGTAACGGCCAGACACGAAACCAACTTGCCTTTTTTCATCCCTAAGCCCCTCCCTTTTCAAACCGTCCAAATGTATAAGAAAAATGCCAACAATTGTGTTTGGCATTCTAATTGTATTCTTTTTTTAACGCAAGAAAATTAACTCCATGACATAATGATTATGGTTTCTCTACGAATCGGGAGCGGAGGAGATCATGCAATTTGAAAAACTCTATTTTGAGAACAGGGCAGGCAAGCGGTTGGCCGCTCGTCTGGATCTGCCGCTTGACGAAAAACCGAGCGCCTTTGCGCTTTTTGCCCACTGCTTTACCTGTACCAAAAACCTGAATGCGGTCGTAAACATCGACAGGGCGCTGGCGTTGCACGGTATTGGCGTCTTGCGGTTCGATTTTACGGGGATCGGGGAGAGCGAAGGCGATTTTGCGGAAACGAGCTTTTCGACCAATGTGGAGGACCTGGTTTGTGCCGCAGAGTTTCTGGAAAAGCACTATGAGGCGCCAAGGCTTTTGATCGGCCATTCTCTGGGAGGGGCTGCGGTGATTCAGGCCGCTCACAGAATCGACTCGGTCGAGGCGGTTGCAACCATTGCGGCGCCCGCCGAGCTTGCAGGCCCCTTGAGCTTCCTGGATGGAGCCACGGTCGAACGGCTTGAAACCCTGGGCGAAACCGAGATCGCAATTGATGGAAAAAAGTTCAAGATAAGAAAACAGTTTCTCGATTCTCTCAGGCACGAAAATATGAAGGAGTCGATTCGCAACCTTCGGAAACCGCTTCTGATATTCCACTCTCCGGCAGACCGGATCGTTTCGATCGATCAGGCGGCCAAAATCTTTATGGCCGCACACCATCCGAAAAGCTTCATCTCGCTTGACAGGGCCGATCACCTGCTCTCTCGCCGCGAGGATTCGCTCTACGCCGGTTCGGTTCTGGCGGCCTGGGCGGCGAAGTATCTGGCCAAACCGGAGGAAAAATCTCTCCTGCCCGAACCGGGAGATACCCGCGTGACAACGCGCACTGGCAGGGCGGGGTTTCGGACCGAGATCATAGCCGGCGGCCACAGGCTTGTCGCCGACGAACCAGAGGCGGTGGGGGGGGCAAACTCCGGGCCCACGCCCTACGATCTTTTGGTCGCAGCCCTGGGCGCCTGTACGGGAATGACTCTCAGAATGTATGCGGACCACAAAAAACTGCCCCTGGACGCTGCGGTGGTGCGGCTCAGCCACAGCAAAATACACGCAGAGGACTGTCAGGATTGTGAAGACCCGAGAAGCAGAATAGATTATATTGAAAGGGAAATAGAGTTGCAGGGCGACCTTGACGGACCCACCCGGGAGAGGATGCTCGAAATCGCCGACCGGTGCCCGGTGCACCGAACCCTGGAAACGCGGAGCAAGATTGTTTCCAGGCTGAAGGACTGAGAGTTTTGCGTTTCGAGGTTTTTGCTCCCCGTTCGCCCTTGCCGGGAGCCTGTCTTCGTAGCAACAAAGCATCACAAGGAGGATCTTATGAAAATACCGCTCGATATCAGTGCGCGCGACGTGCGTTTGAACGAGGAAACCGAAGAACTCATTCGGGAGAAAGCTTCCAAACTCGATCGAATCTACGATCATATCATTGGCTGCCGGGTGAGGATCGACATGCCTCACCGCAGCCAGCGAAGCGGTATGGCCTACAATGTGAGGCTGGACATAACGGTTCCCGGCGGGGAGTTGATCGTAAAAAGAGAACCCGACCAGGACCTGCGCGTGGCAATCGTAAACTCGTTTGAAACTGCCCAGCGGCAGCTCAAGGAATACTCGAAGCGTCAAAAAGGCGAGGTGAAAACCCATTTCGAAAAGCCGGTGGCCAGGGTGATCCGGCTATTTCCCGAAGAAGGCTACGGGTTTCTCGCCACCGCGGAGGGGCGTGAAGTCTATTTTCACGAAAATTCCGTCCTGGACGGTAAATTCGAGGTGTTAAACGTCGGAAGCGCTGTGACCTTTATCGAAGAACCGGGGGATAAGGGCGCCCAGGCTGTTTCCGTGGCCCTGCAGGCATAAGCTCCGGGGCGGGGTGTCCGGCCGGATAACCGCCGGCCGGCCGCCCTTTAGCTTTGACGCTCTTCGCTCTATCTTTAATACCGGCCTCCTGCAGCCAATGAGGAAGGGCAGATGTTCTGGGTAATCGTCTACATCGTAATTCTTCTGCTCCTCATTCTCGTCAACGGCTTTCTGGCGATGTCCGAACTGGCCGTAATGTCTTCGAACAAAACCCGCCTGCAAAGGCGGGCCGAGGAGGATAGTTCGAATGCGGCCGCCGCCCTGGAACTGGCTCGCAACCCGCACCATTTCCTTTCGACTGTTCAGATAGGCATAACGCTCATCGGCGTTTTGAGTGGGGCTTTTGGCGGTGCAAGCCTGGCCGAAATCCTTGCTCGAAGGCTTGACACCCTTCCCTACATCGGCCCGTACGGTCACTCGGTTTCCCTGACGATAGTCGTTGGCCTCATCACCTATTTCTCGCTCCTTGCCGAACTGATTCCCAAAAGAATCGCGGTGTACGCCCCCGAAAGTATCGCGGCGGCTATCGCCAAACCCATGGCGAAGCTCTCCGTGCTCGCAGCCCCCGTCATTCACGTGTTGAATGCCTCCACCGACTATGCCCTGCGGCTCGTTGGATTTGCCCAGACCAGGCAGTCCCCCGTGACCGCGGAAGAAATCCGCATACTCATCGACCAGGCAACCGAGGCCGGGGTCCTGGAGGAAGCCGAGCAGGACATGGTGGAAAGGGTCTTCCGGCTCGGGGAGCGCCGCGTGGGCGTGATGATGACGCCCCGAAAGGAGATCGTGTGGCTCGAGATGAACGATTCTCCGGAGAAGACGATACGCAAGATCTCCCGCCATCCTTACGCCAGGTTCCCTGTGAGGCAGAAACCGGGGAATATCCAAGGGGTTGTGCATGTTCGCGACCTCGCCTTGCGCTGTCTTGCCGGAAAACCTTTCGATCTCAAGGCCTCCCTGCACAAACCGATCTTCGTTCATGAAGGCGCAAATGCTCTCAAAGTGCTCGCGAGCTTCAGGCAGTCCGGGTTGCAGATGGCCCTGGTGGTCGACGAGTATGGTACCATTGAAGGGCTCGTTACTCTTACCGACATCCTGGAGGCCGTCGTTGGCGATATCGCATCGGCCGAGTCGCCCGAGGAACCCTATATCGTACCGGGGGAGCAAAACAGCTGGCTGATCGAAGGCATGCTCCCGGCGGATGAACTGACCGCCTTTCTCGATATCCAGAAACTGCCGGGCGAAGGGGCAGGCCTTTTCAGGACCCTTGGCGGGTTTGTTATGACACAGCTGCGGCGGGTCCCTGTCGTGGGGGATTCCTTCGAGTGCTGCGGCTACGGCTTCGAAGTGGTCGAGATGGAGGGGCGAAGGGTCCGAAGGGTGCTGATACGGAAAAGGTAAAAAGAAAAAGGGAAGCCTCGGTGGGCTTCCAATCAAGCTTTACAAAGATATGGAATCGTTCTAAATTTAAAACCCCTGAAAGAGTATACTGCCCGTTCGTGAGTACCTGGTCCTGATCGGGTCCCTGTTGCGCTTTTCCCCTGGTTTCATACGGAGATAGAACCGATGCTCGAGCTTTACAACACGATGAGCCGCCAGACGGAACTCTTTACTCCCCTTGGCAGTCCGATCAGGATGTTTACCTGCGGCCCTTCCATCTACAGTGCGCCCCATATTGGCAATTACCGAACGTTTATCTGGGAGGATGTGCTCCAGAGATACCTCGGCTACCTGGGCCACCGGGTCGAGCGGGTCATCAATCTGACCGATATCGAAGACAAGGCCATAGATGAAGCGGTCGGGAAAAACGTACCGGTAGGAGAATTGACCGGCGGAAACGCCGAGCGTTTTTTCGAGGAAGCGGCTCGGTTGCGAATCGAGTTGCCCCAGCGCATACCGCGTTCGTCGACAAGTGTTGAGCAATCCGCCCACCTGATTGCCCGGCTGCTCGAAAAGGGCTATGCGTATCGACACGAGGGCGACATTTTTTTCGATCCCCTGAAATTCAAGGATTTCGGGAAACTGTTTCGACTGGACATGAGCCGGTGGCCCAAGACAAAAAAACGTTTCAAGCAGGACACCTATACGGGCCGCAGGTGGAACCTCGGCGATTTCATCCTGTGGCATGGGTGCGGGGATGGCGATGAGGTCTGCTGGGATACTGAAATCGGCAGGGGGAGGCCTTCCTGGAACATTCAGGACCCGGCGATGATATCGCAGACTCTCGGGTATTCGCTGGATATATTCTGCGGCGGCATAGATAACCTCTACAGGCATCACGATTACAATATCGCCGTTATGGAATCGGTATCGGGTGTGGAGTTGGCGCGCTACTGGCTCCACGGGGAACACGTCCTGGTGGAGGGAAAGAAAATGTCGAAGAGCATCGGCAACATAGTCTATCCCGGAGACATGATCGAGCGGGGCTTTTCCTGGGAGCAGATCCGGTTTTACCTCCTCTCGAAACAACGCCGCAAAAGGCTGAACCTCAATCTCGACGCAGCCGCGGAAAAGGGCGCCAAGCTCAACGCGTTTCGGGAAACGGTACACGATCTGGTGTCCGGGGGCGGCGCCGGAAAGACCCGGGAAAACCAGGTTGTAGAAGGGCTCATCGATTCGCTCAAGGTTTGCTTCGAGGAGGCCATGAATAACGATCTCGACACGCCTGCGGCTTTCGCCGGACTCATGGAGGCAACCGGGCGGCTGCACGACATCCACAAATCCGGAGGTCTGGGCGAAGAACACCGGCGAAGAATCGAAGAGCGGCTCCGCAAGGCTGATTCTGTGCTCCAGGTCATCTTTTAGCCGGGGAAATACTCCCAGGCGTCGCCCTTCGGCGTTTGGCGGACTTCGAGGCGGCCGCGCCAATGGAGGTCGTCCTGGTCCGGGTGGTCTTCCCTGCAGTGCGCGCCCCTTGTCTCCGTTCTTTTTTGGGCGGCCTTGAGGAGTATCCACGCAATTCTTGCTGCCGAAAGAAGCTCGATTGCGGCTCCCTGGCCTGTTTCCCCGGGAAAATCGCGGATGCTTGCGGCAATTTCGAGCACCTGACTTTGGCCGTGGAGAAGGCCGGCCCGGTCTCTTACGATTCCGCCGCATTCCCACATGACCCGCTGGAGTCTGGGAAAGAGGTCGGGTTCGCTCAGGCGGAGGGAGCCCCACTCGAGGCGCAGTTCTTCCACCGTGTCCACATTCGGCTTCCGCCCGCCGGCTCCTGCGGCGAAGTTTGCGGCCGATCTTCCCGCGCGTGCGCCGAAGACCAGCGCCTCGCACAGCCCGTTTCCTCCCATGCGGTTCGCCCCATGCAGGCCTCCGGCGCATTCTCCCGCAGCGAAAAGTCCGGACGCAGACGTTGCGCAGTCGCGATCGATCACGATCCCACCCATCGTGTGGTGCGCTGCGGGAGCTACGCGCAACGGTTTTTGCAAGCCGCCGCAGCGCACCCCCAGGACCTGCCGGAGCGAATCCGTCTGCCATTGGTTTTCGGGTACGGAGCGCAGATCGAGGGAAACTGTCTGCCCCTGCCTGTAAATTTCGCGGAAAAGTGCCTGCGAGAGGCGGTCCCGGGCCTGTGCGGCCGCGGGGCGCTCCTCGATTCCGTATTTTTCCAGGATATTTTCGCCCCGCTCGTTTACCAGGAGCCCCTTGTCGGCGATCCGGGGGGGGACGATCAGGGGGCCGTGTCCCGGTTCGGCAAGGCACAGGGGGTAGAACTGAACAAATTCCATGTCCGCGATGGCCGCGCCGGCATGGAGGGCAAGACGGCAGCCCTCTCCCAGCATGTGGCCGGGATTGTCGTTTCGAAGGTAGAGCGAGGAGGCCCCCCCGGTCGCAAGGACCACGGCAGAACCGCTTACTGCGGCCCACTCGCCCGATGCATAGAGCCCCAAAAGTCCCCATGAGCCGCTTTCGGCGCTGAGCGCCACCGCGGTGATCCTGGAGATAAAGCGCACGCCAAGCTCACGGGCTTTCTGCAGAAGACAGCGCACGATTTCTTCGCCCAAAACATGGGCGCGGCCCTGAGCGAAGAGGAAGCCTGCTGTGATCTCGGCCTTTATTCCCCACTGCAGAAGTTCTGCGACTCGTTCGGGCGCCTCCTCGCACAGGATTTCGGCGAGATCCCGTCGGTTTATCCCGCGCCCGGAAAGAAGAGTCTTCTCCAGATGGGTCCGTATGGAGGCCCTGTCGGGGCTTGCGCCTCCGACCACCCCTTCGCTTATCCCCGTGCAGGTCCCCTTGCCCGGGGTGCCCCGCGAAAGGACCGCAACACTCAGTCCGGCCTCCCTGGCCGAAATCGCCGCCCGGAGCCCCGCCGCGCCGCTTCCGACCACCAGCACATCGCAATCGATGTTTTCCATGGACTTTTTCTACCTCGTAAGACCTTTTTTCAGGATACGAAATTGTCGGGTGAAATGGCTATCGAAGGAAAAGCATTCAGTAATTTGGTGTCGGAAGTGACTAGCAGAGCAAATAGGCAATCGCGTTCGTATCGACGACGATCAAGGGCTGCCCTCCCGCTTTGCGTCTCTCAAAACCTGATCGGTCAGCGGCGGGACGACGAACTTATTTCGTATTGCCTCGGCTTTTTCCAAAAACAGCTCCAAATCGATTCGCCGGCCATGACAGGCTCGTTTCAGCAGATAAATGACCTCGCCGTTTATGCTGCGCCCGTGCTCGAAAGCGCTTTCCTTTATCCTCGCATAGATATCTTCGGGAATATTTTTGATTGTTATCGTCGGCATGCATGGCCTCCTGTCTAAATGACAGCCGCCCGGTGGCAATTTGGTTCCATTTCGGAATTTAGCACAGTTCGAGGTGCAGAGTCAAAAACCGTAGGATTTGGAAGGGCGAATGCCAATCAGGAGTTCGGAGCGCAAACCGGCTTAGCGCCCGGTATGGGGACTCCTGCGCTCTTCGCATAAGTGCGATTTTCATATAAGATAATTCTTGGAACATTGCGTTTGTGGCCGCAGTGATTTACCATTGGTCTCTGGTATGCGGGTTATTGCAAGGGGCAATTGTTATGGCAACAGGAAGACGCGAGGTTTTAGAGTCGGAACTACAACGTTGTTTGCCTTTGCTGATCGACGGGTATAAAGCACAAAAGGTGTTGCTGTTCGGCTCGATGACCCATGGTGAAACAGGGGAATGGTCGGACTTGGACCTGGTGGTCATTAAAGCAACGAAACGGCGTTTTTTGGATCGCACTAAAGAAGTAATGCAGCTACTCCAGTTGCGGGTTGGTGCGGATATCCTTGTGTATACTCCTGCTGAGTTCGAACGTCTTTCCCGCGAGCGCGCGTTCGTGAGAGATGAGATAGTGGGGAAGGGGCAGGTGCTCTATGACAGCGGAAAGTGAGCGTTGGCTCCAATTCGCCGCCGAGGATCTGCATATGGGTGAACTGGCTATGCGGGAGGCCATCTACAATCAAGTCTGCTTTCACAGCCAGCAGTGCGTTGAGAAGGCCATCAAAGCCTTGTTGACGCTGCAGGGCAAGCTTGCTCCGCGCACACATCTTTTGGGGGATCTGCTCAGACTGCTGGATCCGAATCCCTTTCCCGTCGAACTGGGAATAGCGCTGCTTGATCGCTTTTACCTGCCCACTCGTTACCCGGATGCTTTGCCGGGCAGCCTTCCGG
Organism: Syntrophobacteraceae bacterium; assembly: GCA_049964955.1. Lineage (GTDB taxonomy): Bacteria > Desulfobacterota > Syntrophobacteria > Syntrophobacterales > Syntrophobacteraceae > SbD1. The sequence continues at coordinate 23,621 of JBMFWU010000036.1, forward strand.
ATGTCCTGCCAAATAATGAGGATGCTTCGGAGGCATTAGATGCGGCTGGGCGCGTTTTTCATAAGGTTCTCGCCTTGATCGGGAAGAACAGTATCGACGATTAGAATCCATCCCGAGAACGCATCCCAAGCTTCCCCTCTACGGTATTGCCTGCCCCATAGTTTTAGTATAAAATTTATAGTTGGGCAAAAGGAGGCTTCACATGAATGTCGCCACCAAAAACTGCCGTAATGAGGCACTTGCGGAAATTGATGCATTACCGGAAGAGTATTTGCCGTTTTTGCTGCAAAGTATGCGTGCTTTCCGAGAGAGTGTGACTTTGAAATCGGCTTCGGAAAGCTTCCGGCAAGGCTGGAGTGAAGCTCGAAGCGGCATGACGTCCCCGGTTGAAGACTTGTGGGATGGTATTAACAGTCGGATATCACACCCGTTGAGATCAGGCGCATCATCTCCGAGTCAGAAATCGCCAATCCATGATTCATAGCTCTCGAATCTTTCCCGGCCAGGAAATGAGCCAAGGAATGTACTTTGGGAACTCCACCGGATCAAATTGACTGATTGCCTGCCCCATAATTTTAGTATATTATCTTATCTAAAACTAGCCGGGGGGTGCTCTCGGAGCGGGAGCTGAGATCGATACCCTTGGAACCTGATCCAGTTAATGCTGGCGGAGGAACGGCGAAAAAAGAAGCTTTTCCAGGGGCTGTTCTTTTGGAGCGGCCTTTTCCTTTTCGGGGTCCTTAAAACTTGCCCCCAGCCTTCTATGCGAGTTCCCCCGCCTTTTTGTCACGGAGAAAAATCTATGGCTACGCAGCTTGAATCCGCCAGAGCGGGAATAATCACTGAAGAGATGAAAAAGGCGGTCGAAAACGAACCGGCTTCAGCCGAAGAGCTTCGGGAGTCGATTGCCGCCGGCCTGGCCGTTCTTCCCAAGAATGTGAACCATTCGTTTTCGGTTCCCAGGGCTATCGGCAGGGGCCTCAAGACCAAGGTAAACGCCAACCTGGGAACCAGCGGAGAGTGCTGTTCACTCGACTTCGAAAAAGAGAAGCTCGAAGCGGCCCTGCGGGCGGGGACCGATTCCATAATGGATCTTTCCACCGGGAAGGACCTTCCCGCCTTCCGGGAGTTTTTCCTCGAAACCTCTCCGGTAATGGTGGGGGCCGTGCCTCTTTACTGGGTGGCCGCCGAGATGGTTAGTAAACACCGGGCGCTCGATACGATGGAAGGAGACGAGCTTCTTCGAAGCATCGAATTTCAGTGCGAAAAAGGAATCGACTACATTACGGTGCACTGTGGGGTGACGCTCGATTCGGTAAAAAAACTCGAATCCTACGAGCGCATCATGCCGTGTGTGAGCCGGGGCGGATCGATTCTCATGAACTGGATGCGCAGAAACCGCAAACAAAACCCTCTCTTCGAGTACTACGACGATCTTTTGGAGATAGCGTACAAATATGATGTAACGCTTAGCCTGGGAGACGGCTTTCGGCCCGGTGCCATTGCCGACGCTACCGACGGGCCGCAGCTCGAAGAGTTGATGATCCTTGGCGATCTGGCCAAAAGGGCGCGGAAAAGAAACGTCCAGGTCATGATCGAAGGTCCGGGCCATGTGCCTTTGAACCAGATCACCGCCAACGTGCTGCTCCAGAAAAGGCTGTGCGAAGGCGCCCCCTTCTATATTCTCGGGCCGCTTCCGACCGATATCGCCGCGGGCTACGACCACATCAGCTCGGCCATCGGGGGGGCGATCGCCGGGGCCGCCGGGGCCGATTATCTCTGCTACGTCACCCCCGCCGAACACCTGGGCCTTCCCAACGCCGAGGACGTCTACCAGGGGGTTATGGCTTCGCGTATCGCAGGCCACGTGGCCGATATCGCCAAGGGGCTCCCGGGAGCTGCGGAGGCCGACCGGCGCATGTCGATCGCCCGGCGCGACCTGGACTGGGAGGGGATGGTGCGCGAGGCGATCGATCCCGAACTGGTCAAAAAACGTCTTCAGATTACCCAGGATCGCGAAGGCTGCTCCATGTGCGGCAAACTTTGCGCCGTAAAAATCAGCCGCGGCCTTTAAGGGCGGCGAGTCGCCGCAGCCGGATTGCTTCGCGGGTTGGCCGGGACAGAAGAGGGGGGCGGATCAATGCTGCCGGGGGTCCCTCGGCCCCCCCATAAGCGCTAACTATCCGTGTCCATCTGTGTTCATCCGTGTCGAAGAGTTTTTAGAAAAGCGGGTGACACGGATGGACACAGATGAACACGGATGGAAGGCAATCGGGCGGCTCAATTCTTCCCGTGTCGGGCAGTAGTTGAATTACTTGAAGAAGGCAGGCCCGTATGGAATGCCGAGCACGATTGAGCTTCTGAGTTAGCGTTTATGGCCCTGCCCCGCTTCGTCCTCGCGCCTCGGAGCGCAATTCGGAATTGAAGGGAATGCCCAGTTTCTCCATGCGGCTTCGAAGCGTGTGTGGGTTTACTCCGAGAAGAAGGGCTGCTCCCTTCGGGCCGCTGATTCTGCCTTGTGTTCTTTGCAGCGTCTTGCGTATGTGCCGGGAGACGAGTTCGTCGAGCGTGAGCATCTCCGCTTCCCCTCCCTGCTCGATGAGAGTTCCTTCCGTCTTCCCGGGTATGTCGAGACGATCGAAATGCAGCCGCCCGTTGTTCCGCCTGCCCCGGCTGTGGATCAGTTCGCGTTCGATCAGGTTTTCCAGTTCCCGCACATTGCCGGGCCAGTGAGCGGCTTTGAGATGCTCCATCTCTTCTGCGGCAATCGAAGGCTGCGGATAGATTTTGAGCTCTTTTGATTTTCGTTCGATAAAGTGATGGACCAGGGCCGGGATGTCCTCCTTGCGGTCTCGCAAAGGCGGAACCGCTATGGGGAATACATTCAGGCGAAACCACAAATCCTCCCGAAAGGCCCCGGATCTGACCATCTCCCCCAGGTCCCTGTGGGTTGCGGCAATGATGCGCACATCCACCGTGACGGTCTTCGTTCCGCCCACTCGCTCGATCGTTTTGCTCTGAAGCACACGCAGGAGCCTTACCTGAGCCTGGGGGGGCAGTTCTCCGATCTCATCGAGGAAAATAGTCCCCCTGTCGGCTCGCTCGAAATAGCCTCTCTTTTGGGCTATGGCGCCCGTAAAAGCCCCCTTTTCGTGCCCGAACAGTTCGCTGTCCAAAAGATTGTCGGGGATGGCTCCGCAGTTTACGGCGACCAGGGGACCGTCTTTCCGGGAGGAGACGGCGTGAATGGCGTTGGCGATGACTTCCTTGCCTACACCGGTCTCTCCCAGCAGGAGCACCGGACTGTCGAGAGGTGCGACCTGCCTCACCAGCGCCATGGTTTCCTTAAGACCGAATTCGGCGCCGACGATCTCCTCGCCTGAAGTGCGTCTTCGCAACTGGTGGCTCAGTTCCCGGTTTTCGGCATGAAGAAGGTCTTTTAGTTTTTCGAGCTCTTCATAGCGCAAAGCATTGGAGACTGCGATGGAAAATGGCCCCCGCAGGAGCGAAGCCATTTTTGCGTGCTTTTCGGCGAAGACCTCGCTGCCTTCTGCCAGCACAATGTAGGCGCCAATGTTTTCGCCTTCCATGCCCAGGTCCATGACCAGAGCGGAGTGGTTCGCAAAGTCGATATACGGCCGAAGGTCCCTCGTCACGCAGTTATCCTCCGTCCGGTCGATGGTTACCACCTTGCCGGTCGCTGCGATCGACTTGACGTAATCGGCCGATGCCCTGGTCAGCGGGATGGGGGGCAGGGATTTCCGGTCGCCAAGATGGTCGATGAGAAGCTTAGGCACAAGGTTTCCCGAACCCGGTTCAAACAGGGCTAGCGCCACATGGGTGGCCGGTATGAACGACCGAAGATGCTGCAGGCAGTGAAACAATGCCTTCTCTATATCGAGGGTGCCGCAAATTCGCAAGGTGGCATCCCGAAAGAACTCGTATTCATTTACTGTCATAATGCGTTACCTTACCCCGGTTTTTACGGAAATCGTCAAAAGAGGATATTTCCCAAAAAAATATAGCATATTTCCACAATTTCAGCCCGCAGGAAATCGGCTGGGTCGCTTAAGATTTAAAATAATCTGTATAATCAGCATGTTGTAAAAAAATTTTTTCTTTGGCATCTGTATTGCTTCTTTAGTCGGGTAACTGAGGCAATGAATAGGAAATGAACAAACTCAATACGCTAAAGGAGAACAAAATGAAAAAGGTAGCAGCAACTCTGTTTGTTTTGGGCATGGTCGGTTTTCTCGGTCTGAGTGCTTTGCCGGCGGGTGCGGCGACAACTTCTGTCTACTGCAATGCGGCTTATACGAATTTCATCGGGGCGCCGGGAAGCGAAGGGGCGACTTGTTCGGCTGCTGTCGTGAATCCCGCACCGACCTATTGCAGCGCGGCTTATACGGGTTTTATCGGGGCGCCGGGAAGCGAGGGAGCGACCTGTCCGACGGTTGTCGCCACTCCCCGGAACAGCGCCGGAAATTAACCATCCAGACTCGATCGTTTGGAATGGAGCAGAGGGGGACGGGTCTTTCGTCCCCCTCTTCCTGTTTTTGTCACATCATCAGGAATCTGAGTTGGCATGGAAGCCAATTCTACAGGAAATGTTTCCGGGGGACCGATGCCGGCTTATCTCCATTGCCGGGAATATCGGAACTCTCGATCGGCCATGAGGCAACGATGGTTGTCCCATCCCCCCGGGCGGATTTTATCGACAGGCTCCCACCCGTCAACTCGGCCCGTTCCCTCATGCCAATCAGACCAAGGGTTCGAGATGGCTTCCCTGAGGAAGAATCCATGCCGATACCGTCATCAGCTATAATCAGATTTACATGGCCTTCGTTTTTTAAAATCCCTATGTCGACCCACTCGGCCCCGCTGTGCTTCGCAACGTTGTTGAGCGCCTCCTGCGCAATTCTGAAAATGGATAGTTTCAATCGTTCCTGGATTTCTTCTTCCTCAATTTTGGGGTCGAATTCGACGAAAATTGTGGGGTAAAGCTTCATGAACTCCTTCCGCATCCAATCTATCGAGGTAAGAAGCCCCAAATCATCCAGCATGGGAGGTCTCAGACCGTTGCAGATTTTCCTGATTTCATCGATCGAGCGCTGCAGCAAGGGGACGAACTGGCCCAGGTGGTTTACGGCAGCGGATAAAGCGCCATTGTTTTTGAGTTGGATTGCCATTTCAACCTGGCATTTAAGAGCGGCGAGCGTTGGCCCAACGCTGTCGTGGAGTTCCGATGCGAGCCTCTTTCGCTCTTCCTCCTGGGCGGTAAGAAGCTTCGATGTGAGTTTTCGTAATTCTGCTTTGGATCTCCAGATTTCGACGGCGTGGCGAATGGACCTCTCCAGAGAGGAGGCGCTAAGCTCCCCTTTGGGGAGGTAGTCCGCCGCGCCGGACAACATTGCCTGCCGGTCCAGGTCGGAGCCCCCGACTCCCGTGAGGAAGATGATGGGCGTTTTGCAGCCTTTTTCGATTGCCTCTCTGAGGAATTCCAGTCCATTCCGAGCGCCCAGGTGGTAGTCCAAAAGACAGGCATCGAAAGACGAAGTCAGGATTGCTTCCAGTCCGGCCTCGTAACAATCCTTCCATTGCAGGGTGATTCTCGTCATTTCCATCTGAGGCCGAAGATCTGAAATCAACAGGACATCCTCTTTATCGTCCTCAACGAGAAGAACTTTAAAGGTTGTAACAACCGCTGACATCGAAAACTCCTCGTGACCAGAGTTGTCTGATGTAAATCGAACCGATAGATGGATACGGTCTTTCCGATCACCAATTCCAGCTTTCCGAGCCGGAAAACTGCCGCTGTCAAATCCGCGGTTTCCGGATAGACCTCAACTTGCTGACTTCGCACTATTTTTTAAACTATACGCACAATAGGCAGCAGTTTCAAAGCGGATTTTCTTCGCAGATAATACTTACAAATAATCAGTATAATTGCCCCTTGTTCCGATCTATCCTCTGGAGTATTCCCGGGCAGGCGGGCTTTCGGGACGCTTACGTTAACATCAAAAGATGTGATCTCAGGTTCGCGGCTCGTCCCTGAAGACCGAGCTTCTTTCTGATGTTGAGCCTGTGGGATTCGACGGTCCTCTCCGAGGCGCAAAGAATTTCGGCTATTTCGGCAGTGGTCTTTCCATCCCTGATGAATGCGGCAACCTGAAGTTCGGTGGGGGTCAGGTCGGCAGCTTCGATGCCGATTGTCCTGATAAAGGGAGAGGTGATTTTTCCGAAATTCGATTCCAATATCTCGATCAGAGTGGCCTGGGCGCTGCTCATGTTCGTTCTCTTGAGCTTTTCGAGATAAGGCGATACAAGGGTACGGATGTTGGAGAGGATGATTTCTCCAAATTCTTTCTGATAGTTTTCCTTATGGTTCAGCATGACCTTTAAAGCGATATTTACTTCCTGCAGGTTTTTTGCGTTCTCGGCCAGCTCTCCAAGTCGTTGCTCCAGTTCCTGCCGCGACTTGCGGAGTTCTTCCTCCATGCCTTTGCCCTCGGAGATGTCGCTGATCACCATGCGGCAGATCGGCGCATCATCTTCGTCGCGGCCGACAATTGACTCCAGGCGCGCCCAAAACGATTCGGCGTGCTCTCTCAATACCCGCAGTTCGCACACTTGCCGTTGATCGCCCTCGAAAACACGTTTGAAGTGCAGGTAGGAGATGTCCTGGTCTTCTGTGTGTATGAACCGTGAGAACCGTCCATTAATCAACTCGCCTCGCACCACTCCGAGCAGGGCAGCGGCGGTAAGATTTGCCTCCAGGATGAGACCATTCGCGGAAAGAGTGCAGTATCCCACCGGAGCCAGGTTATAGAGATCAAAGTAGCGAACTCGGGATATCTCGAGAGCCGCCTGGGCATTTCGCAGTTCTTCGTTCTGCATCTCCAGTTCGATCTGGTGCACTCGCAGTTCGTGCTGGACCCGGCGGGCTTCTTCTAAAGAAAGAGAGTCGCTCTTTAAATCCTCCTGGGAGAGGAGCTTTTTCTCGGCCTTGTCACGAAGTTGGGCTGGGTAGGGCATCGGTTTTCCTTCATCCATAACCACCTCCATGATTATGTTAAGCATACTTGCATAACTCCCTAAAAAATCATACCGGTAAAAAATGGTGAATCTTGGCGAACCACCGATGGCCGTTGTCGCGATTGGACAAGGAGTCTGTCCGCGCACAGAGTCAGGACCTCGGTCAAAACTAATTTCGGATTACGAAAGCTCAACGTCTCGATTCCGATCCGGTGCCGAATTGCGCGTTGTGCGGGAGTTGTCGTCGTTTCGTGGGTTTTCCGTATTGCAGGACATCTCAAAACGTGTGTACAAGGCGGACGTCTACCTGCTGGCTGGTGAAACGGTCGCCGATTTCAGCCTGGTAGCCGGTGGATAGAGAAGTATTCGCGGTAAGTTGACCCCTGAGCCCCGCATTTACCACAAGGCTGTCGATATCGCCGTTTAGCCCGTAAATTGTGAACGAGCCCGGCTGACCGGAGAGACCGGCCGCAATGGCGCGGTCGTCGAGAGGGGCCTCGTGGGCCCAGGCCAACTCAAGCGAAGGGGCAGCCGGCATTCCGTTGATGGAAATTTGCTTTCCGGCTTTTACGCCCAACCGGCTTCGAAATGTATGACCTTCCCGGAACCGGACATTCAGGTTCAGACCGTCTGCCCCGGTCTCGGTGAAGTTGTCCCGGGAAGTCAGGAAGTATGAGAGTGCAGCCACGGGGGACACCGACCAGTCCGCGATCCTGAATGTGTAGCCGCCGCGCACCTGGGCCGTCATATCGAAGCCGTCGATATCGGCATGTGCAACCTGGTCGACCTGCGGGAAATTTATATTACGATTGGCTGTTCCCGACTCATAGCCGCCGGCCGTCAGTGCATCGAGGAAGAATCCGGTAGAGTCTCCATATTGGCCGTAGATACCCCACTGCGTGTTGTCGAGGTGCGCATCTCCGCCGCCGATGTTCCAGTCGAGGTTGGTGCCGAGGTACCCTGTCGCGGCTCCCAGGACCAGCTTTTCGTAGCGCAGGATATTCATTCCGAAGACTATGCCTCCGGTATTGAAAGCAAAGCCGGTGTGATCTCCCGAATCTGCCTGGCTGCCGAATTCACCGATACCGCCGAACCAGATATTGAGATCCCGCTGTCCCCACGGGGCGCACGGACCCGAATCGACATCGACCGCATGGGTGGTTGCCGGATCAGCGCTGAAACTCCCTCTTTGCGCCACGGCATTGCCAAAGAGCAGTTCATTGCGGATTGCAATGCGTGTAAAGGCCTCGTAGCGTTCGGGATCGATCTGGTTTAGGGCTGCACGCAGGGGGGCAGGGTCCCCGTAATTCAGATAATCCAGCGCCGAGTAGACGCTTTCCAGATTACTGTACGGGGCCGGGGTAAGTCCGTCGAGATAAGCCGCCACCCGGCCGGCGTTTCCTGTATCGCCCAGTGCGGGAGCATACAGGAGCGCCCGGTTTCCCAACGGCTGGTCATGCTCAAAAGATCCCCGAGGAATGTAATAGTACAGATAAGACTGCTGCGCGCCGCCGTTACCCCAGGACGGGATGGGGCCGGCAATTCCGGTGTAGACTGTAGACCCGGCCGGCACGGCGACATACACGATGCGGGTAGGAAGCGAGGGTAAGGCGAAGGCGACCTTGATCTGCGCGGGCGTGAGACCCCGTATGGTGGAGGCGCGCATGATCCAGGAACCCGCGGCGTTACCGGGCGGGGAATATACACGCACGAAGTTGAGTTCTTTGGTGGTGATGATATCCGTTACACGCGTCCCGGTGTCGAAAGGAGGATTTGTATATCCCTTCCCGGCCAGATAGGCGTTAACCTGGATCGGGTCCAATACGGTAACCAGGGTTCCCGTGGGCTGGACAAGAGTTGTCCAATCGGCTGCAAACGACCGCCCGGAAGGAAAACATTGTCCAAGAAACGATATAAGCAGAAATATGATGAGAGAACCGCAGAAAGAACGTGACGATGGCCCCTTGGTGATCCCGTGATCCGACCTTCCATGGAGCATGCTGCGATCCTTTCCGCCAAGTGTTGCTTTTACGTGGGTACAATCCGAAGCAGGTGTGACGGCAGATAAATCGGAATTTCGGGCTGAACCCTGTAGAGATTTTCGGCGAAAGCGATGCACCGCAAACAAACGAGTACGGGCTCAGATGGAACCGGAAACCACACTCAGATTGCCTCCCGAAATTCCCTGATCGCAGTCCAACGGGTGCTTACAACAGGAAAAGCTTCCCATCCTTTCTTCGACTCAGGGTATATTGAGCTTTCAGCGGTATCGGAGCATCGAGTCTCGGGAAAATTTGGTCAGCCGGCGAAGCGTTTTGTGAATGCACAGCACCGGAGGAGTACCGAAATTGGATGGGAAAACACTTGAAGATGTCGTCGGGTACATGCACGCCTGTTCCAGGAGGCAGGTAACTTCCTCCCGGCCTACCCGGCTGGACGACGAGTCCGCCTGTTGCGTGCTTTGTGCCGCCGCCTTCACGGGGGGCTTCGAAAAGATGCGCGGCTCCCAAGCCCAGCGCCTTTTCGCCAACCTGCTGGACGCCGGTGTCCGTACCGAAACCGATGTGCGCTCGTGGCTTGGCGAGTTCTTTTCTCCGGTAAACGCGAGAAGGTGGGACGCATGCCGAAAACGGGCAGAACAGCTTCTTGCGGTGGGAATGGAAGTCTTAAGGCCTGCTTCTCCGTTTTTATCCAATCCGTATGATCGACCCGATGCGCCGCGGTGCCCCGCGGTTCTTTTCGGCAAAGGCCGCCCGTCGGATCGGCCTCGCTTCGCCGTGTTCAATTCGCGAAAACCGAGGCGGGTTGCCCCGGATGCCGTTTGGCTCGATGTGTTGCGTTCTTCTCTGCACACCGTTGACCGCAGGGAAATCGGCCTGGTCGGGAGCATAGGAACTCTCACCTACGATCTTGCCTCCGTTCTCGCCCAGCGCCGGGGATTTCTGCAACTCATGGTCGCGCCTTTTCCCCTCATCGAGACCGAGCACCGGTTCTTGGAGATATTCGGTGAAGACGGGACAAGCGCTGTTCCCGTGCTCTCGTGCATGCTCGATGGCCCCGGGTGTCCGGCAAAGCAGCCCATGAGGTGCCGCGATCGGCTCCTTGCCGGGCTTTCGGATTTCCATCTCGTTCTGGAAATAAGGTCTGGTGGTAATCTCCTCTCAATACTGGAACAAATCCAGTCGAAATCGCCGCGCCCCCAGTTCATTGTAAAACCCGTTCCCGCCGGCTCTTCAAATGGAGGAAATTTTATCCTTCTGAAAGATTTCCCGGAGCATGCGATTGCGTTCGAATCATCCGCCCCCCAGGCGGCCTTGGCTGCCGATTCTGTGAGGTCTTCCGGTGAGGCGTCACGCCTTGCAAACAGCGGGAGCATCTCCTGGAGCGAATATCTCTATCACTACACCCGGGCGGGCAGCGGTCCCTGGCCTGGCGAGACTTACCGGCAATATCTGCTGGAACTTTTGGACGACCGTCCCGGATCGGACCGTTCGGCCCTGGAAGTCCTCACCAGGATAGCGCGGGAAGGCTTACTGCGGGCCGACAGCCGCATGGTACGCGGCAAAACGACTGTCATTTGCTGGAGTTCTCTTCCGCCCCATGAGCTCTTTGTGATGAGAAAATGGCGCCGGGGGCTCAGGCGCTGGACTGTTGAGCCCTACGGCGTTGCGGTCAGGCGCGACGTTTTGCGCTCTCTGGGAGCAAAACCCGCAATCTACGGAAGCGGCGAGCTCTACTCGAAACTCCCCGAGGCGGAAAAATTCCGCTTTCAGCTAAGCCGCGCCACTCCGTCGGCTTCCTGGAGGCACGAGCGCGAGTGGCGCCTCGCGGGCGACCTGGCGCTGGGACAATTAAAACCCGATGAGTGCTTCTTTTTTGTCCAAACGGCCCAGGAAGCCGAAAGACTTTACGGCCTCACCGATCTCGGGTTCCCAGTCTTTGCGATTGAGTCGATTGAACCGGACTCTGGTTGAGACTCTGGCGGCGAGTGATCCTTCCGATTCCCCCGCCCGCGCCTCACACACCTGCGCCGTTGTTAGGAGGAAGCGCCGGCGTGACGGGAAGTACGAAACAGGGGCGAAACCGAGACCTCGCTCCAACGATATCGGGGACTTAGCGATGGCAGGCTTTCGTGAATGCCAACTATTTCCACTACTTGAGTTAGTCAGACAACAGATCCTCGGTTAATATTTATTCGATTAACGGATCTATCCATCGAAGAAAACGGATAAAATTAGAAAATAGCATAGAAAGAATACCTAATCTATACCGCATTAAATCCACTTTACTTTTGAATACAATATCCATTATATGCTCGATTGCTTAAGAAATTCTCATTCAGAACCAGCCAAAGCCAAACGTGCTGAGAAACAGGGAAGGAAAACCACGGGTCTCACAGAGATAGCCGGGTTGCCCGAAAATTTTTTTATTTGATACTCAACAAAAGGGAGGGGAAATGCAACAAATCTTTAGGAAACTTTTTGTCACGTTTTCGATAGTCGCCGTAATGGTGGCATTGACCGGACAGGTTAGAGCGGATACGGTGATTCCCGATGCATCTTACAATTTGCATACAGGCATGTGGATTGGACCAGACGCATACCCTGATTATTCGAATAATGATATCTATCTGACCTATCTGGGACTCTATCGTCTGGCACGCCTTCGGTTACTACTAGCTACACTAGCCCTGGACCGGATTTAGGTACAGTATCGGCCAGTGTGAATGGATTCCCTTCAGGCGCTGTTTCCGCATCCGCCAACGTAGCAGATGTTGGCGGCGCCCACGCTGACCTGACCTACTCTTTTGAAATTACTGGCCCGCAAAATATATACCTGCCTGTAACCTTTACCGGCAGCGTTGCTGTTACATCGAATAATATCCCAAATATTTATGATTATTCGGAGTCCTCTCTTACAGTACACTGCATCTCACAGCGTGCCATATATGCCAAACGTTTCAAAGATCTCATATAATGATACGCTACGAATTTTTACAAACTCAGTCTACACTGTCAGCTTAAGTGCAGACGCAGGAGCAACGGGAGGCAGCGGATCGAGCCTTCCGGGTGTTGACGCTGCCTCGGCTGATCCGTATATATCCTTTAACAGTCCTGGCTACTCACTTGCTTTAAGCCCAGGCATAGGCAACTCACCTGTTGCCAGTCCCGAACCCGCCAGCATACTTTTAGTCTGCCCAATCTTGCTCGGGTTTGCCTTATTTAGGAAAAAAGTGAGAACGTGTTAGGGTTCCGTTCACGATAACAGCTTTGCAAGGGCAGGGCCATTATGGCTCTGCCCTTTGCGGCGGTTTGCCATAACTGGGCGAATCGCCGGGATTTGTCCAGTTTTTTTGCTTGAAGACGTGATGAACCCTGGAGGGCTTGGAGTGGAAAAGGTAGAAATCGGGACGGGTGGCTGTCCGGTTTAGACCCCGTCCGACGAGGGAGAAGCGGAGCCCCCAGGAGACAAGGGGTCACCCATTAAAAGGCCGGGGTCAAGAGCAAAAACTACCCCCTGTGCAGGAGA
>JBMFWU010000037.1:0-35886 GCA_049964955.1 Syntrophobacteraceae bacterium
GAGGAAATCCGGCAAGACATTATTGAAAATCACCTAGGTTGCACATTCGTAAGATTTAACCCCAATGCCCCGAATTGTCCCGCTAGCAACAAGTTTCTGATCGGGAAGGTGATCAATGAAATATTCTCTATCCAATTCAATAAATCAATCCTTCCTGGGACAGCGGGTAAATAACTGGACAAAATCACGTATTTTGTCTACAAAGCACGAAGAGCTCCAAGACCCGGCGCGGGTTTGCGAGCCGGGACGGACCTCGATAACGGGACAAAACGCCGAAGGCCGAAAATCGACGCTTCGGCGAGCATCCGGGAGATCGTGCCGCCGGATTATCGTGACTTTTCTGCGGCGTCGAAATTGTCCCATATCGCCCGAGACCGCCTGAAACCGGGAATGCAGGCTGCGGCCAGGGTCCTGGAATTCATTTTATGTGAACGAATTGTCCCCTCAATGCAGCCCTCGATCCAGGCGCAAACCCCCAGTGCCTATTATTTTGCCATTCCCGAAGCGACGTGTTAGATTCTGAATACGTTGAATATATGTATCCGGAAAGGGAACTCCATGCCCACATCCGTTCGTTTACCAGAGGAAGCGGAACGCAGGCTGGATGCTTTAGCCCGCAACACCGGCAGATCGAAGGCCTTTTATATCCGGGAGGCCATCCTGGAACACCTGGACGATCTCGAGGACATCTACCTGGCTGAAAAACGGCTGGAAGACCTCCGGGCAGGCCGAAGCCGCACCTACACTCTCGAGGAAGTGGAGCGGGAACTTGGTTTGGCGGATTGAGTTCGACGAACCGGCCAAAAAGGAACTCGCCCGGCTGGACCGCCAGGTGCAAGTCCAGATCCAACGCTTTTTGCGCGAGCGGATTGCCACGGAAGAAGATCCGCGACGATTCGGCGGGTCACTGCGCGGAAATCTCTCCGGTTTCTGGAAATACCGAGTGGGAGACTATCGGATCGTGGCCGAGATCCGGGAAGAAGAAGTGTTGGTTCTGGTCGTTCGTATCGGTCACCGAAGCAAGGTGTACGGTGAACACTGAGGATCTGGAACTTTAGGCCGGGGCTTCTTAAAAATGCCCTGCAATGAGTCGGGAGCTACCCTGGCGGCAGGGCGACTTCATCGAAAAAAGACGGAAGAAATGCGGCACTTTGTTGCGTGATCACCGGCGGCTTTCCACTTCGGGGCATATCTCTTAGCCCTTCAATGCTCTTTGTCAAAAACCGTTTGCGCCATTTCAAGCAGGCCTGCCAACTCAAACCGACCTTCCTGGCGATCTCTTTGAGGCTCATGGGTTATTCTTCTCGCAACTCTGGACGGAGCAGCGACCGGCGAGGCGAGCCCAAGTCGTACTTTACGCTTCGGAGGGTCGATTGCGCGGAGTTGATCTGGTGTGTAGCCCATCAACCAACACTACAGCCAACTCCAGAACCGGGGAGGTCGTCTACTACAATCTCGGTAAATTCAGCAACGTGATCTCCGATCAGACGAACGGGCACAGGAGGAGGATATTGCCCAGCGCCAGCTTCACGTTTATGCCGTTGGTTACGAACAACTCACCGGTACGCGGGCCGATCTTATCGAGGTTCATAACCTTGACCGTCAGAGAGACGCTTGAAACTGTTACTCAAGCTGGACGGGATCTGCGCACAAATACCCTTCCACGGCGCTCTCGCTGGTGTGCTGCCTGTGCCGAGTGTGACTAGGCAACAATATGCAGGAGTAATGAATAAAGCGTCCACCTATCAAACAGGATGTACGTTGAGGTAGGAGAGCATGCAAGCACCGTGGGAGGCTCTTCTGAAAAGCGATTATTCTGTGTTATCAAGCCACAGTGCTCACGAATTTCGAATTTTGGGTCCATGCCCGAATCCCCGAAAAGCTCAATAGCGGTTCGGGGCTAATAGTCGGTCTGCTTTCGAAATTCGTCAAAGTCTCGTCCCGACCGACACAAGCCGGTTAGGCAGTTTCCGCAAGAATAACGTTCGTTTTTCTGGCTCTAAACATCCGACCCAATTCTCGGGCAAGAAGCCGCCAGAAAACCCGTGGAGAAAAACAACACAAAGCTATATACTGCGCAACAAGTCTTCTCATACTCGATAAGGAAAAGCAATGCTCATCGGTTACATGAGGGTCTCAAAGTAAGTCGGGTCCAATGCTTCGACCTTCAAAACGATGCCCTGGCTCAAGCCGGAGTCTCTCCAAAACGGATTTGCGAGGATTTGGGATCGGGGCGGAAAGATGATCGACCTGGACTCAAAAACTGTTTAAAGGCCCTGCTGCCCGGTAATAGGTTGGCCGTCTGGAAACTGGATCGTCTCGGTCGGGACCTGAAACACCTCATCAATACCGTCGATGATCTGCGGCAACGCAATATTGGCTCCAAGGTGGTGACCGGCGCCCGGCGCCTTTGCTTCGGCATTTTTTGCTGCGCTGGCCGAATTCGAACGCGAGTTGATCGCCGAACGCACTCGCGCAGGATTAGCTGCCGCACAGGCACGCGGCCGGAAAGGCGGACGGCCTCGCAAAATGACGACCACCACCCTAAAGATGGCCATGACCGCAATGGCTGATTCGAAATCTGTGGCCGCGGATGTGGCCAAGCGGCTCGGCATAACTACCACAACACTTTACGCCTATGTCAATGGAGACGGTTCGTTGAAAGAGGCAGGGCAGGCGCTATTCAAACAATGAAATTTGGGTGGGTTTTCCTGAGCAACACTCTATGGAACTTTGCGGTAGAAAGGAACCCATGACAGATAAGCGAGTAAGTGCGAGCAGCAGTTTAGAAATCCACTACGATTCGATTCTTGAGGACATCTCTAAAGTCATTGATGCCGCCAGAAAATCGGCGGCCCGTTCGGTAAATTGCATAATGACAGCGGCTTACTGGCTTATAGGCCACCGCATCGTTGAACTGGAGCAAAAAGGCGAGGCACGGGCAGAATACGGCGAAGAACTTATCGAGCGTTTGGCCGCTGACCTGATTGCTCGTTATGGCAGAGGATTCTCGGTTCGCAATGTCTGGCAGATGAAGGCGTTCTATCTCGCATGGCCGATTCCGCAGACGGTGTCTGCACAATCGGAAGGCCTTGAGATTCTGCAGACGGTGTCTGCAGAATCTGTGCTTTCCAGCATTGTCGAAACCTTTCCGCTCCCTTGGTCAGCCTATGTTCGGCTACTTTCCGTAAAGAACGAGAATGCCAGGCGGTTTTATGAGGCCGAAGCGTTGCGCGGAGGCTGGTCGGTACGACAACTCGACCGGCAGATCAACAGCCAATTCTATGAGCGTGTGGCACTTTCCCGGGAAAAGGCTGCGATGCTGGAGAAGGCCGAAGTCGGTCTGCCGGAAAATGCCGTCACGCCCGAAGCCGCGATCAAAGATCCCTATGTTCTCGAGTTTCTCAACCTGAAGGATGAGTACTCTGAGTCCGACCTCGAAGAAGCCCTCATCCAACGGCTGGAGGATTTCCTACTGGAACTGGGGGACGACTTCGCTTTCATCGGTCGTCAACGCCGATTGCGTGTCGGCGATGAATGGTACAGGGTGGATTTGCTTTTCTTCCACCGCCGCCTTAGGGCATTGATCGTTATAGACCTCAAAATTGGCAAATTCACTCATGCCGATGCCGGCCGGATGCATCTCTATCTGAACTACGCCAGGGAGCATTGGGCGAACGAAGGCGAAAATCCACCGGTTGGACTTATCCTTTGCGCCCAGAAAGACGCCGCTGTAGTCCATTATGCTTTGGAAGGTCTCCCGAACAAAGTGCTCGCGGCAGAATACAGAACGACGCTTCCGGACGAGGCCCAACTCGCCGAGGAGTTGGTGAGGGCGCGTCGCCTTTTGGAATCACGGCGAGCACCTAAAGGAAGTGGAGAAGTAACGGAATGAGAGGAACCAGTGATCGGCTCCGGGAAGTCGTTTTATGGAACCGGGGGGGCGGGAGAGTCGGTGGACCAAAGAGGCGTCCGGAAAACAGGAGTTTTGCCCAACGCATTAAATCCAACTCAAAAATCCCCGGACGTTATTTGTTCTTGCCCTTCAACAGGGCGTCCAGTCCGGCAAAGGGGCTGTATGTGACCGCGTCCCTTTTCTCCTCTCCCGGGGTCACTTCTTCGCTCCATTCTCCGTCCGCGTAGCGTGAGTGTTCGTTATCGTGGCAGAAGAGGCACAACAACTCCCAGTTGCTGCCGTCGGGCGGATTGTTATAGTGATTGTGGTCCTTGTGATGCACGGTGAGCTCTCGAAGCCGCTTGCCGTTAAATTCGCGCCCGCACTTTGCGCAGACCCACGGGAAGAGCTTGAGCGCGCGTTCCCGGTACGTTTTTTCAAGTTCGGCATGGCTATTCTTTCCGGCCATCGGCGTATTCTCCTTGGTGTCCCTACGGGTGTTGCTGAAAAAGGTGGTAGCCTGCCCTTTGACTGTATTTGACCGGAGGGAGTAAGTCAATAGCATGTCGGCTTCAATTCCGGTTGATTTTTTGGAACGCTCCTTCTACGCTTGCGGGCATGACCCTATGAAAAAAACAGGAGAAAGCTTTGAAAGATCCTTCGCGTGCCCACCCGCTCTATCGCATCGCGGTGTGCCAGTTCGAACCGGTGTTTCGGGACTGCGAGGCAAACCTGCGCAAGATGGAGGACCAGGCTCGCCGGGCCGCCATCGCCGGGGCCGAACTGGTGATCTTTCCCGAATGCAGCCTCACCGGCTATGGGCCGGGGGCGCTGGTCGAAAGAATGGTCGAGGCGGCAGAACCTGCAACAGGCCCTGAGCGCGCCCTATCGGTGCGGCGACTCGAAGCCCTTTCCGCCAAACTGTGCACCTGGATCATCTTCGGAATGGCGGAAAAGACGGACCGTGGGGTCTATAACTCCTCGCTCCTGGTTTCTCCCTGGCAGGGAGTCGTCGGCGTCTACCACAAATCCCACATGTGGGACTGCGAGGGGAAATTCTTTGAGCCGGGTGAGGGCTTCCGGGTCTACGAGACTCCCTTTGGCCGCCTGGGGATGCTCATCTGTTTCGACCTGGAATTTCCCGAGGCCAGCCGGATCGTCTCGCTTGCAGGAGCCCAACTTCTGGCCGTTTCTACGGCGAATATGCGCCCCTGGGAAGAATATCAGCGCGTTTACGCCCGGGCTCGGGCCATGGAAAACGGTGTTTTTGTAGCCGTCGCCAACCGGCTGGGTTTTGCGGGCGAAACCGACTTTTTCGGCGGAAGCATCATCGTCGATCCCTTTGGAAACGTACTGGCGGAGGCGGGCCGGTCCGAGGCAGTGCTTACCGCCGATATCGACCCGGATCTGATCGATCGGGCCATGGCCGGATGCAACTACTTCGAAAAGCGGCGCCCCGATCTGTACGGCCCCCTGGTGCGCTCACCCGAATAGTTTCCATCCGGAAACCCCATGCCGGTCAAGGACTGGACCGGTTTTCCCCCTTTGCAAAGGGGGACAGGGGAGGGCATGGGGGATTTGAGAGGAACATAGAACCGATATAATTGTAAAATCCTCCTTTTCAAAGGGGGACTTTGGTGCGAATCACCCGAGGGGCCCCCGGGTTTCCGGATGGAAACTAAATAGGGTTTCCCTGCGGAAAACCGCCCCTCGCGGGGCTTATAGCTTGTCCAGGATCTCCCGCCTGCGGTAGCACTCAACCGTATGGTCGTTCACCATGCCCGTCGCCTGCATGTGGGAGTAAATTATGGTGGGACCGACGAAGGCAAAGCCTCTTTTCGCCAGATCGGTGCTTATGGCTTGTGAAAGGGGCGTCTTTGCCGGGATATCCCCCAGCGTGCGAAAGGCGTTTACGATCGGCCGGTTTTCCACAAAGCCCCAGATATAGGCGTCGAAACTTCCGAACTGCTCCCGGATATCGAGGAACTTTCGTCCATTGTTGACCGCTGCCCGCACCTTTGCGCGGTTGCGGATGATTCCGGGATTTCCGAGAAGCTCGGCGATTTTTTGCTCGTCGTAGCGGGCGACCCGGGCCGGATCGAAATTATCGAAGGCCTCGCGGAAGAACTCGCGCCTCTTGAGGATCGTATACCAGCTGAGTCCCGCCTGGAATGCCTCCAGGATCAGAAATTCGAACAAAAGCCGGTCGTCATGAACGGGCACGCCCCATTCCGTATCGTGATATGCCACATAATCGGGCTTGCTAAGGTCCACCCAGGGACATCTGGTTCGAGAAATACACATCTGTTTATGCGCTCCGGTCATGAGAGAGTTGCGGGACACCTTCCCTGCAACTCCTCCGGGTGTCAAGAAATATTTGCTCCCTGCAGGCAGGTCGCGATACACTTGGCCGGACTATACCCGCACCGATGCACACGACACAAACGAGAGGGACAGCATGAAGGTTTGCTCCATTCAGATGGCCGTTATCGAAGAGGATAAGCGGGCTGCAATCGATAAGGCGGTCGAGGCGGTTTCCCGGTGCCGGGGAGCAGACCTCGTGATCCTCCCCGAGATCTGGAATATCGGGTTTCTCAGCTTCGACCGCTATATTGCCGAGGCCGAAAGCAGGGAGGGGCCGACGCTTACGGCGATGCGCGCGGCGGCAAAAGATATCGGCGTCTTCCTTTGTTCGGGCAGCTTCGTCGAACGGGACGGCGGGAACTACTACAACTCGAGTTTTCTGATCGGCCCGAACGGCGATATCCTAGCCTCCTACAGGAAGATCCACCTCTTCGGGTACAATTCCCGGGAAACCGAGATCCTCACTCCGGGAAACCGTTTGAGTGTAGTGCAAACGCCGCTTGGCACGATCGGCATGGCCACCTGCTTCGACCTGCGCTTTCCCGAGCTTTTTCGGGCCATGGTAGACCGGGGGGCGGAAGTTTTTCTCATCTGCTCGGCCTGGCCCGCTCCGCGACTGGAACACTGGATACTCCTCAACCGGACGCGAGCACTCGAAAACCAGTGCTTCCTCATCTCCGCCAATTGCGCCGGGAGTAACCGCGGGGTGCAGTTTGCGGGCCACAGCATGGTGGTCGATCCGTGGGGCGCGATCGCAGCCGACGGCGGGGACGTTGAAACCGTCGTTTCGAGTGAAATCGAGCTTGCCGCCGTCCACGACGCGCGAAGGGATTTCCCGGCCCTGGCGGGCCGGGTGGGCTGGCTCAACGGGCAAAGAGGCGAGCCGTGAGGTACACCGGTGAATTTTCATCCGCAAACCCGGGCCATGAAGGTGGTGGGCACGATGTTGCCTCTTACAATTACCCACACTTGCGCCCACGGTGTGGAACATTGGGCGGCCCGAGACCATGGTTCTTGTCGATCCGTTTCAGTCCTTGTGCCTCCGTGCCATACTTTTCAAGACCTGAATGCCTGCTCGATTACGCTTGATTGCGTCCATGCCAGGTCCCTTGTTTATCCGTGTTTATCAGTGTTCATCCGTGTCACCTGTTCCTTAAAAGCTTTCAGACACGGATGAACACTGATAGACACGGATAAAAGCCAGGAAGATCGGTACGGGTTCTACCCCACTTTTCCGTTTTTAAGCCCGGCGCTGCCCATCGTCCCCCGCGGCCGGACCAAGACTGCACTGCCATCCGTCATCCGTGTCACACTTTTCGGGTTTGCGAAGCAATTTGTGGAATCACATAGACGGATGGACACGGATCATGGAGCACAACGGAGTGGATAGACTACCACCCACGGGGGGGCAAGGGTGGGTAACTGTGAGGATGTTGCCTGTGCCCACGCCCGGTGCAGATCGAGGTAGGGTGGGCAAAAGCGCCGCGTTGCCCACCGAGAGATGTTTCCGGATGGACACTAGTTATGAAACGATCCGGTGGTGGTGGCGAGAATCCGCCCGATCAGCGTTCCGATGTCTTCGCGCGGCGCCTCGTTTGTGTGGAGAGACTCGAGCATCCCCACGAAGGCCTGGGCAGGAGGGGAGAGTTCATGCTCTTTGAGGCAGGCGATGTTTACATCGAGCCATGGCTGGCAGCCCCTCAGCTGAACCGAGGCGAGCTTTCCCGCCGAGATATCCTCGGCCACACCTGCTCTTACCAGGAAGGAAAACGCCTCCCCCTGCATCACAAGCTGCTTTATAAGCTCGATATTGCCGCTTTCCATCAGGACGTTCGGAACGCACCCGACGGTTTCGTAAAGAGCGTCCACTTCCTTTCGCGTTCCCGATCCCGGCTCTTTCATGATGACGGGTTCTTTTGCGATCGACCCGAAGGCGATGGTATCCGAGGCGGCAAGCGGGTGGGAAGGAGAGAGTATCAGCACCACTTCCTCCCTTCGAAACGGCGTGTAGCACACCTCCTCTTTTTCGATCAGCTTGCTGATGATCGCGATGTCGTTTCGAAATTCGAGAAGATCCAACAGCATATCCTTCGATGTGCCCTCATGGACCGTGATCTTGATGTTCGGATACACCTTGAGAAAACGCGAGATGAGGCTCGGCATGAGGTAGCGCGCATAGGTCTTCGTCGTTCCAATCCGCAGCATCCCCACAGACACGTTGAGCATCCCGCTGATCGTTTTTTCGATCTCTTTTTCCTGCTCGAAAATTTTGCTCACCTGCTCGAAAAGAATGCTGCCTTCGTTGGTGAGATAGAGCTTTCGTCCCTTTTTGCGGAAAAGAGTCAGATTGCACGCACTCTCCAGCGACTTTATCTGTGCGGTCACCGCAGGCTGGGTGATGAAAAGCTCCCGGGCGGCCCGGGTGAAATGCTGCGTTCTTGCGGCGTGATAGAAGGCTCGCAACTGGTTGAAGTTAAGCATGGCAACTTCCCCTCTGGCGGCGGCCGGCGCCGCAGCCGAATTGACCCGCCTGCTGCGCGGGCGGGTCAGGTAGCAGATGCCCGATAGATAACCCCAAATTATAGATAACACAATCCCCGGGGGATGGATATATTTTTTCTGATGAGCCCTCTCCTGCCGGGGGGGCACGCTTCGTCAAACGCCCCGGCCGCAATCCACACATAACCTGTTCTTATCACTTCCATAAATTTAAATGAATTGATCTAGCACCCTTTTGGCGGCAGTGTGGCACCATGGGACACCCGCACCGGCAAAGGAGGGACTTATGGAATTTTTTCCGCAGGATCTCGAGGCTGTGCTCTTCGACTTCGAGGGAACACTGGTGGATTTCCAGTGGAAGATTCCCGAGGCGGTCGCCGAAGTCCTGGAAATGCTTCTTTCCATGGGTTTTGCCAGAGCGCAGCTCAGGAGCAGGAAATATTCCACTCTGGTGCAGGAGGCAATGGAGGCGGCACCGCGCTTAGGCCTTCGGCCCGAGGCCGTGCGCGAGGCGATCGGCGCCATCTACGACCGCTACGATGAGGACGCGCTCACCCGCTGGAAGATGCGGCCCGGCGCCCTCGACTTTCTTTTCGCCCTGCGCAGCAGGGGAGTTAGAACGGCTCTTGTGAGTAACGTCGGGGCAGGCGGACTCGCCAAAGCCCTCGCGCGTCTTGGCCTTCGCCCGCTTCTTGATATCTTCCTCAGCCGCAACGACGTGCCAAACCTCAAGCCCAGTCCGGACGGCATCAATCTCGCCCTGGAAAAATTGGGCGCCCGAAGGCAGGCGAGCCTCTTTATCGGCGACAGCCTCGACGACATCCACGCGGCACGCGGGGCCGGCCTGCGCGCGCTCATCATCACAAACGGGGAAAACCCGCGCGAAGAGATCCTTCAGGCACAGCCCCACGCGACTTTCGAACGGTACGCGGAGCTTCTGGCGGCGATCAAATCCATAAGATTTCCTTATGAAGTGCATAAATCTTATTGAATTGACAGTTTTTTCTTATTAATGCACCATTACCTCCAACAACGCACGCTCACGTAAAACGGATGCGGCTGCTCAAGAGTTTCTCTCATTTTCCATTCGCTCCAACTTCTTGCTCCTTACACTAGTCTGGTTACTGCAGTTGTGATCGGTAGAACCAGTTTACAGGGCTGTTTTTCTTGTTGGCCCGGCAGACGAGATCAGGAGATCAGGGATGAAACAGACTGACGATTACGTGCTCTGGTTTCAGGAATGCGACATATCTAGTTTTCCCACCGTGGGAGGCAAATGCGCAAGCCTTGGCGAGTTGCTCAAGGCGCAGATCCCCGTGCCTCCGGGATTTGCGGTGACAACGAAGACCTACACGCGTTTCATGGAAGAAAACGGCCTCTACGGGGAGGTGGACGGTTTGCTGAAGTGCGTGTGCGCCGAGGACACCGCGAGTCTTGAGGAGGCAAGTGCGCAGATCCGGTGCCTGATCGAAGAAAAGCCGATTGCGATCGAACTCGAAGACGCTATCGGGGAATACTACCGGCTCCTGTCCAAGCGCTGCCAGATCCCTGCCGTACCGGTGGCGGTGCGCTCGAGTGCTACGGCCGAGGACCTTCCCGGGGCGAGCTTCGCGGGCCAGCAGGATACCTATCTGTGGATCCGGGGCGTAGACCCGGTGATCGAGCATGTTCGCCGGTGCTGGTCGAGCCTGTTTACCGCCCGCGCGATCGCCTACCGCAAAAAGATGGGTTTTTCGGACCAGGAGGTTGCGATTTCGGTCGGGGTGCAAAAGATGGTCAATTCGTATTCGGCCGGGGTGATGTTTACCCTGAACCCGGCAAACGGGGACCGGTCGACCATTGTGATCGATGCGAACTGGGGGTTTGGGGAAAGTGTGGTGAGCGGCCTGTGCACGCCGGACCATTTTCTGGTGAACAAGGTGAGCCTGGAGATCGTGCGGCGCACCATTTCAGCAAAGGAATGCTACTTCGCGACCAACTTCGAGACCCAGACGGTGGAGCGGCACGAGTGTCCGGCGGAGCGGGCCTGGAATCAGTGCATCCTTGATGAGGAGGCCATCGAACTGGCGCGGGTCGGCAAGATCGTCGAAGCCCACTATGGAAAGCCCATGGATATCGAATGGGCGATCGACAAGGACATGCCGACGGGGGGCAGGGTGATGATTCTGCAAAGCAGGCCGGAAACCGTTTGGAGCTGCAGGAAGTGCCAACCGGCGTGCAAACCCGGGGCATCGGCTATGGAGCACATAGTGGCCGGCTTACTGATGGGCAAGAAAATCAACTGAAACTTTTGATGAGAGGATAGGGAAGCCATGAAGAGCATGCGCGATTTTGTCGAGCAGGGTTTGGAGCTGGGACTGGTAAAGCGGGTCGGGGCCCCGGTCGACTGGGACCTCGAGCTTTCGCACATAGCCAAGCTGAACGAGGAAGCCGGAGGGCCGGCGCTGCTTTTTGAAAACGTCAAGGGATACAGCACACCGGTGATAACGAGTGTCTGCGGGACCACGAGGCGGCTTGCGTTCATCATGGGGCAGCCGCTCGAATCCACGCTCACCGATCTCTACAAGGCCTGGGCAAGGCTTGGCGAGCACAAGATTCCGCCCAGATGGGTCGATAAGGCCCCCTGCAAGGAAAACATCCTGATGGGAAAGGACATCGATCTTTTCCAGTTTCCGGTGCCCAAGTATTACCCGCTTGATGGCGGACGCTATTTCGGGACGGCGCACTTTTTCATCACCAAAGACCCGGAGACGGGCTGGGTGAATCTTGGCACCTACCGGGCGCAGCTGTTGGCCAAAGACAAGCTCGGGACCCAGTTCATCAAGGGAAAGCACGCCGACATCATGCTGAAGAAATACCAGGCGATGAAAAAGCCCATGCCGGTGGCGGTGGTCGTAGGCTGTGACCCGCTGCTCTTTGTGCTCGGGGCCGCCCGTGTATCGGCTTTCGAGTCCGAATACGACTACGTGGGGGGGATTCGCGGCGAAGCGGTGGAAGTGGTGCGGGGCGAAACGGTGGATCTGCCCATTCCGGCCCACGCCGAGATTGTGGTGGAAGGCGAGGTCGACGCCGAAAAGTTCATGGATGAAGGGCCTTTTGGCGAATACACCGGCTACTATTCGGGAGTGGGCACCGATCCGCGAAACTATATGGATGTCAAGTGCGTAACCTTCCGCAATAACCCGATCTTCTGGGGCACTACCGTCGGGCGTGCGGTGACCGACACCCACATGACCATGTCGCTTTCCTACGGGGCCGCCCTGTGGCAGCAGCTCCTCGCCATGAAGATTCCGGGCCTCAAAGCCGTCTACTGTCCGCCCGAAGCCGCCGGGCGATTCCTGGCGATCGTGTCCTTAAAGCAGATGTATCCCGGCCACACCGACCAGGTGCTGTCGGCGGCCATCTCAACCGAAATGGGTGCCTACGGGTTGAAGACCGTCATCGCCGTAGACGAAGACATCGATCCCTGGGACATCCCGCGGGTCATGTACGCGGTGGGCTTCCGGTTCAACCCGCGCCGGGCCCAGATCATAAACCGCGGCAGATCCACCCCGCTCGATCCTTCGCTTCCCATAGATGCGCGAGACATCACGGGGCGCCTCCTGATCGATGCTACCATTCCCTACGAATGGAAGCACAAGCCGGTCCCGATCGAGCTCGACCCTGAGATGGTGAAGCAGGTAAAGGGCCGTTGGACCGAGCTGGGACTGTAGGGGAAAAGAGCGGGGGAGTGTCTCCCCCGCGCCCCCCGGGAGCCGCAGAGCGGCGACAGCCCCCGCATAGAAAGAGGAGCCAAACTAGTGAAACCGATACGATACACCAGCGCGATGATACGGGAATTTCTGGACGCGGGGTACTGGACGCAGGAGCTTTTCTATGATTTCTGGGAGCGCAATGCGCGCGAAATCGGAGATCGCGAGGCGATGGTGGATTCCCGGTACCGGCTGACCTGGTCGGAGGCAAAAAACCTTGTCGACGCGATTGCCGTTTCCTGGGTCGAAATGGGCATTGCGAGGGACTCGCGGATCATCATCCAGTCTCCCAACACCGTTTTCGGCTTTCTTTCCCGCATAGCCTGTGAAAGAGCCGGATGCATTTCGCTTACCGTCTACCCCTATCTGCGGGAGCGCGAACTCGAGTACATGGTCGAGCGCACCCGGGCGAGTGCCGTCGTAATCCCCAAGGAGTACCGCAATTTCGATTATCTCGCGATGTACCGGGAGCTCCAGAAGCGTTTTCCCCACCTGCAGTATTTTTTTCTCTTTGATGACGAAGTCCCGGCCTGGGCCCCGGAGGGCACCTTTTCGATCACCCGGATGGCGCGCGAAAGGGCGGCCGCCCCGGTGGATGAAACGGTGCTTGCAGCGCGGCGCTTCAGTTCTACAGAAGACGTAGCGCTTCTCACCACGACCTCGGGAACCACCGGAATTCCCAAGCTCGTCGAATGGCCGACGGCCCCGCGGGTGTGCACCTCCAAGGGTCGGGTCGATATCTGGGGGCTTACCAGAGACGACATAACGGTTGCGATTGCCCCCCATGCCGGGGGGGCGGCGGGAACGCTCACCTACTTTGCCGCTCCACTTGCCGGGGCTAAGACGGTGATGCTCGAAGAATTTTCGCCTGAGGCGGCCCTCGGGTTGATCGAAAAGGAAAGAGCTACGGCCATAGGAGTTGTTCCCACGCACCTTGTGCGCATCCTCGAATGCGACACATCCAAATACGACCTGGAGTCTCTTCGCTTCATCCGTTCGGCGGGAGGATATCTTCCGCCGCAGGTTGCCGAGGAAGCCGAAAAGGCCCTGGGCGCAGCCATTACGAGCGATCTGGGCACCCAGGACGTGGGCTCGGTTTCCGGGTGCCGCGTGGAAGACAGCCGGGACCTGCGGCGTCGAACCGTCGGGCGCATGCTTCCGGGAAACGCCGTGCGCCTGGTGGATAAGGACACCGGAAATCTCGTTTCGGACGGCGAACCCGGCGTTTTGCACTTCCGGGGGCCTCATGCGCCGGCGGGCTATTACCGGGACGAGGAACTCACAGCGACCGTTTTCGACGCGCAGGGGTGGACGACCACCGGAGACATCGTGAAGTTCGACCAGGGGTGTCTGTGGATACTCGGACGCGCCAAGGACATGATCATTCGCGGGGGGCAAAATATTTATCCGGCCGAGATCGAAGGACTTTTAAACGATCACCCCTCGGTCTCGGCGGTCGCGGTTGTGCCCTACCCCGACAGGGAGATGGGGGAGCGGGCCTGCGCCTATGTGATCCCCAAACCGGGCTGCCGGTTCTGCTTCGAGGACATGGTCGAATTTTTAAAAGCCAAAAAGCTCGCCATGTTCAAGCTGCCCGAAAGGCTCGAGATCGTCGATCAGTTCCCGGCCGTGGGAGATTCGGGCAAGATCAACAAGGAGACGTTGAAAAAGGATATAGCCGCAAAGGTGAACGCCGGTGGCTAAAAACATTTTGATCATAGCAACCCTGGACACCAAGGGGATGGAAACGCTCTACATGCGTTCGGTGCTGGAAGCCCTCGGGCTGACTCCCATCCTCATGGACATCTCCATGCGCGGGGGGGAGGATTCCCCCGCGCAGATCACACCCGCGCAGGTGGCCGCGGCCGGGGGAAGCAGCATGGAAGAGATCCGAAACTCCCGGGACCGTTCCCGCATTACGGACATAACCATAGCGGGCGCCTCGCGGATCGCCGGAGAGCTGTACGCCGCGGGGCAGCTTGACGGAGTCATCGCCATCGGCGGCTCTACGGGTTCGCTCATGGCGACGGATGTCATGCGCACCCTTCCTTTCAGCGTTCCCAAGATCATGGTCTCTTCGACCGCTGCCCTGCCGGGCTTGTCCACCCGCTACATCGATACGGGCGACATCGTCCTGTTCCATTCGGTCATAGAGATAGCGGGGCTTTCGGATATTTTGAAAAACGTCATCGACCGTGCGGCCTGCGCCATGCGGGGGATGGTTTCCGATAGAGTTACCCTGCCGCGGGCACTCGACAGGCGTTCGATCGCCCTCACCATGCTCGGGCCGTGCGAGCGGTGCGCGAGACTTGTGCGCGCGGAACTGGAGAAGGCCGGCTACCAGGTGATCGGTTTTTCGGCCGCCGGCATCTGCGATCGCGCCATGGAGGAGATGATCGGACAGGGCTTTTTTCATGGCGTGGTCGATCTGGCGCCGGGAGGGGTGGGGGAGCATCTTTTCGGCTTTATGCGCGATGCCGGCCCGGAGCGCATGGAAACGGCCGGCAGGATGGGGATTCCCCAGGTAATTTCGACCTGCTCGGTAAATCACATGACCCCGGCCAAATCGAAGTACCTGCCCGAGTACGAGTCGCGCAGGAAGTACCACCTTGACAAGCTGCGCACCTGGATCAGGCTTTCCCCCGACGAGTTGCGCCTTGTGGCGAGGGCCTTTGCCCAAAAGTTGAACAAAGCCGGAGGGGCCGTCCGGGTGATCGTCCCGCTACGGGGCTGGTCCTCGGCGGATGAGCCCGGAAACGAAACCTTCGACCCGGAAGAGGATATGGTTTTCGTCGAGGAGTTGCGCGGGCTTCTTAAACCGGAAATCGAGCTGATCCTGCTCGAAGGGAACATGGAAGACCCCCGATTTGGAGGAGCGCTCGCAAAATCGGCCATCGAGCTCTTTGGAGGCGCCAAACTCTCTGTGTCGGATCAGGAAGGAGAACAGGCATGCTCATTGTCAATTGGATGAAAAAAGACCCCGTGACGATCGGGAGCGATATGGCGATCAGTCGCGCACGCGAGCTTTTTATCGAGATGAAGACGCCCTTTTTGCCGGTTGTGGACAACGGTAAACTGCGGGGCATTCTTGCGCGCCGCGACGTCCGCCAGGCAGGGGCCTTCGTGACCGCTTCCCAGAGCGTCCACGAGATGAACTTTTTCAACACGCGCCTCAAAGTAAAAGATCTCATGGTTCGAAACCCCGTCACCCTCACCATAGACGATACGGTGGAGACCGCTCTGGAAAAGGGCATCAAGCTGGGGCGCGGCTTTTTCCCGATCATGGACCAGGATAAGCTGATCGGTACCATAAGCGACCGGGACATCTTCAAAAGCTTTTACCAGATTCTTGGCGTGGAGGAAAAACTGAGCGGGATCACGGTGGAAATCGGCCATTCGGTGGGAGGGGCCGGAAACGACATTGTGCGCACCGCCTGCACCGCCGGGGCGCAGCTCTACAGCTCCTTCATCCTGAAAGACCCCGAGACCGGCAAAAAGCGCATGCTCATGCGCCTTCGAGCGGGAAAGCTCGCCGCTGTGACGGAGGCCCTCCAGGCAAAGGGGTATAAACTCATCGAGCTCGTTGACCGCTCCCCGCAGCAACCGGAGTAAGACATGAAAAAACGCATCATCGTTGGAATTTGCGGCGCAAGCGGCGTGATATACGGTGTCAGGTGCCTCGAGTTGCTCCGCCAGACCGAGTATGAGACCCATCTGGTCATCTCCGGAAGCGGCAGGATCAATATCGACATCGAAACCTCCCGTTCCTTCGAGGAGGTGGTATCGCTTGCCGACTTCGTACACGACCATGGGAATATGGCCGCCTCCATATCGAGCGGCTCGTTTCTGACCGAGGGCATGATCGTTGCCCCGTGCACGATAAAGTCGCTCTCCGGAATCGCCAATTCTTACAATGACAACCTTTTGGTGCGCGCCGCCGATGTGGTGCTGAAGGAAAAACGAAAGCTGTGCCTCGTAGTACGGGAAACTCCTCTGCATAAGGGACACCTCCGCCTCATGAGCCTTGCCGCCGATATGGGCGCCCATATCCTTCCCCCCGTTCCTTCGTTTTACCATCGACCGAAAACTATCGAGGACATCATCGACCAGACGATTGGAAAGATATTCGACTTTTTCGGTATCCAGCATGACCTTTTTGCAAGATGGGGGGAGGCAAAAGAGCAGGAGATGACGGCGGTATAGTTCCGGGCGCCGCAACGGCGCGATTGTTTTGATCTGTACAACCTTACAAGGAGACGTCCCGTGTCAGACAACAAATTCCCTTCGCCGCACGAAATCGAGACTATCCCCGGTACCGAGGGATGGGAAAGAATGTATCCGTACCACTACCTTTTTTCCACCCATAACGAGGAACGCAAGACTTACGAAGAAAACATGTTCTGGTTCAACGACGGCCTCCATTACCCCGAACCCATGTACCCCTTCGACATCATTTGGGATGAAGCCTGGTTTTTGGCCCTCTCCCAGTTCAACTCGCGCATCTTCATGGTGCCTCCCGCCATGGGCGTCGATCACCGGATCATAAATGGAAACATCTATATTACGCCGATCCCCGTAGCCGACCCGGGCGAGATCCAGGAGCGCATCCCCCTTTTCATGGAACGCGCCGGCTATTACTACGAGCACTGGGACGAACTCCACGACAACTGGGAAAAGAAAATGCGGGAGATCATACAGGAAATGGATGCGATCCCCATAAAATCCCTTCCCGCCATGGAGGATATTACCATCGTCAAGCAGGGGATCGGCGCTTCGAGCGGCTATCAGCTCCTCAAAAACTATGACCGGCTGATCGATCTCGGCATCCTCTGCTGGCAATACCACTTCGAATTTCTGAACCTGGGATATGCCGCCTATGTCACCTTCGTCGATTTCTGCACGAAGGTCTTCCCGGACATCCCGCTCCAAAAGATCACGCAGATGGTCGGGGGGATCAACGTCATCATCTACCAGCCCGATGAGGAATTGAAGAAACTGGCCAAACTCTCCGTTTCTACCGGGGTCGCCGGGGCCATCATGGAAGGCGGCGGAATCGCGGAAGTAACCTCCCGGCTTGAGGCCTCGCAACCCGGACGCGACTGGCTCAAAGCCTGGGACGCGGCCAAGGACCCCTGGTTCTACATCTCCACCGGGACGGGCTGGTACCATCATGACTGCAGTTGGAACGACGATTTGAACATTCCTCTCAACTCCCTGCGGGTCTATATCGAAAAACTCCAGCAGGGCCACTCGATCGACCGCCCCCTGGCCGGGGTCCAGGAGGAGCGCGAACGGCTCGTCCGGGAATACCGCGCGCTGCTCCAGACCGATGAGGAAAAGAACACCTTCGATCAGCTCCACTCTACCTCCAAACTCGTGTTTCCCTACGTGGAAAACCACCTCTTCTACGTCGAACACTGGTTCCACTCGATTTTCTGGAACAAGATCCGGGAAGTGGCCGCGATCATGAAAGAGCACCACTTCTTAAACGATATCGAAGATATCTGGTTTCTGAAGCGCAGTGAAATCAAAGACGCCCTGTGGGACCTCGTGACCGGGTGGGCCACCGGAAGCAAGCCCTACGGCCCATTATACTGGCCAAAGGAGATCGAATGGCGCAAGGGGGTCTATCAGAAGTTCAAGGAATGGACCCCTCCGCCCGCCGTGGGCAAGCCCCCGGAATCCATTACAGAGCCCTTTACCATAGTCCTTTGGGGCATCACCAACGAAAGCATGTCCGCCTGGGCCAAGCTCAGGGAAATCGAAGACCCTTCCAAGGTGAAAGAGCTTACCGGGTTTGCAGGCTCGCCCGGAGATTTCGAGGGTGTTGCCCGCGTATGCCGGTCGGTCAAGGAAATCGACCAGCTGCAGGATGGAGAAATTCTGGTCGCACCCACCACGTCTCCTTCCTGGGCGCCCGCTTTCCAGAAAATCGGCGCCTGCGTTACCGATGTGGGCGGCATCATGTGCCATGCTGCCATTGTGTGCCGCGAATACGGTATGCCGGCCATCGTCGGAACGGGTCATGCCACCTCGGTGATAAAAACCGGCATGCGCATCCGGGTCGAGGGAACCGCCGGCAGAGTGCAAATCCTGGAGGCCGTAGAACCCGCAGCCGCACTCTGACAAATGAGCCGCGCAGCGGCGTGGGGGTGCGGGGGCGATAGCCCCCGCGCTTCTAAAAGGTATTATTGCTTGACCGGGAGGGCAGAGCTGTAGTAAATTCCGTGGAATGAACCCGTTCAATCTACAGAACAAAACCTCTCCTGCCCCGGCGGTCGATCGGGCCTTCGCCATATTGAAGGTCCTTGCCGAGGATAAGGAACCCCGCGGAGTCTCCGATTTGGCCCGTGCGCTGGAGATCGGAAAGAGCTCCATTCATGGAATCGTGCAGGGTCTTCTTGCGGCCGGGGCGGTCGAAGATGCCGGCGGGAGGAAGTACCGGCTGGGGCCCCTGGTCGAAGAACTGGCCCGAAAGAGGCGGGATGGAAGCTCGCTGGTGGAGCTTTGCAGACCTCACCTCACGGGGCTCGTTCAGCAGATGGGACATACGGGGATATTCGGGGTGGTCGAAGCGGATCGCTTCCGGATCGTGACCGTAGTGGAGGGAAGCGGAGCGTTCCAGGTGAAGGCGGTCAAGGGTGGGTCCATACCGCTTTTGGCGGGAGCGAGCGGCAAGGTGGCGCTTGCCTGGGGGGCTGCATCGATGCCGGGGGAGCTGCCGCGCTTTACGGAGGATTCAATCGTTGAGGCGGCCGCTTTGAGGGAGGAGCTGAAGCGGGTAAGAGCCGAGGCGTTTGCCTTGGATCGCAGCGAATATCTACGAGGTGTGTATGCCGCAGCGGCGCCGATTCTGCAGGGCGACCGGCTGCTTGCGATTTTACTGTCCATGGGTTTCCAGGACCAGCTGGGAGAAGAAGGTCTTCTCGCGTTGGGCCGGGCCGTTTCTCAGGCCGCGCGCTCCGCATCGATCGAGTTGCTGGAATGGAGACTGTACTGACGAACGGGGGGAAATGACATGCCTTTGCCCGAATTTGATTTCCATGCGCCGCAAAGCGTTGAGGAGGCCTGCCGTATGCTCGCCGATTATGGCGGGACGGCCAAAATTTTCGCCGGCGGGACAGACCTGATGCTCGACATGCGAAGGAAGCGGATAGCGCCGGAGCATGTGATCTCCGTTCCGGGAATCGAGGAACTCAAGAGAGTCGATCGATCGCCCGGCGTGCTCACGCTCGGCTCCTGCGTAACCGTGGCGCGGATAGTGAAATCGAAGGAGATAGCCGGAAAATGGGGCGCGCTATGCGCCGGGGGGAAAGCACTGGGGTCCTGTCTTGTGCGAAACCTTGCCACTATCGGCGGAAACATCGCATCGGCAAGGCCTGCCGCGGACCTTCCTCCGGCTCTTATGGCGTACGGGGCCGACCTGGTGCTGCGGAAGAGCTCCGGGGAAAGGGTCGTCTCCATCGACGATTTTTTCACCGGTACGGGAACAACGGTAATGACGCCCGACGAGATCCTGACGGAAATCCGGGTGCTGGAGCCGTCTGCCCACTCGGGTGCGGGCTACCTCAACCTGGGGATTCGAAACGCCTGCGACATCAATATTTTGAATGTTGCTTCCCGTATCAGCCTGGACGGGCCCGAGGGCGTGGTGAAAGAAGCGAGGATCGTCATGGGATGTGTGGCGCCGACACACGTCCGGGCGCTTGCGGCGGAAAAACTTCTGCTGGGCGAAAAGCCCTCTACCGAGCTTTTCGAGAGGGCAGGGGAGGCGGCCATGAATGCTGCGACCCCTCGCGGGTCGGCCTACTCACGGGCCGGAGCCGAATACAAAAAAGACATGGTGAGAGAACTGACCGTGAGGACGCTGACCATGGCCTTTCGGGAAGCGACGGGGCCTGCGCTATAAGGGGACGAATCCATGAAAAAGCTGATACGTGTGACGGTTAATGATGTGGAGTATGAAGTGGCGGTCAGGCCGAACCAGACCCTGGTGGACATGATCCGCTACGATCTGGGTCTTACCGGGACCAAGAACGGCTGCGGAGAAGGCGACTGCGGCGCCTGCACCGTCATTTTGGACGGAACGCCGGTAAACTCCTGCCTCGTTTTGGCGATGCAGGCGGACGGAAGGACCATCACCACCATCGAGGGGGTGGAGGGAAAAGAGGGGCTGCACCCAGTGCAGAAGGCATTCCTCGAAAAAGGGGCCGTGCAGTGCGGGTTTTGCACACCGGGCATGGTCCTATCCGCAAAGAGCCTCCTTGATGAGACGCCGAATCCGACCGAAGAGGAAATCCGGGAGGGGATCTCGGGAAATCTATGCCGGTGCACGGGATACCTGCAGATCATCGATGCGGTAAAATCGGTTGTCAAATAGCTTCGCGCGCCGCGGCTTCTGGCCTGCGGCCGGGATGGGGGTATATCGATGAGCGAATACGACGTTATAAACACCAGGGCGGTGAGGGTGGATGCTTCCGATAAAGTGCGGGGGCTGGCCCTTTATGTGGACGATATGAAGATGCCCGGAATGCTCTATGGCGCCCTGCTGCAGAGTCCCCTGGCCCACGCGGAGATTTTGTCGATCGATACGCGTGCGGCCGAAAGTCTTCCCGGCGTCAAAGCGGTTGTGACGTATAAAGACGCGGGCCTGGTGAAATACGGGGTGAGTCCTGCGCGCTATGACGAGACGGTTTTTTGCCACGACAGGGTGCGGCATGTGGGCGACAATATCGCGGCGGTTGCGGCCGTCGATCGCGATACGGCGCTGGAAGCGGTGTCCCTCATAAAGGTGGAGTACCGGGAATTGCCTGCGGTCTACACGGTCGAAGAGGCCATGGCCGAGGGCGCCCCTGTTTTGCACGAGGCCTTCCCGCGAAACGTCACCGCCGAAGTCCACGATGAGTTCGGGGACGTGGAGGCGGCTTTTGCGAAGTGCGATCTGATCAAGACCTGTTCTCTGGTCAATAAACGCCAGGACGCGGCCTTTATCGAGCCTCAGGGATGCATCGCCTCTTTTGATCTTTCCGGGAACCTCACACTCTATTCGAGCACCCAGGTCCCTCATTATCTCCAGCGTATCGTGGCCATGGTGCTCGGGGTCCCGATCGGAAAAGTGCGGGTGATAAAACCGTATGTGGGCGGCGGGTTTGGTCCCAAGGCGGGCGCCAATCACATGGAGCTTGCCGCGTGCCTTCTTTCCCGGAAGAGCGGAAAGCCTGTGAAGATGCTCTTCGATCGAGCCCAGGTCTTCATGCACGGCAGGTCGAGACACCAGTTTTTCCACACCATGACCACGGGCGTCAAAAAAGACGGCACCATCATGGCCCTCAAGCACGAATGCTATTTGAACGGGGGGGCTTACTCGAGCTTCGGGATTGCCACGGTCTATTATGCCGGCTCGCTTCTGGGCGGCCCCTACAAGCTGCCTGCGATGAAATATGACGGCTACCGTGTCTTTACCAACCTGCCCGCTTGCGGGGCCCAGCGCGGCCACGGCGGCGTGATTGCCAGGGCCTGCTGGGAGCAGCAGCTGGACATGCTGGCCGAAGAGATCGGTATGGACCCGATCGAACTGCGTCTCAAAAACATGATGACGGCGGGTGACGTTACCTGCAACTACCTCGATATGAGCAGTCTTGGCATGAAGGAGTGTGTCGAGGCGGTGCGGGACCGTTCGGGGTGGAAGGAGAAAAAGGGAAATCTTCCCCCGGGCAAGGGAATCGGGATGAGTTGCGGCTTTTTCGTCTCCGGGGCGGGATATCCCATCTACCGTTCCGACACCTATCACGGAACGGTGATCATAAAGCTTACCGAAGACGGCGGGACCGCCCTGGTGTATACGGCATCGGCCGAAATCGGCCAGGGTTCGGATACGACCTTCGCTATGATAGCCGCAGAGGCCATCGGGATTCCGCTGGAATGTGTACGGCTCGAATCGGGCGATACCGATTTTGGAATGGATCTGGGGGCCTATTCGAGCCGACAGACGCTCATGACCGGCCTTGCGACCAAGGAGGCGGGGGAAGACATCAAGCGGCAGGTACTCGAGGTGCTCTCCGGCGAATTGAACGTACCCGTCGAGCAGATGGACATCAAGAAGGGCGTCATTGTCTTTCGGGGGGAAAAGCCCGATTTTAGCGGCCTCAGAACACGCTATATAAAGGAGCACCGCGGCTGGACGGATAACCCTTCCATGGATGAGGAGCTTTCCTTTCGGGAGGCCTCGCGAATCGCCTTTCTCGCCAAAGGCAGCATCGTTGGAACGGGCAAATACAAGCCGCCGCTACTGGGCGGACAGCACAAGGGCGCAGCCGTCGGCACTTCGCCCGCCTACGGATGTTCGGCCCAGGTGGTCGAACTCAGTGTGGACCAGGGAACCGGCAAGATCACCATAGAAAAGATGACCGATGCCCATGATTGCGGTCTGGCCATAAACCGCACCTCCGTTGAGGCGCAGATGATCGGCTCGCTTTCGATGGGGCTCGGAGAAGCGCTCTACGAGGAAGTGAAGTTCGACGATAAGGGCCGGGTGTTAAATGACGACCTTGCGGAGTACAAGATCCCCCGCGCGCTCGACATGCCGGCGATCGAACCAGTCATCGTGGAGAGCAGCGAGCCCAACGGTCCGTTCGGCGCGAAAGAAGTGGGCGAAGGGGCCATCATGCCCGCTATCCCCGCGATTTTAAACGGTGTCTACGACGCCATAGGAGTGCGGATGTTCGAGCTGCCGCTCAAGCCCGAAAGAGTCTATATGGCAATCAAGGAATACAGGCGCAAAAAGGGATTGGAGGCGGCAGAACAAGACGCGGGAAGCAGTCGAAGTAAACAGAAGTAAACAGAAGTAAACTGAAGAGCTTACAGATACAGGGGGCTTTCGCCCCCTGTACCCCCACGCCGCTGCGCGGCTCATTTAGTGAAAAAAATTCCCCAGGATGGGTTCGAACATCCGGAGCTTGAAATAGTTACAATAGGGAACGCACTTGGCAAGGAGCAGGAAGGTGATGTTCCGGCACTTGCCGGTTTGGCTTTCCAGGCTGTCAAAATTGCCCCCGCCCTTTGAAATCACAAGGTCGGCAGTGTGAAAGAGTTCTCGTACCTCCGAAGAACACCGGGAGAGGATGGTCCCGGCGATGCTGCCGTCTATCCCGTTGGGGATAACGGTTGCGACCCTGTCCATTCCGACCCGTTTCGCCTCATAGAGAGTCGCGTCGTTTAGGGCCGCAACGCTTCGCACCACGAAAGTGATTTGCGGGTCGAAAAATTCGGTTATCGTTTCGATGAGGACTTTATCGAAGACGATCTCTCCCGAATTATCCCCCAAGTAGAGAATCCTTCGGGCCTTTGCGAGCTTTTCCCGGAAAATCGCATACGATTTTGCAACGATCGGATTTGCGAGTTCTTCGGCCAGCACCTCCGGAACGTTTATGGAACGACCGGATACCATGAGATCGACCCCGTTTCCCAGTATGGCGAGATTTACCGCGGCAAAAAGCGGGTCACTCGATTCCTGTACCGCTTTCCGGAACGAAGGATAGAGCGCAAGTGCCCTCGCGTTTTGTTCTTCTTTCAGGGCAGCGAAAGGGTCCTCCGACTGGAAGGCTTCCTTGATCGTGTCCATGACCGGTTCGATCGCCTCGGGGCTCGTCAAGTCCCAATTCTCCCCGCGCAGGGCAGGGAGGCGAAGAGCGCGGGTAATCAATTCGCGGCCCACATCTCCATCATCCGTCAGGTTTCTGAGGGATGAGAGGACCATCTTTAAAATGCAGGGGATGCAATCGGGCTGTAGCAGCATCTTCGATTATCTTCCGTTGCCATTTTAACGTTTAGATTAGTGCATCTGCGTTGACGTTCATCCACAGAGCCCCGGATTCTCGTTCAACGCGGACCTCGGTTTCCCGTGCCGGGTTGGTTACGTACGTCAGGCAGCAAACGTCCACGGGATCGGAAAGAACCTGTGGCGTAAAGATTGCGCAATTGACGCCTCGACATCGTGCAGATCGCACCAGTAGACCATTTTGGTTTTGATCGTGCAGATAATGGCCGAGGGGCTGCGTGAACTGGTAACTCGATCGATCGACCAGTGCCGGCCACTCCTGCTCTTTTCCCCTCAGGTCTAACAGAATCCCCCGGCACTGGACGCTGAAAATTCTTCGGTCTGCCCGGATCGTTCTGTTCTCGGCTGCAAAGGAATCAGAGAGAAACCTTCGCCAGTGGTAGACCGTCTCGAAGACGGTCGTTTCCATCTCTTGTGAACCGTACCAGACGCCGAAAAGTGTCCCGTCGCTAAACCGGGTCTGTTGCCAGTTCTGCGGGAGGAAAGGGTAGGTGATCAAAGCGCCGTAGTCAAAGGGTCTCGTCAAAAGCGGTGTGGGACTGACCGGCTTGCCCAGAACGTCGGCGCTACTCGCTGCGAGTATGTCTTCTTCATCCTCGGCCAGGTCGTCGAATAAGAATTGGGGTTCCCGAATGGTTTTTATATTCCGATACGGATGCCCGGCGTAATCCATGGCAGTGGTGATGAGGTCGGCGTACATTATCTGCCACGCTCAAAATCAAGATAGCGGCGGATCGCCAGTAACCCTTCATACCCTTGCTTCATCACGTCGAGGGGGCGAAGCTCTCCGAATCGTTTGTTCGGTTGACTAATCCATCTGTACGCTAAGTCCAGGTCATACGGGAAAATGATTCGAAGACTCTTGTGTATCCCCAGCAGGTGGCCGACCCTTCCAAGCAGGTCCGTATTGTCGGCAAGCGGCTGACCATGCCGGTATCGACTGAGCGACATTCGTGCTCCGGGGGAAAGCCCCAGAAGGATGCATCGATCTTCTGCGGATATCTCCCAGTGGTCGAACAGTCTCATGATCATGCCTGCCAGGCGGATTCGGGTGTCCCGTTCGTGCAGGTCCGGTAATTCCCGGTCGGGTTGTCTAGCTGCCTGTCCCATAGATCCGTTGTCTCCGTACGAGCAATATAACAATTGTTACATGGAATGCAACGGAAATCTCGGAGGCAATATCTGTCCGAATTCTAAGAAATGGTTAGAGAAACGTGGGCAGGCGCGGTAAACGGCTCTGCGAGCGGCCGCGACCAGAAGAGGGGATTTTCCGGGAACATGGTAAAGCCGTTTCGGCTGAAAAATGTGCGACATGCCTTGTTGGCATCGGTTGGCTGGAGCCGGCCGAGAAGAAATGTTGCATTCTGCCGGCAGAGTCGGTCGGCGAGGAAGGCGAGGAAGGCATCCTCGATTCCAAGGCCCAGCGCCCGGCAGCTCATTACCATGTGGAACACGCAGTTTTTCACCACCCATGCGGCGCCGATGAGGCCGTACTGGGTAAACTTATCCTGAGCCTCGATGACATAGAGCGCGTGGCCGGCGAGAAAACGCTCGTGGCATTGTTCCAGAGTGTAGCGTTCGCCCGTGGTGTTGAACTGGTTGGTCTTGTTCAGGAGTTCGAGCGCCCGGCTCATGTGTAAATCTTTGGTGCCGCAGATGACGGAGATCGACATGCGAAGAGAAAGCGTCTGGAGAAATTCCTCGTTGGAGAGGGTCCTGCGCACGGACTCACGCTGGATCTGTCCGCGAACCATCTCGGTTCTTCGGTCCGATTCCCTGGTTATCACGCGCTGCTGGGTTTCGGGCGACCAGAGAAGAATCCGCTTCAGGTAATAGAGATGGCTCCCAAGCACCCGCACGGCGGGAAGTGCTGCCTGGATCGCCGCCCGTTCGACGGGGTTGTCGTCTATCATCACGGTGTTTTCGGGCCGCAGATTGACTTCTGCGAGGATTTCCAGCAGGTTTTCCACTTTGCTTCGAAAGTTTATTTTATACACAGCGAAGTCGGAGAGCGACATCCTGCCCTGTACCAGGTGGTCCCAGTTGGACAGGATGAATTGCTCGTCATTTTTGCTGACAATCGCCAGCAGAATGCCGCGTTTTTTCAATATGAGCAGCGCTTCCATAAACCCCATGGGCCAGCCTTCGAGAACGCCCGCAGTTCCTTCGGCCGCTATGCCCCGCCATAGCGTGTCATCGAGATCGACCGCCACCAATTTGACGGTGTCGCTCTGTTTTACCGTGCGATACATGGCAAAGATTTCATGCAGGAGAGCTTCGAAAAATTCGAACCAGCGTACGAAATAATGAGCTCGCATCGGCATGGGCGGTTCGATCCGGTTGAGATCGTGATCATGGTCGCCGTCGCTAAGAGTTGTCCCGTGAGTAAAAGACCACACCATGTCGTCCTGGCAGGCTCTCTTTCCGATGCCCGCCGAGATCTGGTCGCAGTCTACAAAGAACGCGTTTTCGAGTTTTGCGGTCTCCTCGGCCAAAAACATATTCAGTTGCTCGATGAAGTAGATCACGTTTCGAAGATCGTAGCGCGGCTGGAAGCGCCCCAGCGGATTTTGCTGCGGCACCAGAAAGCCCAGGATAAAGGTCAGCAGCTTGTGTTCCCGGTTTAGCTTCACAACCCCTTCGAGATACCGCGCAAGGTACTCCCGGGTCTGTTGCAAAAACTCCTCATGAGCCTTAACATCGTCTGGCAACCGGAAATAGGCGCTTCCCAGAATCGAGCGCAACGGAAGCTGTATGATTTGAAAATCGTATTGCGATACCTGTTCGGCCGGAACTTCCGGAAAGGCGTCGAAATTGTTTACCAGGAGAAAATCAGCCCTGTGTGCGGCATCCATCATCTTTGCGACTTCAGGGAATAACTCCGCCAGACAGGCGCCAACGACCAGAAAGCGAAGCCCTTTATCCGGGGTCACCTGGAGATCGATCGGTGTGCGGTAGCGGGAACCGTTGTGCAGTGCGAATAGAGCCGGGCTGATTTCGGCTCTCCGCAATGGTTGGCTTCCTGTTTCCCCTTGTATGTCCATAGGCGTAGCGCTCCTCCCCCTTTGCTGGATACGGTAGGCCATTTGTAGCAATGATCGGGCCATTTTCTCGGCGGTCGGCGCTGCGGCAGAGAGTGGAGGTATCCTTTCATGAAGAATTCTATTGTGATAATGAGCTAAAAATAGTTTGTCTATTCGATGGGTTGGAAAAGGAGAAACCGGTGGAGAACCTGATTTGTTATTGTTTCGGCTTTACCGCTTCCGATATTGAGCGGGACCTTCTGGTAAACCGAAAGTCCACGATCCTGGATAGTATTTTGTCGGAAAAAAAATCCGGCGGATGCCAGTGCGCTACCAAGAACCCCAAGGGTCGCTGATGCCTTGCCGATGTCCGCCGGGTGGTGGACGAAGTGGCAAGACGTAGCGGCATTTCCTTAAAGCCTTTTTAGTTTTCCTGCTTGTCAAAACAGGGTAAAGATACTGCCCGCCGGCCCCGGCGGCTTAGAGCATTCGATTTTCCTTTACTCTCAGCGACGGAAATGGTAGCTCACTTGGTCTTCAAACTTCTGCAGCGGAGCATTGGAATGGACAAGGAAACGCTAGACTACTTCAAAGATCTGCTTCAAAAAAAACTCGACGAACTTTATTCAGATGCCGGGAGGACCGTCGCAGACCTTACCGACAGTGAAGATAACTTTCCCGATCCCACCGATCGGGCCTCTTTTGAGTCGGACAGAAACTTCCTGCTCAGCATACGGGAGCGGGAACGAAAGTTGATCCTGAAGATTCGGGAAACTCTCCAAAAAATCGAGGACGGCGAGTTTGGCGAATGCGAAGAATGCGGCGATGAGATCGGGATAGAGCGGCTTAAGGCAAGACCCGTCACCTCTTTGTGCATAGCCTGCAAACGAAAACAGGAAGCGGCCGAGCGCGCCAAGGGCGTCTAGGCGCCGTTTGGCTCAGGCGCCAATCTCGTTTTCAGCCCAACCGCCGCTCGCGTTTTTTTGCAGGAGCGGCTTCCTGCCGCGAAAGAGGCATTCGCGCGTGTAACGGGCGTCTTTTCCTTCGCGTCTTCGCGGCTTCGCGTGAGAAAGTTTTTCGCAACATTCAGCGGCGTCCCTTTCCACCCACGCGCTACTCCTGCCGCGCCGGCACCAGAACCGTACGGTTGCCGTTGTTTTCCATCTGGCTTACCAGGCCGCAGGCCTCCATCTGTTCGATCATCCTGGCCGCGCGATTGTAGCCGATCCGCAGATGGCGCTGGACCGCGGAAATCGAGGCGCGCCTGGAGCTTATGACGAAGGAGACCGCCTCGTCGTAGAGCGGGTCGTCTTCCGCGGCGAGCCGGTCGGAATCGGCAGCACTGTCTTCTGAAGCCTCCGCCGGTCCGCTCAGCACTTCTTCCAGGTAGCGCGGCTCGCCCGAGAACTTCAGGTGCTCGGCCACCGCCTGGACCTCCTCGTCCGCGACAAAGGCCCCGTGCACTCGCAGCGGATAGCCCGACCCGGGCGGCAGATAGAGCATGTCGCCTTGCCCCAGCA
This sequence comes from Syntrophobacteraceae bacterium, assembly GCA_049964955.1. Taxonomy (GTDB): domain Bacteria; phylum Desulfobacterota; class Syntrophobacteria; order Syntrophobacterales; family Syntrophobacteraceae; genus SbD1. The sequence continues at coordinate 28,890 of JBMFWU010000037.1, forward strand.
GACACTCGGCGCCCATCTGGTCGAGAATCGTGCGGCTGTCGATCCGGGAGGATACCTGGAAGGCGATTCGTGTCGGAATATTGGCTTTGATCAGCCCGGTTATGACATCCACCGAGGGGCGCTGGGTAGCCACAATGAGATGAATGCCTGCGGCGCGCGCTTTTTGGGCAAGCCTTGCGATCAGTTCCTCGATTTTTTTCCCGGCAACCATCATGAGATCTGCAAGCTCATCGATCACCACCACGATGTAGGGAAGCGGCGAAAGCACCGCTTCGCTCTCCTGCGCCGCAGGGTCCACCAGGACTTGGCCGCACGAGACGGCCTCCTGCACCTTCTGATTGTAGCCGGCCAGATTGCGGACATGCAAGGTGTTCATGAGCCGATAGCGCCGGTCCATTTCCAAAACGCACCAGTTGAGCGCATTGGCCGCAAGCTTCATATCGGTTACAACCGGCGCCAGAAGATGCGGGATGCCGTCATAGATGGACAACTCGAGCATTTTCGGGTCGATCATGACGAACCGCACCTCGTCGGGAGTTGCCCTGTAGAGAAGCGACAGGATCATGGCGTTAAGCCCCACCGACTTTCCCGAACCGGTCGTTCCCGCCACCAGCATGTGGGGCGCTTTTGCCAAATCGGCTACAACAGGCTCGCCGATGATATCCTTTCCGAGCGCCATGGCGAGTTTTGAGCCATGCGACCGGAAACTCTCCGAGGAGAACACCTCCGAGAGGCGAATCATCTGACGTTCCGGGTTGGGAAGTTCGAGCCCCATGCATGTCTTTCCCGGAATTGTTTCGACCACCCGGATGGCGGCAACGCCCAAAACCCGGGCCAGGTCCTTCATAAGACTCACGACCTGCCCGCCGCGCACACCGACTGCGGGTTGGACTTCATAGCGCGTGATGACCGGGCCGGCATAGGCGTCCTGGACGGTCACCTTGACGCGAAATTCAGCGAGCTTTTCTTCGATGAGGATCCCCTGATCTATCAGGTCGTCCTGGCTCACCGGAGAAACCTCCGTATCGGCGGGACGAAGGAGCGACAGGGGGGGCAGGCAAAAATCGGGGCCGAATGGCCCGCCGGAAAAGTTATGGGCGGAGGAGGCCGCACCAGGCTCCTCCGGTCTTGCCGCCGGTTTGCGCCCCACCACTCCGCGAACCGGAGTTCGGTGCAGCAGGACTTTTCCCCGACCCGGGGGCTTTTCCTCTTTCAATCGATCGGGAGGAAGGGCGGGCGCCCGATGATCGCATAGAGAGGTGTTTTGCCCATCCGGTGACCGGGCGGGTATGAGAGGCGCCGTGGGTAAATCGCCTCGTTCGGAGCGGGAAACACTGGCAACCGGATCTTCCGCCACCTTTTCGCCCTCACCGGCCCCCCCAGGCAACTCCCCTCCACCTGCTGCTGCAAAGCGACGGCGCAGTTCCTCCATACTGCCGGAAAGAACCGGCCCCGAAACCTTTCGAGTTTCTTCCACCTTGGGGGCGATTCGTTTGTTCCGATATCTTTTCTCGAAGTCTTCCAGTATGGAGGACCGGTCGATCACTTCGTTCGAGCCGTCCGCAGGGGGCTCCTCCCTGTTGACCGGCCTGGCCGCGGCCATGTCGGCCGCAAGGCGTATGGAATTTTGAGGAAGCAGGGTCGGCTCGGGCGACTTGACTCGATTCGCCTGGAATGTCCAGGCATCAAAAGTATATTCGGGGCGGGCCGCGGCTTTGGGAGATGCCCCGCCTATGCGCAAACGCCCCTCGGGCGCCGAACGCCGTGTCGCCTTCGCGCTCACGGCCACCGTTTCATCCCTCATCGCTCTTTTCGGGTAATCCGGCGGTGGGGCCGCATCGCCCGGGCGCGCAGGCAACAGGTCAAAGGATTTTAAAACATCTCTCCAGGAGCGTTTAAACCAGTGTGGAACGCCCACCACAATCCCGAACCCGGCCAACGCCAGGGCAGCCCAGCGCGACCAGGGAGCGATCGCCACTGCGGCAATCACACTCACGGTCGATACTCTGCGTTGGAATTTCCCCGGAGTCCTCTCAGAGCCCATAACTGTACGTACCCGCTGATAAACCTAAGGTGAATAGGTGAATAGGTGAATAGGTGAATGGGAAAAACGACTCCACTCATCCAGCCACCCACTCGCCCACTCACGCATTCACGCATTCACGCATGGCCGGCATGCGCGTAGGAATTCGAAAGTAAGCATAAACCGGCCACACCACTGGCCGTCTGATTTGTAATTTGAGGTGCGATTAAACATCCTGGAAGAATTTTAGTCAACCCTGTTGCCAAGGGAGCAAAATCGGGCGTAGAATCAACTGGCCGAATTGCCGGAACGTAATGGCTTGCAAACCCTCCATCCGAAGCTGCGAAGAGACGGCCCCTTTGCTCGTTCAATGCACCCAGGCCGGGGAGTCTTCCGGCGTCATCCCCCCATGGATGAGGGGCAGGGGTTGTGCCGGCCGATTCTCCATCCAGGAGGGAAACCGGTTTAGCGGTAGAGTTTGCGGCGGCATTATCTGCGGGGCGGGAGGCGGCTCACAGGTCGGCTGGGGCAGAGCGTAAAAGGTTGCGTACTGATCCGGGGGTAATGGCATCCGACCGATGTTCTGCACCGGGATGCATCCTGTCGTGAGAATCGCAAAAGCTAACAGAATAGCGTTTTTTTTCATCTTCTCCCTCCTGAAGGTATGGTTGCGGAATATGTGTGGAAGGGATTCTACGGCGCCTTTCGGATTGCCGGCCGTGAAGTGGGATTTTTAATGATCGGAGGAGTTTTACCGATGACCGATTCCGAGAAAACGGATGAAACGGGAAACGGAGGCGCCCCGATGGGTGCTCCGAATGGGAACGAACCCGAGCGAATTCCTTTCCCGGGCATGGAGGTGGGGACCGATCTCTCCATTGCTCTCCCCGGAGGTTCCGGAAGGATCAAAGGAAGTTTGATCGGCATGGCGCCCGACCAGTTCCTGATCATAAAGCTGCCTGCGGCGCCCGGAATCAGCAATAGATGCCTGCCGGGCTCCGAGGTTATCGTCCGTTACCTGTTCAAGGGATCGGTGATAGGCTTTACCAGTTCGGTGATCCAGCTTTTTTCTAGCCCCGTCATGGTCTGCTTTCTGAAATTCCCGAACTTTGCCGAACGGGTCAACCTGCGGAGAGAAAAACGTATCCAGTGCTTCTTTCCCGGCACCGCCCAGTATCTGAGGTTCGAATTACAGGGCGCGATGTTGGACCTCAGCCCGAGCGGCTGCCGGTTTTTTATCGAAGATTCCGCCTTGTCCAGGCAAGCGGAAATCCGGAAAACAGACAAGATATCTCTTCATATCGAGACCTTCGGCGTCCTCGAAGGGCAGATTGCAAATGTCGCCAATTTACCGGGAATATTCAGCCTTGGTATAGCCTTTACCAGGATCGCGCCCGAATTCGAACAAAGAGTAGCGGAAATGCTGGAGATGGCTTCAAAATTTTTGCCTTTCCAGATCTAGGCGCCCGGCGCCGCAGCCAAGTTGCCCGCTGCCTTCGGCGGCGGGCCGGGGAAGCGACTGGCCGCCACTTCTGTCGGGTATGCTTTCTACCCAATATCTGACCTGCAAGATCCCCCTTTACATAAGAGCAGTTCCATATCACAATGAAATAGTGTAATTCAACCTCCTGGCGGGACGGAGGCGTGAGCCTGCTGTATGGCCGGGAATTGCTTGAGGGGTTCGACCATGTCGATGAGCTCATTTGCAAAAATTGCGCAAGACCTTCTCCATTCGCCCCGAAAGTGGCTGGTTACAGGGGTTGCCGGCTTTATTGGCTCAAATCTTCTCGAAACGCTTCTTGGTCTTGATCAGCATGTGGTCGGGATGGATAACTTTTTTACCGGCTACGCCCACAACCTCGAGGATGTCCGAAAGGCTGTGGGAGAGGAAAAGTGGGCGCGGTTCGAATTTATCGAAGGGGATATCCGAAACCCGGATGAGTGCCGCAAAGCGTGTTCGGGAGTCGACCGCGTGCTTCACCAGGCGGCCCTTGGCAGCGTTCCCCGCTCGATAGACGACCCGGGTACGACAAACGCGTGCAATGTCGACGGCTTTTTGAACATGCAGGTCGCCGCGATGGAGGCTGGCGTAAAGCGGTTCGTGTTTGCAAGCTCTTCTGCCGTCTACGGGGACAGTGAAACGCTCCCCAAGGTGGAAGAGGAAATCGGCGCCCCACTCTCCCCGTATGCGGCCTCGAAGCTCATGAACGAAATCTACGCCGGGGTCTTTTCGAAGGTGTACGACTTCCAGTGGATCGGGCTGCGCTACTTTAACGTCTTCGGGAAAAGACAGGATCCCAAGGGCGCCTACGCCGCGGTCATTCCCTGCTGGATCGATGCTCTCATGAGCGGCAGAAGGCCGGTCATAAACGGCGACGGCCAGACGAGCCGCGATTTTTGCTACATCAAAAACGTGGTGCAGGCAAATATTCGGGCCGCCCTCGTCGATTCCCCCGAAGCCTTGAACCAGCCCTATAACATTGCCTGCGGCGATCGCACGACGCTAAACGAACTGTTTCATCTCATTAAAAATAGCCTTCGCGCCCATATTCCGGCGGTTGCGGCCATTGAGCCCGAATACGGCCCATTTCGCAAGGGCGACGTTCGCCACTCCCTGGCCGATATTTCCCGCGCCCGCGATCTGCTCGGCTTCGAGTCCGAATACGATGTGGCAGCCGGCATGGCCGAATACATGCAGTGGTACGTCGATCTACCGCAGAGCCGCAAAGTGCGCTGAGAATCGAAACGCGGCTGAGATTTTGCCCTCCATCTGCCAAACGGGAAACTCGGGTCCGAGCTTTCTATGGGCAGAATCTTGAGGGCCGCTCAGGCTGGATTTAATGCTCGGGCACATCGAATTTAGAAGCCTGTCCTGCTGCATCTGGCGGCCCGACGAGACAATCAGCGCGGTTCGGGGAAGTAAGCCCGCGTTTTTTCATATCGGATTTGCTTCCGAGCTGAATTTTTCCGGCCTGTGTTGCGAGAGGGAGGGGAAGGGGAGTGCGTTATTTTTCCGCTTCTATTGCCGCTTGTGGTTGCCGCTTCTACTGCCGCTTCTCGATGCCGTTTGGCAGACCCGATCTTCATGTGCTACGGTTTAGCCTCCCAAGCAGGGATCAGCTGCAACGAACGGCATTAAAGTTTTTTCGTGCACCTTCCGAATTTCTGCTGAAGTTCTTAGGTTGTCTGAAGTGTGTTTTTTGTTGACACCGTGAGTGTCGTCGGCTTTAATCGATGGTGTCTAAAACTGTTTTTCCCGTCAGAGAATCGAGATCAACATGCCGATACCTGCACCGAAGACCAAACTCAACGAGTTGCTTGAACAGCTTAACCGGCTTGCCCATGAGGGCGGCACTCTGACAGACATGGAGCTTCAGAGATTCAAGAGAGAGGCGCAATCGGTCAGGAGAGCAAACCCTGCCGAAGGGTATCTGCTTCTGGGAATCCTGGCTGGTTTCGAAGGAAAAGCTGAAGACATGCATCATTTCCATAAACTCGCAATTCAGCTTTCTCCGGGCGAGTCCTATTATTTAGGTAACTATATGGCATCCTTGCTCAACTTCAGGTTTCTTCAAGAAGCCGTGGAATTTGGAAGAGAGGTTTATGACGGGTTGCCGGACAATAGCGCCAAACGGGGAGTCCTGGAGTCGATGATAAAGGCTTTCGACCTCATGGGCCAAGAAGAGGAATTTTTTAAGTTGTGCGAGGAGTATGAGGCCCTGACCGGGGAGACCCCTCCTATCTTGAATTTCGACATCCGTGACGATGAAACGAGCGAAGCAGAGGCTATTTTGAGCTGCGACATCGATCCAAAAGCCGCTGCATGCGACTTTGTCCAAATCGAGGACCTGTTGTCGAGAGCCGCCCATCTGTTTGAAGACGCTCGGGAATAGGCATGCAGGCCGACGGATGGAAAATATTTTTTCATTAATCCTTCCATAGGATGCTTAGCGACTTGGTGGAACAGGTCGAGGCCGCCAAGAAGCGCGATCCCATCCTTTATCAAAACATGTTCAGGACAAAACAGCTAGCTCACATCAAAGATGCGATATGTGAGGTATGTAAGGATCCCGACCATCCGAAATACCGCCTTGGGAAATCTCTCGGCACTGTCCATACTGTTTGGAGGCGAGTAAAAATAGGGGAACGATACAGGCTATTCTTCCGCTTCTTCAGCAGTCAAAAGGAAATATTCTTTGTATGGATCAACGACGAATCGACACTGAGAAAAAAGGGTGATCGTGAAGATGTGTACAAGGTATTCGCAGCCAAATTAGATCAGGGAGACCCCCCCGCCGATAGAGATTCCCTGTTAAAAGAGTCGGAGGCGAAAGAAGTGCCTCCCCCACTTTCTTCTCCTCCAAAGAGTTAGGCGACCTTCTTTCACGTAGCATCTGCCCGCTTCAATCCGGGCTTGTCTTTTTTCGGGCCGTGGACACCAATAATTTCAAGACCCGCTCGTGGACACGGACATTTCGAGAATTACCCTGTCAGCGACTTGAAGATGTAGGGTGATATGCGCGATATGGTTTGGCTTAGGAGTTTGAGAAAGACTCTTTTTGAGCTATATTGACATCCTTCCCTAAATTTCACTGGCAGGATGGCGTCCCATGGCGGAAAACTCAGAGCACATATCCGACCCAAGTCATAAGCAGGAAACTTTAGTAAAGCCGGACGTCAGAGAGGAGATAGATCACTCGGAATCCCTCTGGGCGCGGATCAAAACAGATCCCGTCGCATTATGTACTTTTTTGCTGGTCGTGGTCACCCTCCTCCTGGCTGTCATTGCTTTCATCCAGCTTGTATTCCTGACGCGAGCACAAAAAACGGCTGAGCAGGAAGCCAGTACTGCTAAAAAGTCCGTAGAAGTTGCCAAAGAAGACTTGTATACAGCTAATCGACCGTGGCTGACCGTTAGTTGGGAGCATTACCCGCTTTTAACAGCCTTTCGAAACTCCGCCCCGACCGAATAAA
>JBMFWU010000038.1:0-8189 GCA_049964955.1 Syntrophobacteraceae bacterium
TGGAAAAGGGGGGAGATCCTGTCCGGTGCGCGCATTCAGTCGGGTTTCCGGATGGATACGAGTTAGTGGACAAAATCATATTTCCCCATAGAGTTGCAAGCATTTTTTAAGATCGAGGCGAGGGAAAAACGACGGACGATCGGCTTCATCGGGTCCCGCAATCCGGGATTCCCTCAGGGTCTTTCTTCGGCACTATCGCTCTCACGTGTCAGCCCTTTTTCCATGGCGAAGACCGTAATCGAGGAAGCGCTGTGCAGGTCGAGTTTCTTCATCAGGTTGGCACGATGCTTTTCAACCGTTTTGATGCTTATGGCGAGGGATTCGGCAATTTCCTTGTTTTTGTGTCCTTTGGCGATCATTTTGAGGACCTCGCGCTCGCGTGCGGTAAGACCCTCCAGGGGTGTATAGGATTGGAGGCTTTTGCCTTCCGGATAGCCTTCGACCACCTTCTGCGGGATCGCCGGGCTTATGTAGCCGCGGCCGGCAAAGACGTCCCGTATGGCAAGCATCAGTTCACTGCGCGTGGCATCCTTTAAGACATAGCCGTCTGCGCCGCTGGCAAGGGCGTTTACGATGTGCTCTTCGGTCTTGTGAACCGTCAGCACAAGGATTTTGATCGAAGGGTTGATCTTCTTTATTTTCTTGATCGCTCCCACGCCGTCGAGCACCGGCATGGAGAGGTCCATGAGAACCAGATCGGGCTGTAGCGCTTTGACGCACTGCACCGCCTCCAGGCCGTGTTGCGCCTCGCCAACCACCTCGAGTGAGGGGTTGGTGGACAAAAGCATCTTAAGTCCTTCCCGAAGGATTGGGTGGTCCTCGGCGACAACGATCCTGATTGTCTCCTGCATGGTTGGTTCCCCTCTTTTGCCCGGACCTGTGGAGGCCTCTTGGCGGGAGTGGTCTGAAACGACAATTTGCAATAAGAATGCCAAAAGCTCGGTCCGCTCCCGTCTCCCGGGGAGCGAAAAGAAAACCGACCTCCTTTAAAAGTAGTTCCTGAAGCTGCTTTCGAACACCCGAAAGCCATCGGAAATTTTCCCCATACTCTCACCTTTGCTCCCGACTCATTTTTCCTTTTTACTTTTTCCCTTTTTCTTTCTATTTTCCCTGTGTGACTCTTAAGGAAAACCCCATGGTCTGGGATCGAAGCAACCGTCCTTTCTGGCTGCGCTGTGTTGTGGCCGTCTTACTCGCCGTTTTTGCCGCCCTCCTCCGGTGGCAGTTTCTCGGGGTCCTGGGGCTGCGCGCCGCCTTCATTACCTTCTTTCCCGCCGTGACTCTGGCCGCCCTCTACGGGGGTTTTCTCCCGGGGCTATTGGCCTCGGCGGTCTCGGCCGTCCTTGCCGACTATTTCTGGGCCGAGCCCGTCGGCCGGTTTGCGACCAAGAATACCCCCGACCTCATAGGCATCTTCCTTTTCCTCGCCGCCGGCGTTTTGATTTCCTGGCTCGCCGAGGCGGCTTTTCGCGCACAGGTGCGTGCAGAAAGGGCGGAGGGACACACGAAGCTTCTCGCCGAACGCGAGCGGGCAGAGGAAAACGCGGCTCGGCTGGCCGCAATCCTGGAATTTTCAAATGACGCCGTTATCGGGAAGACTTTGGAGGGAAAAATCGTCTCGTGGAACCGTGCCGCAGAGACCATCTTCGGATACGGCGCCGAAGAGATTCTCGCCCAACCGGTCTCCATGCTGTTTCCCGCAGAGAGTGCCCCTCAGATTCCCGAGATCCTGGAAAAGATTCGGTGCGCGGAGGTCGTCGAAAACCTTGAAACGGTCTGCAGGAAAAAAAGTGGAGAACTTCTCGATGTCTCCCTTTCCGTATATCCGATACGGGATACCTCGGGAAACATCGTCGCGGCCTCGACGATTGCGAGGGACATTTCCGGGCGAAAGCGCATGGAGCGCGAACGTGATGTCACGATAGAACTTCTCAAAATCATAAACGACAACCCGGGGACGACCGAACTCGCGAGGGCCGCCGCCGCCTTTTTCCGCAACCAGTCGGGCTGTGAGGCTGCAGCCATACGGTTGAAGCAGGGGGAGGATTTTCCCTATGCCGAAGCGCTTGGCTTTCCCGAAGAGTTTGTCCGCAGGGAAAACAGCCTGTGCACGAGGGATTCTTCGGGCAATGTGGTTCGAAACGGCTCGGGATATCCTTTTCTTGCGTGCATGTGCGGAAAAGTCATTCTGGAACGGATCGATCCGTCGAGTCCTTTTTTTTCGGCGGGTGGAAGCTTTTGGACAAATTGCACCACGGGACTTCTTGGCATCGCACCCGATGCCCGTCATCAGTGCAATGCGGCCGGGTATGAATCGGTCGCCCTCATACCGCTCAACATCGGGGCGGAGCGCTTCGGCATCCTGCAGTTGAACGACAGGCGCGAGGGGATGTTTTCCCCGGAGCTTATCGCGCAGTGGGAGAGGCTTGCCGGCTATCTTGCCGTAGCCCTTGCCCGATCGAGAAGCGAAGAGACCATGCGCGAAAGCGAGGAGCGCTTCCGCGTGCTGGCCGACTCCATTCCGCAACTGGCGTGGATTGCCCATGCTGATGGATCGATTGTCTGGTATAACCGCCGCTGGTACGAATACACGGGCACAACCCCCGAGCAGGTGACGGGCTGGGGATGGAGCAGCGTCCATGACCCCTCGGTTCTGCCCGAGGTCACTTCTCGCTGGAAAGAATCCCTGGCCACCGGAAAGCCCTTCGATATGGTCTTCCCGCTGCGGGGAGCCGATGGAAATTTCCGCCAGTTTCTTACCCGCGTCGAGCCGGTGCGGGATGTCAACGGGAACGTGGCGCGATGGTGCGGGACCAATACCGATATCACGGAGCGCAGGCGGATGGAGGAAGAAATCCGCAAATCCCGCGATGAGTTGGACTTGCGCGTCCAGGAGCGTACCGCGGAGCTGGAAAGAGCCAATGAAGTGGTGCAGTTCCAGCGAAAGCGGCTCTTCGATGTTTTGGAAACTCTTCCGGCGATGATCTGCCTGCTCACCTCCGATTATCATGTCGCCTTCGCCAACCGCAGTTTTCGCGAAAAATTCGGCCTCTCTCAAGGCAGGCATTGTTATGAATACCGTTTCGGAAAATCGGAACCATGCGAATTTTGCCAGGCCTATACCGTCCTCCAAACCGGAGCCCCTTGCCACTGGGAGATCACGGCGCCTGATGGCGGCGTGATCGATGCCTGGGATTTCCCGTTTACCGATGTCGACGGTTCCCCGATGATTTTAGAGATGGACATAGATATTACGGATCGGAGGCGGGCGGAGGCCGAACTCAATGAGACCATGGAAAAGCTCAGGCAGAGCAACCAGGCCCTCCAGGACTTTGCCTCGATCGCCTCACACGATCTGCAGGAGCCGCTGCGAAAGGTCATCTCCTTTGGCGACATGCTCAAAAAGAAATCCGAAGCCGCGCTGGGCGAGGCCGGAAATGAGTATCTCGACCGTATGCTTGCTGCGACCCGGCGCATGCAAGCGCTTCTCACCGGGCTCCTGGAATACTCGCGGGTTACCACGCAAGCCAACCCCTTCACCAGGATCGATCTAAACGAAATTGTGGGCGAGGTCCTCTCCGATCTGGAGATCAGGATGGAAAGGGTCGGCGCCGAAGTGAGGAGTGCAAACCTGCCGATTGTCAAAGCCGATCCCGTCCAGATGAGGCAGGTTTTCCAAAATCTCATTGGAAACGCGCTCAAGTTTTACAGGGAGGAAAAGCAGCCTCTCATAGAGATTGAAACCGTCCGGGACGAAGGCAAACTCGAAATCATTGTAAAAGACAACGGCATCGGTTTCGAAAACCGGTATATCGATAAGATTTTTGCCCCCTTCCAAAGACTCCATGGAAAAGAGGGCCCCTATGCCGGAACGGGCATGGGCCTTGCCATCTGCAAAAAAATTGTGGAGCGGCATGGCTGGCGCATAACGGCCGAGAGCGTGCCCGGGGAAGGTTCGAAATTCATCATCGGTTTGCCCTCCAACGAATGCGGGTGAAAACACCGCAGGCGCCCTTCCCGTGCGATCCTCCAATCCGCCTGAGCGAGATAGCTCGCGTCGGAAAGGTTTCTCCCGTGCACCCTTCACTGCTCACTGTTCACTCTCCACTAAGTCCCGCAAAAGGTGGCATGGACAATCTGGTCGGGGCGGGGTGCAAGGGAATAGTCGTTGAATTTTTCCCGCTCTTCAAAGGGTGCTTCGATCACTTCGTTCATCTCATGAAAGAGGCTGAAGTCGCCGGTGAGCGCCGCCGCGATCACCTGCTCGATCCTGTGATTTCTGGGGATATAAACCGGGTTTACCCCGTTCATTTTCTCCCGAATTGTCCCGGCTTCCAGTTCCCGGCTTAAAAGCCTCTTTTGCCAAATCTGATAAAAATCCTGGAAGTCGCTCGTTTTTTGAAAAAAACCGGAATCGGAATCGCTTTCCACAAGATGTGCAAGATTTCGAAAGCTCAGGGTGTAATCGAGCTGTTGGGTTTGGAGGAGCCGGAGCCATTGCAGCACGAGTTCCCTGTCCCCGGGCTGCGGGCCTTGAGTGATTCCCAGTTTTTCAAGCATCTTCGCAATAAGCCTCCGCTCGAAAAGGGCTCCGAGGGAGTCCAGTTCATTTTCCAGGATTTGCATCGTTTCTTTTTCGCGGGGCTGGGCCAGGAGGAGCAGACAGCTTCCGAGCCGGGACAGGTTCCAGAGCGTTATTTTGGGCTGGTTGGAATAGGCATAGCGCCCGAACTGGTCGATGGAACTGAAAACCTGGTCGAAGCGAAACCGGTCCATGAAAGCGCACGGTCCAAAGTCGATCGTTTCCCCTGCAACGGACATGTTGTCGGTGTTCATCACGCCGTGAATGAATCCCAGGGCCATCCAGCCGGTCACAAGTTCCACCTGCGCCTCTCCGACCTTTCGGAAAAAAAGAAGATCGGCCTCGGGATATCCTTGAATTTCGGGGTAGTGCCTTTGGATCGCGTAATCGGTCAAACGCCTCAAGGCTTCGAGGTCCCATTTTGCGGCAAAGTATTCGAAGGTCCCGATACGAATGTGGCTCGCGGCTACCCGGGTCAGGATGGCTCCGGGAAAAACCCTTTCGCGGTAAACCGGTTCTCCGGTGAGGGCTGCGGCCAGTGCCCTGGTGGTGGGAAGGCCCAGGTGGTGCATCGCCTCGCTCACAAGATATTCGCGCAAAACAGGGCCAAGGGGCGCCTTTCCATCTCCATTACGGGAAAAGGGGGTTCTCCCTGCGCCCTTGAGCTGTATATCCCGGCGGTGTCCGGATAGGTCCACGACTTCCCCCAGGAGGAGAGCACGACCGTCTCCCAGTTGGGGGACGAACTGGCCGAACTGATGCCCCGCATAGGCGAGGGCGATGGGGTCCGAGCCGGGAAGCAGCTTTTGACCCGTAAATATAGAAGCCAGTTCGTGATCCGGAAGCGATTCGGCCGGCGCCCCGAGCTTGTGCGCCAGTTCGCTGTTGAACGCTATAAGTTCCGGTCTGGGAACCGCCGCCGGACTCACCCTGGCATAAAAACTTTCAGGGAGTCGAGCGTATGTATTGTCGAATCGAAACATTGCTCTTCCTCTTCTCTCTATCGATAACAATCGTTGAACTTGAAAAGATAAACAGATTTTAAGAAAAAAGAATACATCGGAAACGACAGTGTTTATAAAGACGGGGGCGAGCGGGAAAAAGCCGCCGTATGAGTTAATTTTGCCGCCGGAGGACGCCATGAGTGCAGGAAATACAGATTTCTATCTATGTGAAGAGCTCTTTTCCGAAGAGGAAAAGCGCGTTCGAGACGAAGTGCGGAACTGGGTCACCGGGCGCTACCTTCCGCGGGCGGCAGAATATTTCGAGAAAGCATCTTTCCCGGTGGAACTGGTTCCCGAAATTGCGTCCATGGGTCTATTGGGGATAAAGCTCAAGGAATACGGCGGACGGGGGGCGAACAACGTTTCCTACGGGCTGGTGTGCCAGGAGCTCGAACGCGGGGATTCGGCCCTTCGCTCTTTCGTTGGGGTTATGAACTCCCTGGTCATCCACCCCATCTATTCCTTCGGAAGCCCGGAACAGAAAGAAAGATGGCTGCCCGATCTTATAAGCGGCCGCAAAATCGGCTGCTTCGGTTTGAGCGAGCCCGAAGCGGGCTCCGATCCCGGCAGCATGCATACGATGGCGGTACAAAAAGGGGCGGGCTATGTTCTAAACGGCCGCAAGATGTGGATCACAAACGGCTCGATTGCCGACGTGGCGGTGGTGTGGGCAAAGACGGAGAACGGGCCGATCCGCGGATTTCTGGTCGAAAAGGGCATGAAGGGCTTTTCCGCACGGCCGGTCGAACGCAAGTTTTCGATGCGCGCCTCGGTGACTTCGGTTCTTAATTTCGACAACGTGTCGGTTCCCGGGGAAAATCTCCTGCCGGGTACAGCGGGCCTCAAATCCCCCCTTTCGTGCCTCAATGAAGGCCGCTTCGGCATAGCCTGGGGATGCATCGGCGCAGCAGTCGCCTGCTATGAGGCCGCCCTCGGCTATGCAAAATCCAGAATCCAGTTCCGGGCGCCGCTCGCATCCTTTCAGCTCGTGCAGCAAAAGCTCGCCCTGATGCTGACCGAGATCACCAAAGCGCAACTGCTGTGCCTCCGGCTGGGAAGGCTGAAAGACGAAGGCCGTGCAACCCCGGCGCAGATCTCGATGGCGAAAATGAACAATGCCGCCGAGGCCCTGAAGATCGCTCGGAGCGCCCGGGAGATCCTGGGGGCAAACGGAATCACCCTGGGACATCCGCCCATCCGTCACATGCTCAATCTCGAAACCGTCAACACCTATGAAGGCACGCGGGACATCCACATCTTGTCTCTCGGCCGCCACATAACCGGCATGAACGCCTTCAGCTGCGAACCGGAAGAAAAGGCAGCTCCAAAATGAATTTTGCCCCGGCATCGGGGGCGCTTTTCGCGGTTATGCTCCCCCCGTGCCGATCCATGATCTTTTTGCAGATGGCAAGACCCATGCCCGTTCCTTCATAGCGGCTGTTTCTGCCGTGAAGCCTCTGGAAGGGGGCGAAAATTCTGTCGAGGTAGCGTTCGTCAAAGCCTATGCCGTTATCCTCGACGGTGATCGTGTGTTTTCCCTCACTTGTGGAGCCAACCACCCTGACGACCGGATTTTCCCCCTCCCTGTGGAATTTCAGTCCATTGCCGATGAGATTTTGAAAGAGTTGCCGCATCTGCGTCGCATCGGCGTCGATAACCGGGAGTTCCCCCACGATCACTTGTGCGCCGGTATCCCGGATTCTCACTTCCAGATCGGAAAGAACTTCAGTGACCGTTTCCTGCAGGGCAACGCTTACAAAAGGGTTCCCCAGGGTTGTAACCTGCGAGTATTCCAGAAGCCCTGCCAGAAGGGATTGCATGCGTCGGGTGGCGTTGAGCATGCGGCCCAGGTAATCGTTTCCGGTCTGCCCGAGAACGTCGGCGCATTTGTGTTGGAGCATGTCGCCAAAGGAGATGACCTTTCGAAGAGGCTCCTGGAGATCGTGTGAGGCAATCGAGGCAAAGTCCCGGAGTGCCTGATTGCTCTGCTCGAGTTCCCGGTTTACGGCTTCGATTTCCGCAGTGCGCTCCCGTACGCGCCGTTCGAGATCGTCGCGGGATTTTCGAAGCTCTTCCTCCATCCTCTTACGTTCGGATATGTCGCGGGCGATGGTGGAGGCGCCTATGACCTTTCCCGACTTATCCCTGATCGGGGAAACGGAAAGAGAAACATAGACGATCTCCCCATTTTTTCTTCTCCGGCGTGTTTCGAAGTGCTCGACCGCCTCCGAGCGGGCAATCTTTTTGAGAATGGAAGGGAATTCGTTATTCATGTCCAAAGGGGCCAGGATGGAAATGGGTCGGCCTATCACCTCCCCGGCGCTATATCCGTACATCACCTCCGCTGCATGATTCCACGAGGTGATTGTTCCCTCCAGAGTCTTGCCGATGATCGCATCGTCGGAGGATTCCACAATCGCCGCCAAACGCGCCAGTTCCAGCTCCATTTGCTCCGCCATGTCGGCCTCACCCGCCGTTATTTTCTCCACCCTGCCGATTCGTAATACTATTGTTTAAATGTATAGCATGTGTTCTACATTTCACCAAATTTTTCAACATTCCCCATGAAAGTGCCAACGGCTGTGAGTAGCCGGCAATCGATG
>JBMFWU010000038.1:8289-35689 GCA_049964955.1 Syntrophobacteraceae bacterium
TGCAATGACGGTGCCTGGGAAAGGCATGAAGAACGCCCGGATTCCGGTATAACGATAGCTCCGGGAAAGGACATGTCCGATATCTAGCGGCGGCGTGTCGGCGGCGTGTCGCCGCGGACGGGTGGCCTGGCCTGTAGGAACGGCCATTTGCGGATTCAGGGGGCATGGGCACTGGGGGTGTTTCCTTGCGCCCGCCCGCGAAGCAGGCGGGCAACCAGGGGGCGGCGGCTCGCCGCCGCCAAAGCCGGCTTGAGGGCCGGCTTTTTCATTTCGAGACTAGGGGATGCTCTCAAGCGGCTTCCCGGTGTTCTTCCTGCTCCCGGTGTTGTGGATCAAGGTTTTCACGCACCTGCTCCATCCCCTGCCGCGTTTTTTGCCGGATATGTTGGGCCGTTTTTTCAAACCCTTTCTCCAGGCTCGAATAGCCGCGGTCCACGGCGTTTTTCAGATCTTCGCATGCTCCCTTGTTGATATCTACCCATTGTCTGAATGCGTCTCTTCCTTCTTCGGGCAGCCACGGGGCGCCGCTGATAAAGACCCCCGACTGTTCCCACATCAGGATCAGATTGCCGATCAAGCTTTCAACCGATGCCTTCTGCAGGTCGATTATCGGCTTTATCACTCCAAACTGCTGATTCATACTTGCCTCCAGATGATTGGATTGACAGGGCGATACGCACCCCTTTCCGGGTGAGCCTGATTTTTCTATCAGGTTGTTTTAACTAATTTAATCGCTCCTCGATTCGATTCAAGGCGGCGGCGTGTCGGCGGCGTGTCGCCGCGGACGGGTGGCCTTGCCGGTAGGAACGGCCATTCGTGGATTCAGGGGAGGGCGTGGGGGCCGGCGGTCAGGAAGAAGGTTGCTCCGCCCGCCCGCGAAGCAGGCGGGCAACCCGTCCGCGGCGACACGCCGCCGACACGCCGCCGACACGCCGCCGCCCGCTCTTTTGCTTGAGAATTCTTGACCATTGCGCTAATAGCTCTATGATGGGGTTTTGGCGACGATCGGGCGGGAGGGGGGATGATGGAAACCTACCGGGCGGATGCGATAATCGTCGGCGCGGGGCTTGCGGGCATTGTCACCGCCTGCGAACTGCTCGATCGCGGCAGGAAGGTCCTTTTGATCGATAAGGACAGGCGGGAGCGGTTTGGAGGTCTTGCCGCAGAATCCTTCGGCGGGGTCCATTTCATCGGCTCGCCGCATCAGAAGCGGCTGAGGATAAAGGATTCACCGGAGCTTGCCTGGCGTGACTGGGAGCGCTTCGCCTGCTTTGGCGAAAACGACCGCTGGCCACGGGCGTGGGCCAGGTTGTACTGTGAACATTCCATCGATTACATCTTCGATTTTCTGCAGGAAAAGAAGGTCTCGTTTCTACCGCTCGTCAACTGGGCGGAACGAGGGCTGTTTCAGCCGGGAAACTCCGTGCCGCGCTGGCACATCGCCTGGGGGACCGGGTCTGAAATCATACGGCGCCTTTTCCTGGCGCTGGAAGCGCACCCCAAACGCCAAAACCTGCAAATGGTGTTCGACTGCGAGGTAAACTCCATAGACCTTGCGGGCGGCCGGGTTACGGGCGTGGCGGGAAGGCAAATGGAAAGCGGGAGGGAATTCAGGGCCTCCGGGGAGGTGGTGATCGCCTCGGGGGGAATGTGCGGGGGGGATCTGGGGAAAGTGCGGGCGCACTGGTGTCGCGACTGGGCAGCACCTCCCCGGGTGATGCTGAACGGCGCCCATCTCTATGGAGACGGCCTGCTCCACGATAAGGTATCGGAGCTTGGGGGAAACGTCACACACCTCGACAAGCAATGGCATTACGCGGCAGGGATCCACCATCCGGCCCGAAGAAAACCTTTCGACGGGTTGAGTCTTGTGCCGCCACGTTCGGCATTGTGGATGAACGCGCTGGGGGAGAGGATCGGTCCGCTGCCTCTCATCGGCTATGCCGATACGCGCTGGCTGGTCGAAAGCATTGTCGGGCAGCCGGGCGGGTATTCCTGGCAGGTGCTGAACCGCAAGATTGCCGCTAAAGAGCTTGCCGTATCGGGAAGCGAGTACATGAGCGCCTTTGTCAAAAAGAGCAGGCGCCTTCTGGTAAAGCAGGCCCTGCTGGGCGATCGGGAACTGGTGGCGCGGCTTCTCCGGGAGTGCCCGGAAGATTTTATCTCTGCAGACAGCCTGTCCGAACTGGTAGAGAAGATGAACGAACGGAGTCTTTTCGGTTTGCGCGTCGATGCGGCCGCCATGGAACGAGACATTACCGGCTATGATGAAACGATCGAGCGGGGGCCGGCTTATTTTAACGACGAGCAGTTGCGGCGCATCTCCAATAACCGGTCCTATATCAGCGACCGGTTGCGTACCTGCAAATTCCAAAAAATTCTGGATCCCGGGGCGCGCCCGCTCATCGCCATCCGGGAATTCATCCTGAGCCGCAAAAGCCTTGGAGGAATTCAGACCGATCTGCGATGCCGGGTGCTCGCAAGGAACGGAGCGCCCATCGAGGGGCTCTACGCGGTCGGGGAAGCCGCGGGGTTTGGCGGCGGAGGCATTCACGGCATCCGGTCCCTTGAAGGGACATTTCTTGGCAGCTGCGTTTTAACCGGACGGGTCGCAGGAAAAACTGCCGCGGGGGGAGTATAACGATGGCTGAATCGGGCAGAGAAGAAAAAACGATCAAGGTCGGCGCAAAGAGGAGCGGGGCCTGGCTGGTGCGCTACGCCCTGGAGCAGCTGCCGGTATCGCACACCTTCGGCATACCGGGTGTTCACAATACCGAAATCTACGATGAACTGGGCAAATCGGAAGCCATTCGGCCGATTCTCGTCACCCACGAGGCGGGGGCCGCGTTTATGGCAGACGCGGTAAGCCGTTCGTCCGCCGGTGAGATCGGTGTCCTGGTGATTGTACCGGCAGCCGGGCTGACCCATGCCATGAGCGGAATCGGCGAGGCCTACCTCGACGGTATCCCGCTGCTGGTGATTACCGGCGGGACGCGCACCGACATCGATTTTGGTTTCCAACTCCACCAAATCGACCAGCACAAGGTGCTTGGCGGCATCAGCAAGGGAAGCTGGCTGGTAAGAGAGCACCGCGACATCGTGCCAACCATCTTCGAGGCCTATCACCGTGCGGTGAGCGGTATGCCCGGGCCCGTGATGATCGAGATCCCGGCCAATATCCAGCTGTTTCGAGGGGATGTGGAAACACTGCCCGTCTTCAAACCCCATGTTCCACCCGATACGGTCGATGAGGAGGATATCGAGCAGGTAGTCGATCTTTTGGCCGGGGCGACGAATCCGGGGATTTTTGTGGGATGGGGCGCGGTCGACGTCGGCCGGGAAACGGGGCGGATCGCAGCACTGCTCGGCGCCCCGGTGGCCACAACGCTGCAGGGCATGAGCGCCTTTCCCGGAAACCATCCCCTTCATGCCGGGATGGGTTTTAGCCGCGCCGCGGTTCCGGCCGCCGAAAACGCTTTCGCCGATTGCGATTGCCTTCTGGCCGCGGGCGCCCGCTTTGGTGAAATTCCAACCGGCAGCTTCGACTGCAAGGTGCCGTCCAACCTCATTCATATCGATATCGACCCGACCGCGCTAAGCCGGAACTTCCCGGCGAAAATCGCAATCGAGGGCGACGCGCGCGTGGTTGTCCCCAAGATCCTGGAAAAACTCTCCGCGCGAGGCTTGAAGAACGAGGGACGGCGCCTGCGGGTGGAAAAACAGATTGCAAAAGACAAAAGCGCCTACCGGCAGGAGTGGCATGCAAATCTGAGCGACCGGGTGAACCCGGCGATGTTTTTTGACGAATTGCGCAAACAGCTCTCCGATGATGCGATTTTGGTGGTAGACGACGGCAATCACACCTTTCTTGCCGCCGAACTGTTCGAGGTCCGTCAAAAACGCACTTTTCTTTCCCCCACCGATTTCAACTGCATGGGGTATTGCATTCCCGCCGCGATCGGCGCAAAGCTCGTAAACCCGACGCGGCAGATCGCGGCCATCGTTGGAGACGGTGCCTTTCTCATGACGGGATTGGAACTGCTCACCGCGGCAAGAGAGGGCGCCCCCCTCGCCTGCTTTGTCTTCTCCGACGGGGAACTGTCTCAAATCGCCCAGGGGCAGGAAATAACGTACAATCGCAAAGTCTGCACCTCGCTTGGCAAACTCCGCCCGGAAGGCATCGCGCTGGCTGTGGGGGCGGCCTTTGTGTCCATAGGCGACAATTCCCGGATAGCCGGAGGCATCCGGGCGGCCCTTGCCATGGCCGAAGCGGGGCAGCCGGTACTCGTGAGCGTCAATATTGATTATTCCAAAAGGACCCGGTTTACCCAGGGGGTGGCAAAGACGGTGCTCAAGCGCTTTCCCGCCCGCGACCGTTTCCGGTTCATCAGCCGGGCACTCATCCGCAAGGTGACCGGCTGACCCGATTCCCGAATGTAGCGGGTGATCCGGAAAACCGGACTGAGGGTGGACTGGACCGGCTCCCCCCTTTTGTAAATTTTTCCAAAAGGGGGACTCTGGCCCGAATCACCCAGGAGTTGTTGCGGGTTTTCAGATGTACACCGGGGTCGGTGACGAAAAACACGATATCGAGGGGAGTTGCGATGAGTGTGCATGCCATTGCGGAAACAAACCAATATTTGACATTCCAACTCGAAGAGGAAGTCTTTGCGATGGATATCGGTAGAGTGCGGGAGGTCATGGACTTTACGGAAATCATCACAGTCACGCATTGGGGGGCATTAATCTTTGCGGAAGCGTTGTGTCCGTGCCGGACATGCGCCTGAAATTCGGGATGGACCGCGCAAAAACGACGGTAAACACGTGCATCATTATCGTCGAAATAGAAATCGATGGAGATCCTGCCGTCCTGGGTGCGCTGGCCGATTGCGTGCGGGAAGCTCTGGCGCTCGGCCCCGCTCAGATCGAGCCTCCCCCGAAGATGGGCGCCGGTCTGAAGTCAAAGTTCATTAAGGCAATGGGCAAGCAGGTGGGTGAGTTCATCCTCATCCTGGATATCGACAGGGCTTTTTGCGCAGAGGAACTGACGATGCCCCGGACGTCCCCGGAGAACCTGGCTGCCGCCTCATGGCATGAGAGGCTCTCAATCCTGTAAATCCTGCCCGAAGTTTATTTCTTTTGTCAGGATTGCAGGATTTTTTCAGGCAGGGGACAGTGGGCCATGCCCCGGAATTCGCCGCTCGATATCCCCGTTTCAGGGACCGTCCATCCTGTCAACTCCTACCCCGGTTCGGCCGGGGTCAAAAGTTTCCGGACGCATTCCTTCAATTCCTTTATTTTGACCGGTTTGGCGAAAAAGCCGTCCACCTTGCTCTTCATGGCTTCCACCGCCGAATCCAGACTCGCAAAGGCCGTAATCATGATGACCTTGATGTCCGGGTAGGCCGTTTTGATCGTGCGCAGCACATCCATTCCATCAGTGCCCTTCATCTTCAGGTCGGTAATGACGACGTCGAACTTCTCCTCTCTCAGCCTCGCAAAGGCAGGCTCGGCATTGAGAAAGGTTTCCACCGAATAGCCCTCGGGCTCCATGGCGACCTTTATCATTTGCCCTACAATTTTTTCGTCGTCTATCACTATGACCCTGAAACCAGGCATGATTGGCTCCTTTCCGTAGGACCGTGCGCCGGAAACTCTATGGTGAAGCAGGTCCCGGCCCCCGCTTCACTTTTTACCCGCATCTCGCCCTTGTGGTTCTTGATGATTCCATAGCTTACAAACAGGCCCAGCCCCGTTCCGCTCGCACCTTTGGTGGTAAAGAAAGGATCGAAGATATGGGGCAAAATCTCCGAGGAGATTCCCCCGCCCGTATCTTCCACCTCGACTTCCACACGGGCCGACCCGGGGTTGAAACGGGTCGCAAGACGCAGCCTGTCGCCCGGCGAACAGGCGTGAATGGAGTTTGTGAGCAGGTTTACGAGCACTCCCTGAATCTGGTCTTCGTCTATGTAGACCGTCGGCAATCGCTCTTCCAGATCCAGCTGCGCCTCGAGGTTACAGACCGAGATCATGTTCTGCACGAGCCGCATGCTCTTCGTAATCACACCGTTGATATCGGTCTCATGGAAATCGGGCTTCCTTGGCCTGGCAAAATCGAGCAGGTCCTTTACGATTCTCTGAATGCGCCCGGTTTCGTCCTCGAT
The DNA here is from genome assembly GCA_049964955.1 of Syntrophobacteraceae bacterium. Lineage (GTDB taxonomy): Bacteria > Desulfobacterota > Syntrophobacteria > Syntrophobacterales > Syntrophobacteraceae > SbD1. Next base: position 14,454 of record JBMFWU010000038.1, read on the forward strand.
CCTTTTCACATACTCGATGTGTTCGTCCCTGTCCATTCTATCATAGAGTTCGACAAAGTTTTGTGCAAGCATGGAGATGTTGTTCAAAGGATTGCCGATCTCATGAGAAACGCCCGCGATCAGAATGCCGATGGAGGCAAGCTTTCTTGCCTCGATCATCTGCTCCTCCCGGTTTCGCAACTCCCCGGCCATGGTGAGTAAAGCCGAAACGGCCATTCCACATTCGTCACGGGACTTTTCCGGTTCGATTTTTTCGAATTCTCCCCCCGAAATCAGGTGCGCGGCCTTCTCGATGCGCTTGAGCGACCCCAGGACCCGTACCGACAGAAGCAGTGTAACGCCCACGGCGGTAAAGAGGATGAGCGCAAACGACAAAAAAAGCCCTCTTTCGGAACCTGCGATAATTCTATTTACCTCCGTACGTTCCGAGGAGGTGATGTAGGTCATGAATCCCATGAGCTTGTGGCCCGCCGCGCGGACCTTCGCCTGCGACGGGGCGCCTCCCGTGCCGGCCTGCTGGAGCGTATGGCCGTAATTTAGAAGATTGGACTCAAGCCCCGCTGTTTTGGTCTCGCCGATCGCGCTCACGATGTCGGGCCTCGAGCGCTGCAGGGTCTTGAGCGTAGCGTCTATTTTCGCCTGGATTTCGACCAGTGCCGATTTTTCTCCGTACAGGAAAAAGTTTTTTTCCGCCAGCCTCATTTCGAGAAAAGACGACCCCAGACCGTCGGCTATCTCCATGAACCGGAGCTTTGTCAACACCTGGTCCAGACTGTGGTAGGCAAGAAAGCCGGTGACGAGGATCAACAGGATGTTTGCGAGATTTGCCGCGATGATCTTATGGAATATCTTTACCTGCCTCAAGGTTAGAACGCCTCCGCACTTTTAAGGGCCTCATAATTTTCTTTCCGGCACGGCCAGGACCACATGATGCCGTCTGCTATCATAAGCAGGCCTATTACGATTATGAACGCGTCGAGCAGGTTCAAGATGCTCGGGCGAAAATATTCGATCAGGCCCAGCCCCACGCTGACGAAGGAGACGCCGGTTCGGATGAAGGCCATCCCGGTCCTTGCCCGCGCATAGATAGTTCGGTAGCAGGCGGCCACAGTGCGTTGGGCGGCAAAAATGCTTCTCTGATGAGCCAGAAGAGAACGGACTTTATTGTCGCGCGAGCGGTCGATAACCGCCACCGTGCGACTGGCCAGATCGAACAGGCGGGCCAGCATGGTCTTTCCCTCTTTTTTCCCCTCCTCCCCCGGGTCGACGAACTGGTAGTCTTCGAGAAACTGCACGCTTGCCGCCGTAACTTCTATGAGCGTCTGGTGCCTGGGGGGGCGAAAAAAAGACCTCTTGATCCTATAGTAACTGATCATGCCTAGCAGGATAAAAAGCAGGCCACAAGCGATCATCGCCCAGTAAAACGGAGCGAAATGGATCACTCTCCTGCCGTTGCGGAGAAGGGCTCTTCCGACCAGTATGAACGTCAGCCCCGCCTCCATGAAACTCATATAGGTCCTGACGGTGGCAAAATCGGTACGGTAGGTCGCGAGCTTGGTCCTCCACAGGGCCATGGTATTGCGCCACATCGCCAGGGAGGTCCTTTCGTTTCCGGAAAGATGCTCCGGGTCGGAGTTGAGAAAATCCTCTATGAAAAAGGTAATATCCTCGGCAAGAGCCACGAAGAACTCATAGTTTCTGTCCGTCCCCATGCATTCCCGCACATCCTCGATAACAAAAGGATCATTGGGATACCTGGCCGCGATTATCACCGTTTCCCCGTCCAGTGCGACCGGAAACCAGAGCTTCAAGTCGAGTCTTTCGGGGTCCAGACCCACGAGGAGTTCCGGGGGCACCGGGATTCTTTCGTCATACTCGACCCAGTCGCACCCGAAAGAAAGGGCGAGGGCATCGAGGAGCTTGCGTCGCTGGATTCCCCGTTCGTAGCGCAGCACTTCCTCTACTTCGATGTCTCGAACACGGGCCGATTCGACCGCCGAGCCCAACTCCTCGGAGCTCATCAACCCCCAGTCCACCAGCGGCTTGAAGCTTACCGTCGCATCAGCCGCCGCACTCATTGTCTTCATAACTAAATGTCACCTTTTTCCACAACTGGTTTGGTTTGCCGTAATCGGGTATCCGGATCTCGAGACCTTCCCAGCAATAGGGCAGCTGTTTCTTCCTACGCTCGGCCTTGACGTACCAGAAGATGCCTTCGGCCGTCATGATCAACCCGGCGATAATCAGGATAAAATCGAAGAGAGTCCACCAGAAGTTGCCCCAGCCGAAATAGACCTGCAGACCGAAGCCGACCGAAAAAATGGACGTTCCGGTCCGGATGAACCTGAGTCCGGTTCTGGACCTTGCCAGCGTCGTTCTGAGCCTGGCTTTGACGTTTCTCCTCTCGGCAAGAAGGGTTCGCTCCAGGGCAAGCCCCGTGGTCCCCCAGATGCCCGGAGCATAGGATCCTTTCAGGGTCAGTTTGGGCGGCAGGTCATCCAGACGGCTGAAGGCCCGGAACATAAAATCCCAGATCGAGGTGCTTTCCTCGATCTGTCGCGTCGTCTTTATGCTTTCCACAACCGCGCGCCGCCCCGGGAAATACCACCTGGCGCCTTCCAAAAACATTCCGGCGCCCACCGTGATCAGACCGGCATAAAAAACCGACCAGGCCCCGATGGGATAATGCCTCCAAAGCAGGATCCCGAAGCCTACCACCGAGGTGCCCGTGCTGGCAAAGGCGAGGCCCGTTCTGGAGCGCGCCATCTTGGTGCGATACATCGCCAGAAGAGTCCTCTCTTCGGCAAGGTCGGTCCTGTCGATAGAGAAAAATCTGCGCCTCATGACCGGAGAAAGCCGCGCCCAGCGGTTGCGAAGCTCCTGGGCCCCCGTTACCGGCTCGGATCTGGAGAGCACCGTTCCGACTTCGGTCGATTTTATCTCCGGAATGGTCGTCCCGAATGTCGACCGGGCGGGCACGTAGCCAATGCCCTTGGGCTCGAGCTTTCTCATCGGCATGTACCAGGTGATGCCCTCCACCACCATGAATATCCCGCCAAAAAGAATGATTGCCTCGAGTATGCTCAGCCAGCCAATCCCGAAAATCCTGAGAAGAGTCAGACTTATGGCGATGAATTTGACACCCGTTCGAATGGCGGCCAACCCCGTTCTGCCTTTGGCCATGGTGGTCCTGTAGCGGGACATGATCGTGCGCTCACTCGCAAGCCTGGTGCGGAGCCGGGCCAAAGCGCTCCGCGCGGCTTCGGGTGGAAACCCGGGGTTTACATCCTGGTTGTGCTCGATCATGCGGGTTATGTCGGAGGGCAGGGCAAAGATGTAGCGAATCGTCTCTTTTCCCAACTCGCCTTTGATTTTTTCCAGAAGCAGCGGGTCGCCCGGGTTCGAGGTCACCACCCGCGCCTCTTTTGTCGTGACAGAAATCGGGAACCACAGGTCGCGCTTGAGTTCGGATAAATCGAGCCGATCCAGAATCTCCTTGGGCGCCGCCAGTTTCTCACGAAATTCTGCGAACGGAAGGCCGTAATGAGTGCTCAAAGTCAAAAGGATTTCATGTTTGGGAACGCCCAGGGCGCGAAGCGACTTCTCAATGCGCCTGAGAGACCCCTCCGACTCGCCAACGACCCTTTCCAACTCGGGCCTCCGGAGCACTCCCCGGCCCACCAGCGTCCCAAGGGCTTCCAGATAACCTTCTGCCGGTCCTTCAACCAATTCCGTTACAGCATTGAGACTCTTTTGCGCCATCAGCATTTTAACCCGCTCGAAAGTCGGCTTCGCCCCCTCGGGGCCAGCTCCTCAATTATCCGAAAAGATGTCGGTAACGGCAAGCGCGAACTTTTTGCGTTTGTGTAGCGTTTTGAAGTAGGCAGCCGTCGGGGCTTTTCCCTCCTGCATAAATCATGCATATCTTAAACAAGTTCTCCTGATTGTGCCCGCAAAAAAACGATGCTATTCCAATGATTTCACCTTTTTGACGGTGGCTTTTCGGCAAGGTGTGCCCAAGAGGGGAGGGTAAAGTGTCGCCTGGGTGTTTCAGGTGTCGCCCGGACCGATACGATAAGCGACTCCTCCCGGCTCGATTCAGCCGGAGCGCGCGGGGATAGTTACCGGCCACTCGGCGCTCAGGAGGGTTCCCGTGTCGGGGGTCGAACGGATGCGGAAAGAGCCTCCGGAAAGCTCGGATCTCTCCTTCATGCCGGCCAGGCCGAGCCCCTGCCGCCCGCAAATGGCTTCCGCGTCGAATCCAACCCCGTTATCCTCTATCCGGAGCTTTATGGTACCTTCCTGTTTGGCGAGCGAAAAATCGACGTACTCGGCGCTGCTGTGCCTGGCGATATTGTGGAAGGCTTCCTGGATGATCCGGAAGATCACAATCCGGAGAGACTCGGGGATCTCCTGTTCTTCGATCTCGATCCGGGCCTCGACGTGGATTGCCGGATGAACCGCCCGATACTGCCCGAAAAACCATCGAAGGGCCGCAAGCACTCCCATGTCGTCGAGAAGAGGAGGGCGCAGATCGACCATGAGTCTTCGTATCTCGTCGATCGTGAGTTGGGTCCACTGGACCGGAGAATCGAGCATCCCGGGGCAGCATCCCTTTCGTTTGAGTTCGGCCTGCGTGCTTTCAATCCCCAGCTTGATGAGGGCAAGCGAGGATCCCACCGAGTCGTGGAGTTCCCTTGCAATCCGTTTTCTTTCTTCCTCGTGAGCCGAAAGAAGCTGCGCGGAGAGAGACCTCAGTCTGGTTTGCGATTGTTGCAACGCCTGCTGCGCCTGCCTCAGACCGGTAACATCGAAGGCGACCGCGAGGGTTCCCGTGATCAGAAAGAGCGCCCCCGTGAAAAGCAAAAACAGAAGCCCCTCGCGCAGCACCCGCGATTCGATCGAGGCAGTCACAGCGTCTGCGGGACGACTGGCACATGCAACCCAGCCAATGGAAGGGATAGGGGTAAAGGCCGCAATGCTCTCTTTTTCCCCATGGTCAGAGGGAATCGATCCGATGCTTTCCTTTCCTTCCAGGGCCTTTTTGACGGCAGGGAGATTCTTTAGCCCGGCATGCGCGGACCGGGAAGGCCCGCTCCCCGGAAATCGCCAGACCGTTGCGCCCCGGCTGTCCAGGATAGTCACCGCTTCATCTCCCGCGGACGTGACGGGAGGGACTGCAGCAAACCCGGCCGCGTTCGCTTTCAGCATCCTCTCCATCTCCTGCCGGGAGAGGCGAGGAGGCATGGCAAGGCTGGTCCCCGCGGCCGCCTCCAGAGGCAGAAGGCCGGCCAGGAACCCCTCAAAAGCAGCCGCCACTGCCCGCGAGGTCTGCACGGTCTCGCGGGTTGCGCCCTTCATGAGATCCCTGTACCGCACATAGAGAGACGCCCCCTGGACGAGCAGAACCGGAACGAGCACCGCGAGGACCGGCAAAAGAAGCCGTCCCCGGAGGGAGGAGAAAAATCCGCAACGGGTTGCCGAGGCTTTTCCCGCCTGGTTTTTGGAGGTGTCATTCATGCCGCTTCACCCGCGATTCTTCTTGCGCCAAGGCAAAGAACGGGGGCCGGGCGACCTGGTCCCCACGCTCTAGGGAGGTCTATTCAGGTACTTATAAGAAGCACACTAGCACAGGGGCGCGTGCTCATTTCGATAAAAAATCGCCGGTATAATGACAGGGAAAAACTATCGGGATGGGCAGGGCGCGCAGCTCATTGAATTTGGATTGCAGAATCGTTTCCTCAACTCTCCGAGCGCGCGCATGCCGGCGCGCCTGCGCGCCTTGCTGCCGAAAGGTTCAGGCCCGCAATCTTAACGGCCCCGCGATGATAGCCGGAAGGGAAGAGTTGGGCGAGTTCCTCCAGATCGATCCCGACGGCCTCGCAGGTCGCATAGACAGTGGGGATCTCAGCGCTCCTTTTATATTCCGCGCGTATGTACCGGATGATTTCCCACTGTTTTTCATCGAGAGGCCCGCTCATTTGCAGTTCGCTCGCCTTGGAGACGGCAAATTCTTCATCCCACTCGCCCGGATCGATTAGAAAGCCGTGAACATTTACCCGATAGATTCTTTCTGCGAGAGGAATCGGATTCACCGGGCCGTTTTGTGTCGGACGCGAAGGGGCGCGCGCGCCGGCATCCATGCGAGGTAAACGAGCAGACTTACCGGCCTCCAGCCGGAATTGACGCTCGGCCTGTTTGAGGACCGCGGTCATAAACGAGAGACCCGCAAGCTTGCACGCCCCGCGCTGATAGCCGGAGGGGAAAAGCTTTTGCATGTCTTTGACGCTCAGCCCCTTTGCCCTGCCTGTCTTATAGACCACGGGGCATACGCCTGTTTGCTGCCAGGAGTCTCGTATGAACCGCAAAACGTCCCAGTGGGAAGGGGTAAGACCGTCCGGAATTCCCAGTGCCGGCGCCATGCCTTCGGCAAAATCCTCGTCCCATTGCTCCTGGTCGAGTAGAAAACCGTCTTCGTCAAGGAAGTAGACCTTGTTGTGTCTCTCAAATGTCTGCATGTGACCCCCTTCTTACCGAGATGCAGGTGCAACCGCGAGCCGCTGCAGGCAGGCGCCTTGATTTCGATTATGCCGGGGCGACTCTTGAAGCGATTTTCCTCTTGCCCGACTTTATAGATCAAGAAAGATGCCAACTGAAATCAACTCGAGTCGGTCCGGCGGGAAGCATCGTGTTCAAGGCAGCCGGGAAACCGGTCCGGGTCGCGATATTCCGGACAGTCACCGGAAGGTCCGCTTTTTCAAAATCGTGAGCCGAAATGGAGAGAGTCGGTACAACCTGTCACCATTATATTCCAGGTGTGTCATTTGGACATAACATTTCTACTAACAGCGCCTCCTCTTTTCCGCCCCGAATTTACCGCGGGTCGAAAAGAGACGGTTCGGCACACAAGTTGCTCTTCTATTTGCAACGACGTGAAATCTGTGGAGTTATGAGCATTGAGGCCTGCGTTGAGAAAGTTCTCGCCTATCCTGGTATTCGTGTTTTTTGCTTCCGTCACCATTGTTTTGTGGAGGGTGCAGGTCGATCATTATCGTCAGTTGGTTGTCCGGCATGTGCAAAGCGCGACGGAAATTGCCGGAATCCGTATCGGCTCCATAATGAACGCCAACGAGGCGACCCTCGGACTCCTGGCGGCCAGATGGGTGGAGGATGAAGGTCACGATTTCAGTTACAAGCGTTTTTCGGACTTCGCAAGGGCCATTTTCAAGAATTATCCCGGCTTTTCGTCCGTATTCCTGGCAGACACGAGCGGAGTGATACGCTACGTTTTCCCTCAGAAGGCGGAGGCGGACAGGCTTGGAAAGAAGATCACATACGTTCCCGGCCACAAGGTATCGCCTTGTTTTGACCTTTCCTCGGGGAGGAAGGGTTTTCGAATAGTTCTCCCGCTGGTAAGTGGAGGAAAACTTCAGGGCTACTTGTGCGGCGAGTTCAACATCGAGGACCTGATCAACTACGCCATGCCCGGCAAATTTATCGGAGACTTCGTCGTAGATATAGACGACCAGGGGCAGCGCATCTTTCATTACGGGAAGAAAGACTTGCCGACGAGCCGAATTTCTTCGAAGCGCGAGATTGCGATCGGCGACAGGAAATGGCTGCTGACGATGGCGGGCAACCACACCCTTTATGCCGACGACACTCCCCATGAGGTTTGGGTCCTGGTTTTTGGAATCATTCTCTCAGCCATCCTTTCCCTGCTCTTCTATCAATTGCTGCAGCGCATGGAGGCATACAGGATCTCCAGGGACCTCGCGCTCGATGAGATCTCCGAACGAAAGCGGGTCGAGGCTGTTTTGCAGGAAAAGGAAAAAAGGCTTAAAGAACTCGTCTCGGAACTCTCCGAGAAGAACACGGAACTCGAGTCGTTCGTCTATACGATCTCACATGATCTCAAAACGCCAATTGTCACCATCGGGGGCTTCATCGGCGCTTTAAGGGAGGATTTCGGGGCGGCGATTCCCAAGGAAGCCGAAAGCTACCTGGACTACATGAGCGGGGCGGGGCGAAAAATGGAAGCGCTTATCGACGATCTGCTCGAGCTTTCACGGATCGGGCGCATGGTTGCCAAACGCACTACGCTCCCCTTCGGAGAAATCGTCGAGGAGGCCGTCGAAACGCTTCGACCCAATATCGAGGGGCGCGGCATCAGGATAAACGTCCAGGAAAACCTTCCCAGGGCGTACTGTGAGAAAAATAGAATGGTGCAGGTCATGTATAACCTGATCAACAACGCAGTCAAATACATGGGTGAGGACAACAAGAGTCCCTGTATAGAAATCGGGGCGCAAAAGCAGAACGAGCGATGCGTATTTTTCGTCCGCGATAACGGAATCGGGATTGAGAAGAGGTTTTTTGAAAAGATATTCCGGATATTCGAACGTCTTCCGTCGGCTAGAAAGAAGGAGGGAACCGGTGTCGGCCTGGCGATCGTAAAGCGGATAATCGAGCATCATGGCGGCAGGATATGGCTGGACTCGGAACTCGGGCGTGGGACGACATTTTTTTTCACAATCGGCGAAAAAGACCTTTAAGAAGGAATCCCTATATGGACTTAGAGCCCTACAACATATTGATAGTCGAAGACGAGGAGGCGCACGCCGCCCTTACCGAGCGGGCGATCCGAAAAGCGGGACACACGAATCGGATCGATATAGTAAGAGATGGGGAAGAGGCCCTGGATTACCTGTTTACCAGGGGCAAGTACGCGGAGCCTTCCCAATTTCCCACCCCCGGACTGATCCTCCTGGATATAAAGCTCCCCGGTATAGACGGAATAGAAGTGTTAAAACAGATCAAGAACGATCCGCACTTGAAGAAAGTACCCGTCATAATGCTGACCACCTCAAAACGAGAAGAGGATATAGCGAGTTCTTATCTCAATTATGCAAACAGCTATTTGACCAAACCTGTCGGGTTCAAAGAATTTGAAGCGAAGGTAATGCAGGTCAATGCGTATTGGATGGAAACAAACGAACCCCCTGTAGTGAATGAATAGTCCCGGACTTGCAGGTGCGAGGCATGACTACTCTCAAGCTCGTTATCATTGAGGACGAAGAAGCTCATTTCCAGCTTATCCGCCGAGCCATCGTCAAAGACCTTCCGGAAGCCCGGATCTACCACTTCGAGGATGCCGGCGAGTTTCTCGAAAGGTTCGATCAAGTCCGTCCGGACATTATCCTGGTGGATTACCGGATGCCGGGGATGAACGGGATCGAATTTTTAAACCATATGCGGGGGGCCCGCAATGAGGCTCCCGTCATCATGATCACCGGGCAGGGGGATGAGCGGATTGCTGTCCGGGCGATGAAAGCGGGGGCTTCCGACTATATCGTCAAGAGCCCCGATTTTTTCATGCTGCTTCCGGGCGCTATCGATAGAGAAATCAGGAGAAAGAAGGAGCGCATGTGGGCCGAGCGCAGCTTGCGTGCCTCGCACAGCCTCCTCGAGATAGCCAATCGGCACACCGCGATGCACCCGCTGTTGGACGAGTTTGCAGGCGAAATCCAAAATATTTCCGGCTGCGGTTTTGCGGGAATTCGAATTCCTGATGACGAAGGCAATATAGCTTTGCTCGCCCGTGTCGGCTTTGGCGGCGAATATCCGGAAAACCCTTCTCGCGACTCCCTTCCCGGGATGTGCCTCCAGGTGCTGACCGGGACTGTCGATCACCGGCTTCCCTGTATAAGTCAGGGCGGCTCGTTTTATACGAACGATGCAGACCGGTTTTTCGCCGAGATGAAGGAGAAAAAGACTGAGCCTGTGTGCCTGCACTGCCACAAGATGGGGTACAGATCCATCGCGCTTACGCCGGTGTGGGTCAAGGGCCAAATCATGGGCCTGATCCACGTGGCCGACCAAGAGAAAGACAAATTACCCCTCGAAATCGTTTGTCTGCTGGAAAATGTGGGGTTGATTCTCGGGTCGGCCATTCGCCGTGTGCAGGTGTGCGAGGCACTGGAACGATCTGAGAAAAGACTGAGAGTTTTGTCCTCCCGGTTATTGCAGGCACAGGAAGAGGAAAGGAAAAAAATTGCACTGGAGGTGCACGACAGCATAGGTTCAAGCCTCAGCGCCATAAAACTGGGCTTGGAATTGAGCATCGACAGGCTGCGGGACGGGACGCTCGCGGTCCACTCCCTCGAGCCGCTCGTGTCGGCTGCCCAGAGCGCGCTCGACGACGCCCGAAGAATCATGTCCGACCTGCGCCCCTCCCTTCTTGACGACACGGGCTTGTTGCCAACCGTTAACTGGGTGTGCGGCCGGTTGAAGTCGGTGTGTCCTCAGATCCGGATCGATCAGCGAATGGACTGCAAAGAATCCGATATCCCCGAGCCGCTCAAAATAGTGCTTTTCAGGATCTTCCAGGAAGCCTTGAACAATATCGCCAAACACAGCAAAGCCGACCGTGTGGAAGTCTCGCTCACAAACCGGAGTGGAAAGATCGAGCTGCTCGTCCGGGACAACGGCGAGGGGTTCAATGTAGCCGCCGTTTCAAAAAGGAAGAGGTCTGCAGGTGGATTGGGACTTGCCGGCATGCGAGAGAGGGCCGAGCTCTCGGGAGGCAGTTTTTCGCTTGGTTCCTCCCACGATCAGGGGACAGTCATCCGGGTCTCCTGGCCCGGCGCGGGGTAGCTCCACCGCACCGGAGGGCAAGAGGCCTTTTACCTTGGCCCGAAAACCTCGCCGGGTAATGGTGGTGGGATTTCCTTCGGACGGGCTGCCCTCGCGGGTGTTTTCCCGCGTTTTCTCACTGCAGTGGAATGAGACGGCGGAGTTGTGTGTCGTGTGGCGATCCTCAGGGGGATTTTCACCAGGTCTCCCGGTCTGAGACGCCGCGGATCGAGGCTTGGGTTGCTTTTGGCCAGCTCCCGCCAGTCGCCCTCCTGCCCCGTATACCACGCGGCTATACTGGCCAGGGTTTCTCCCGGAAGGATCCGGTGCTGAATGTATTCGGGCATCCGCACTTCGGGAGAAGTCTTCTGGTTTGCCTGCCGGTTGACCGCGCAACAAGCCGCCATCATAGAGAAGGCCGCAATCAGGAGGAGTTTGACCGCCTTTGGCATTCATTCCGCTCTTCTGCTACGAAAAGAAGCGGGAAGAAGACCGCCTCCCGCGTCTTTTCGTGGTTTCCGGGTGTCCCCGCAGGGACATGGATTGCTGCAGTGGAGGCAGCGTTTGGGGGTCGGATCGACCCCGAGCCTCCACTATACAGGCGCAGGACTGGACGGGAATGCAAATTGGCAAAAATATGATCCGGAAACCGAACTAAGGCGCGGAGGCGTCCAGGGTTTCCGGATCGATATTGTAATAACCCGCGGCTTCAACCAAGCATATGCATCAGGCGGCTTTGCGGATGCCGCAGGTCGAGATGTTCTTTTCTGCAAATTCCCTGAACGACAGGGGCGGCCTTCTCGTGACTTCGGCGATGACTCCGGTCGTATCGGCCATAAATCCCCTGCGCACCATGGCGAAAAGCTCTGCCATATAGCGTATCGCGCTTTCGGGCATTCCCTGCCGCCGGGCATCCTGCTCCATTTCGGCCTCCGTCATGGGAATGTAGTCAACTTTCCGACCGCAAACCTCGGAGAGTACCCGGGCCGCCTCGCCGTAGCTCAGCGCCTGTCGGCCCGTGAGGCTGCAATCCTCCCCGTAGCGCCTTTCCTCAAAACAGGCTGCGGCCACCCGTGCTATGTCTTCCACGGAAATGAAACTGGTCCTGGCCTCGCCCGCCGGTACCCGTAGCCTTCCGGCCCCAACCATCGGGGCCAGCCACCCGGCTGAAAAATTTTCCATGAAAAAATTGGGCCGCAGGATTGTGTAATCGAGGCCTGATTTCATAAGATGCCGCTCGATGATCCGTAGCGGGTTTTTTTCGTCTAAATCGGCCCGCATCGCCGAATTGAACACTATATAGCGGATTCCTTCATCCCTTGCCCTGTCGATAAAAGGTATCAATTTTGCCGGCGCCTGAAAATCCAGGGGCGGAGCGACCAGAAAGACGTCCGAGATGTTGTCGAGCGCGGCCCCGTACAGGCTCGAATCCTCATAGTCGAAGAGTACGGGCCTCAACCGGTCCGACCATTTGATCCCTGCTGTATTTCTGGTGGCGGCCCTGACGGTGAACCCTTTTTCCAAAAGCGCCCCCACAACTGCCTTTCCCAACTGCCCGGAGGCGCCTGTTACCAAAATCGACTCCATCATTGTCTCCTTTTCTACGTTTTCCGATCTTTAATCATGATAGTTATCAAATAGCGACTCCACAACTCGCGATAAAGAGCTAAAATTACACTTAATTCATCATGAGAAAGCCTCGGTCCCGGCCCGGTAAATGGCTGTGTAACGACAAGGAGATACAATGAAAAAAGAGGCCAATGTGTACGTATTTCCCGCATCTCCCGACACGGAGCAGATCAAGGATTATCTGTCGAGCAGGGGGATAGCCTTTAAAATATATGATATCGACTCCGACCAGAAAGCTCGCAGACACATGCTGGAAGCCACCCATGGAGCATGCGCGGCGCCGGTGATCGAGATCGGCGACCGGATCGTATGCGGCCTGGATAGAAAGCGGTTGGAAGAAACGACAGGTTCAGAACCCGACTGATGCGGCGTGTCGCCGGCGGCGTGTCGCCGCTGACAGGGTTGCCAAGCCGGGAGCGCCGCTGCCTTTGGCGGCGGCGGGGCCATGAGGAATATGGGATTGGCCATGCGGGTGGGCAAGGCGATCCGGGAGGCGGTCCCACCGCCCGACGGCGGGGCCATTAGGATTATGGGATTGGCCATGCGGATGGGCAAGGCGATCCGGGAGGCGGTCCCACCGCCCGACGGCGGGGCCATTAGGATTATGGGATTGGCCATGCGGGTGGGCAAGGCGATCCGGGAGGCGGTCCTACCGCCCGGCGGCGGGGCCGCAGCAGGGCCTCGACTTCGGCGGCCGAGGGAATGGCCGGCCGCGCGCCCATCTTGGTGCACCCGAGGGCCGCCGCCGCGCTCGCATACCGCAAGGCCCGGGAAAGCTCCTCTCCCCGGGCGATTCGCAGCGCAAACGCACCGTGAAAGATATCCCCTGCCCCCGTAGTGTCGACGGCTTGGACCGAAAAGGCGGGAAGCTCGATGCAGGGGCCGCCGCCGGACCTCGAATCGCGGTAGATGAGTCCGGCATCTCCCAGTGTAATGACCGTAACGGGGGCAATCCGGCCCAGATGGTCCAACGCGGCGTGAGGATCCTTTTGTCCGCTGAAATCCCTTGCGAACTTTTCGGAGGCGACGAGGTGAGTGCATACGCGCGCAAGGCTCGCCGTGCCTTCGCTTACCGAGCCCGCATCCAGGATGGTCGCAATGTTTTTCTCCCGTGCCCGCTCGGCGAGAAAAACCGATAGAGCGGGCTGGTGACCGTCGAAAAGCATTGCCCGCGGACTCAGATGCGAAAAATCGATCCGGCCTGGTTCGATGATGGGGGTCGCCCCTTTGTGGGTAATTACCGTTCTTTTGCCGCCGGGCTTAACCAGGATCGAGGAAAGAGGCGAAAAAACGCGGCCTGCCGCTCGCACGTCGGGATCGTTCCGGACTGTGAGGCTCGTTATCACCCCTTCGGAGACGAGTTCTTCAAAGTGCATCCGCCCGAAGGGATCGTTTGCGAGATATCCGGCAAAAGCCGCAGCGCCGCCGAGCCTGGCAACCGTTACCGCCGCGTTTGCTGCCGGCCCCCCGCCGCAGAGAACAAGGCTTGAGGCGAAGCATTTCTCGTCTTCTCCGGGGTGGTGCGCAACCCCGTAGACGAGATCACAGGTAGCAAGCCCCACGCACAGTACGTCGATTTCCATCGGTTCTCTCCCGCCCCCTACGGTCATAGGCCATTTCTCAATCGTCCGCCCCATGGACATCGATACCCCCGGTCATTATTTATCAATAATACTTTAAATTGGGGGCGTAAGGACAGAGGCCGCAAAGGCGTGCCTTATGGAGGTGAAATGAAAGAAGATCCGCGGAGTGAGGACCGATTCAGGGAAAAGATATTGCAAATGCTGGCCGGCTCCCATTCCAGTCTGGGAGTCGATTTTAAAAGCATGGTTTTTGCCGAAGTGCAAAATTATTCGAGAGAGCTTCAGGAAATCGAACATGCCTCGGATCTTTTCTTCAGGTTGTGTGAGCTGATTGTCGATTGCCAATCTCTCAGCGTGCCGGATGATTCCTTTAAGATTATCGTCGCCTGTCTGCTCTGCCAGCCTGAAGACGGAAGGAGCTGCGCCAATGAGGAAGTCAGAGAATTGATCGGGATGAACATTCCGAGTTTCGAAGCCGCGCAGGAGCGGTTGCAGGACAGGCAGTGTATCGTTTCAGCTCTGAACCGGGAAAAGACCGGCCGCAAAGGAAGCATTATGGCCGGGAAAAGAAACTTTTCCAAGAGCGAAAAATTCGAAGTGTCGGCGTGAATCATTCGTGAGGCCAAGGCGATCCCGCACCTGACGCACGGGATCGCCCTGAAATCTATTGCGGGATATTGCCGTGCTTTTTCGGTGGAAGCGCCTGGCGCTTGTTGGCGATCACGCTGAAGGCGTCGATCAGGCGCGCCCTGGTTTCCGAGGGCATTATCACCCCGTCTATATAGCCTCGGGATGCCGCAATGTACGGGTTGTAGAGCGCTTTGCGGTAGTTGTCGATCACTTCCTGGCGCTTGGCCACAGGGTCGGCGCTTTCCTGGATCTCCCGGCGGAAGATGACGTTTGCCGCACCTTCGGCGCCCATGACAGCAATTTCTGCGGTCGGCCAGGCGAAGTTGAAATCGGCGCGTAAATCACTCGAGCACATGGCGAGATAAGAACCGCCATAATCCTTGCGCGTGGTGAGAGTGATCTTCGGAACGGTGGCTTCCGAATAGCACCAGAGCAACTTGGCTCCGTGCCGGATGATGCCGCCCCATTCCTGCTGCCTGCCGGGCAGGTAGCCGGGAACGTCGGCAATGGTGAGTATGGGGACGTTAAAACAATCGCAGGTGCGAATGAAGCGGGAGGCCTTATCGGAGGAGTCGATATCGAGGCATCCGGCCAGCACCTTGGGCTGGTTTGCGATAATGCCAATGGTTTTCCCGCCCAACCGGGCAAATCCCACGAGGATATTTTCGGCGAAATACTGATGCACCTCCAGGAAATCCCCGTTATCGACAATCGAGCGGATAACCTCTCTCATATCATAGGCGCCCATCGGGGCATCGGGAATGATCGTATCGAGTTCCGGGCACAACCGGTTCGGGTCGTCGCCCGTATCGACAAAGGGAGGATCGTCCATGTTGTTTTCGGGCAAAAAGGAAAGCAGCCGCTTTATCTGGTCGATACAGTCCGCATCGCTTTCGGCCGCGAACTGGGCCACTCCGCTCTTGGCGTTGTGAGTCATGGCCCCGCCCAGTTCTTCCTGGGTGATTACCTCGCCGAGCACCGACTTGATCACGTCGGGGCCGGTGATGAACATCAATCCGGTCCCCTTGACCATGTACACAAAATCGGTCATGGCGGGAGAATAGACAGCGCCGCCGGCGCAAGGGCCCATAATGGCTGAAATCTGGGGCACTACCCCCGAGGCGCTTGCGTTTCGATAGAATATCTGGCCGTAGCCCGAAAGCGCGTCCACACCTTCCTGGATGCGCGCGCCGCCCGAATCGCAAAATCCAACGATGGGCTTCCCGGCGCGAAGGGATAGATCCATGACCTTGCAGATCTTTTTGGCGTGCATTTCCCCGAGGCTGCCGGCACGGGAGGTAAAATCCTGGGCGAACGCGAAAACCTGCCGGCCATTGACGTTTCCAAACCCGGTAACGACCCCGTCCGCAGGAATTTCCACCGTATCGATTCCAAAAAGAGTTCCCCGGTGTTTGACAAACATATCGAGCTCACGGAAACTGCCCGGGTCGAAGAAATGATTCAGGCGGTCCCGCGCGGTCATCTTCCCGCGTTCGACCTGCTGGGCAACGGCCTTGGCGCCGCCCATCCCGATTACTTTGGCCTCCCTGTCGCGAAGCTCCTTGAGTTTATCCTCCACTACTCCCATAACGGCCATCCTTCCGTATCTACTTGTATTGTCGGGACCTGCCGCCGATTCCAGGCAGCCCGGCCATTCTAGCCGCTTGCAGTGCTATGTCAAGGCCTTTCCCGGAAGATAGTCCAAAAATTCACATGATAAACCGCCCGCCCGCGAAGCAGGCGGGCAACTCGGCAGCGGTGGCCCGCCGTCGGCGGGCGAAATCAGGTCTATCTACTGCAAGGTTTCTCTTGCTTTGCGAGATCAGAACTCGATGTGTTCGGGAAAATCCCCGAAGAGCACGCTTTCTTCCAATTTTCCCCGAGGATTAAAGTACTTCATGTGTCCCTGTTCGTCACAAATCCAGACCTCTTTTGCGCCGGCTTCGAAATAGAGGCTCTTCTTCTCCTCCATTTCCTGAAAGCTGTTTGAGGGAGATTCCACCTCGACGACGATGTCAGGCGCTTGGGCGAATACCAGAACGTGCGAGCCGTGTTTTTTGATAAACGTCTCGCTTGCCCAGGCGACATCGGCGACCCTTACACCCTTGGTCGTTTGAATGGGGCATTCGGCGAAGGTTCGACTGTTTTTTCCTTTAAGTTTGGCAAACCATTCGACGATCAGCGCCTGGTAACCCGCATGGGCGCCTGTTGCCGGCGTCATCACGATCTTCCCCCACTCGTTGGTTTCGATCTTGAAAGGCAGGTCTTTCAAACTTGGATGTTCGACCACTTCGCGCCATTCCATCCGCGTCTCCTTGCCAAAGCGCACAAGCACAAAATAATCAGTCTGGAGCTCTGTCTCAACGAGGCTCACAGCCCTGTCATTTCAGGTAGGCGTCTTTTAGCAGCCAAAGCTCCTCGATCCGGTACATGTGCCAGAAATCATGCAGCAGAATGTGTCTTCCCAAAATGGAAAGAGAGTATTGCTCGTACTCCGGATGCGTCGCCGTCTTATTCCATGCCGCCTCGTCCACACCCCTCAAAAGCGCGACCTGTCGCCCCCGGTATGTTGAGAACTGTTCGAGAGCGGTTGGCGCATCCAATTGCACTTCGGTTCGTTCGTCGTGATCGTTCGGGATAAAAGGAACGAACTCGGGGTGGTCCTCGGCGATGAACCGCTCGATGCGACCGAGCAGCATGGGCTGCACCTGCGCCAGGTGGCTCACATGTTCGGCTATCGTCCAGAAGTCTTGCCCCCGCCGCAGGTTCATCCGGTCAGCCGGGATACTTTTAACCAAGCCCGCTGCAATCGCGGGGGATCGTCTCAAGCTTTCCAACAGGTCGGGTATGCTTTCCATAGGGTGCGCCTTTCATTTTGAATTTTTGCCCCCGGAGGGAACGTGGATCGGGTTGAGCCCCGAGTTGCGGGCCTTGAGCCAAAGTCCCCGGCTCTGCTCCTTACGCTTGGGATCGTCGGTCAGAACGAAATGAACCGCCGAGTCAAACCGGCTCATGAATTCGATGTCGGCCGCGCAGTCGCACACCAGCGCATCGAACCCGCCGGTGGGAAACTCGCCGGGGGTGATCAAGACCGGCTCATCGGGCTGCGCCGCTCCTCCCGGGCTGAAAATCGCATGCGGAATAAAGCTCGACTGGGAAAATGTCCATAACAGCTGGTCGATCAGCTGGGCGGCGGCCGTGGAGTCGACTACGATCCGCACCCGCTTTCGCTCCAAGTAGAATCTCTCGGTCCAGCGGCACAGAAGATCTTTTTGTTCGTTTAGCGTAGTTTCTACAAAATGAATGGAAGTCATCGCGCAAACCGGAGTGGCGGTTAATCCAATATGTCATTATTATTAAGCAGTGGTGAAGTTACCCGGCGCCACCTTGCCGCGTCTTTTACCAACAGGAGCAATACCATGATCGGTAAAGCCATTGCAACCGCCGTCATCGGGATCTTTTTGCTGACGGCGACGGCCGCGTTTGGACAGATCGGAGGGGCTCCCGGTATCGGCGCTCCCATGGAAACCCTCATGCCCAGCCCCCCGAGAAACGTCACAGCGACCGCGGGCCGGGGTGCAGCGACCGTGAGCTTCTATCCTCCGAAAGCGAGCAGCAGCCCTGTCAGGGTATACACGGTGACGGCCTACCCGGGGCGTATCATGGTCCAAGGCGCCCGAAGCCCCATAACGGTAGGCGGGCTCACCAGCGGGCAAACCTATGTGTTTACGGTGACGGCAAGCAGCTCGATTGGCACCGGACTTGCCTCGGAGCCTTCCAACCCTGTTACCGTGCGATAAACTCCTGCGGGGCTTTCTTCATGCTTCCTGCTTCCTTCCAGATCAGCAGGTGAGGTGAAAAGCTCCGGCCACCTTTTTTCCTGATTTGCGGACCCGGTTGAAGGTGGCGACGGCTTCAGGCGTCGGCTCGTCGATCAGTTCGATTCCCGCCTCTTCCAGGCGCCTTCGCAGCTGCCCAACAACTTCCATGTTGCCGGGCAGGCCTTTACCCACGACCAGTATTTCGGGCCGGCAGGACATTATGTCTTCGAGGTCCGAGGCGGCGAGTCTGTGCCCTTCGGCGCGCCACCAGTTGGAGACAACCGAATCCTCGACGATTTTGATGTCGCCGCGGTACTTTTTCCCGTCAACTTCTATTTCGCCAAACCGGTATCTGCCTATCTCCGCCATTTTGAACTCCTCGCCTTCAAGATAATCTTCAAGGCGAAAGGATGCAGTCCCCCCTTTACCGGCAGAGTGCAGATCGATTTATCCATGCAGAGCAGGATGGCCCCTTAACTCCTAAACAAAGATGCCACAAGCAACAAAGGCATTCTCGCCGGGAATCGAGCATAAATAAGTGCTTTTCAGGGAAGGAGCGGTCGCCCCGGGCTTGGGCCACCAGTAATTGACCCAACCGGAGCCTTGTTTGGCCGCCAATTCAATCATCTCCAAGGTAATAGCTTTTCCCTTGACGTCCAGGTTGCCGACAGCATCCTTCCCCACGAGTTGCGGCGCAAAAGGATGGGCCAGTAAAGTTATGTGCCCTTCAGTGGTATGAAGAAAGAGATACCATTCACCATCGCAAAAGGGGCCGTTCTTGTCCTGAGCGGCGGTGATAGTGGCCTGCAGCCCGCTTTTTCTCACCATATCGACCCCTTTTTTCACCAGATCCATCGCCTTTTTTCTTCGATCGACACTGGTCAATATCTGGAGCAGATCGGAGGAGACATCGCGCATTTTTTCTATTTCCATCTCCATCTGTTCCGAATTGTTTGCGCTCTCCTGGGCCTTGCCGGCGTTTTCCTGTGTAACGATGTCGATTTGGTGAACAGCCGTAGAGATTTCCGTAAGGCCTATACGCTGCTCGGCCGAAGCCTCGGCGATTTCGCGGGTCAGGGTGACCGATTTTTCGAACGACTGCACCATCTTTTCGAAATCGGCTTCCGTTTGATTCACTAATGACACGCCTGCGCCGGTCTTGACGATGGCGTCTTGAATCAGGTCCTGTGTGGACGCGGCGGCCGTGGCGGCGCGTTTGGCCAGGTTGCGCACTTCTTCGGCCACTACGGCGAACCCCGCCCCGTTTTCTCCGGCCCGGGCCGCTTCAACCGCCGCGTTGAGCGCCAGCAGGTTGGTCTGAAAGGCGATGGCGTCAATCTCCTTTATAATCTGGCTGATTTTGCGGCTTGCCTCCGAAATCTCCTCCATGGCCTGGCTGGTTTGCGTCATCGAGGAGGCGGCGCGATGCGCCATCGCCTGGGCCTCTTCGATCAGGGTGCGCCCGGTATCGGCTTTTTCCGCATTGTTCCTGGTGGTGGCGGCAATCTCCTCCAGGCTCGCAGCGGTTTCCTCGAGGCTGCTCGCCTGGTTTCCCGAGCCTTCAGCCAGGGATTTGGACATGCTGTAGTATTGCATGGAGGTCTTTTCGACCTCATCGACCATGCCTCGCAGCGTTCCCACCGACGACCGCAAAGGGAGTAAAATAACGCGGAGTATGTAAAGCGCCCCCAAAAAAAGCGCGGAACAAGATGCCGCCGAAACAATAACAAGTCTCGATTGCAGACTGAACGCATTTGCTGAAGCAATAGCGACAATGCCTATGGCTGCCACAGCCGTAGATACCATAATCTTCATCATTGTGCGACTCATTGAGGAACTCCTTTTTCCGCAGCAGATCAGCCATTACATGCCTACTCTTCGAGCATCCTGAATTATCGGCAGGTTCGGCCATTTTGGTAAATGAAACTTATCACAAGCTATCCCGGGGAGTGCTCCCGTTGGGCTCCTAACTGGCAGGGCGGCTTGATCTGGCCATCCAATACTGATCGGAGAAATCATCGACGGAGAATTGATCGTCCCGGGGCCTAGAGGTGCAGCCGGACCCGGGCCGCGTGGATGATTACATCACCCACGCAGGGCAACGGTGCGGCCACTGGCCGAGCACACTTCTGTCCTTTTGTCCAATCATCGCCCTGTCTACCCGCCGGCAAACCCGCGCCAATCCTGGAGGCCTTTTTTGCTTTACGGACAAAATACGGTCATTTGTGAAATTTGTCCAAAGCCGGAAAACGTCGTAATTCTTTACAGTCTTCTGTATATGCCCTAAGTAGCATTATTTACACAGCAATTCCAACATCTCGCCCTTGTTTCGCATCAAAAGCGTCGGATAATTTTACACGTTCATACTGTTAATTACCCATAAAGGAACTACTGTCATGCAGGATCGTGCCGCCTAGTTCCTAAAAAATAAAAGCCAAATCGTATTGTTACACCAAAGATGCAAATGATAGTCGCGGGGAATTTCACTACTGGCATCAAATGTGCTATACCCTGCATTGATTTTCCTAAATGAAATTGGCAATTTGATTGCGCTTTGAAAAAGCAGACCCAAAGAGGAGGATTGATGAGGATGAAAAGTTTCCACAATTTGCTGAAAAACACATTAATAGCCGCCGCATTTGTTGCAGCAACATTCTTCACGGCGCAGGCCGCTCAAGCAACTACTATAACCTTTAATGCTCTGCCGGGTGTCGGTGTGAGCATCAGCAGCTACACTGAAAATGGATACACGTTGACCGGTCCAAACTTAGTGACAACTGGGTATGGCTATGAGACATATGATGGCTTAAACGGCATCTTCGCAAATACAGTGCCCTCCACTACTACGTTAATAAAAGTGGGCGGAGGCTCATTTAATTTAGATTCAATTACTATTGCTCAGTTATTCACATCAATTGATGATGTAGGAGCCCAAGTT
>JBMFWU010000039.1:0-2642 GCA_049964955.1 Syntrophobacteraceae bacterium
CCGGACGCATCGCGGCCATCCACGTAAAAGACCGCATCGTCCCCGGAGGCATGACCGGCCTTGGCTTCCAGACCGTCTACCCCTTTCACATAGACTGTTATTGCCACTTCACTCGCCACGGCTTCGGATTTCTCGGCATGAAAACCATTACAACCGACGTTGTCCGCGAAAACAACCAAACCTACCGCCTCGGCTGGACCGAGCAATGTAAAGACGGTTCGAAAATGGGAGTCGGCATGCCCGAATATCTTCTCCTTTTCCGAAAGCCCCCCACCGATTCCCAAAACGCCTACGCCGACCAACCCATCCTCAAATCCAAAGAAAAATACTCCCGCTCCCGCTGGCAAATCGATGCCCACGGATTCTCCCGCTCCTCAGGAGAAAGGCTCCTCGACCCCAAAGAACTCCGCGAACTCCCCCACGACGCGATATACAAACTCTTCCTGGATTACTCCCTAACCCAGGTCTACGACTACGAGCACCATGTACGCATCGGAGAAACCCTGGACGCCCACGGACGCCTCCCGGTGACCTTCATGCTCCTGCAGCCTCAGTCCTGGTCGCCCGAGGTCTGGACCGATATAACGCGCATGCTCACCCTCAATTCCCGCCAGGCGCAAAAGGGCCGCGAACAGCACTTGTGCCCTCTCCAATTCGATATCGCCGACCGCGTGATCGAACAGTTCTCGATGCCCGGCGAAACGGTCTACGATCCTTTCTCAGGAATAGGCACCGTCCCGTACCGGGCGGTCTTAAAATCCCGATGCGGCCTCGGCTGCGAACTCTCGCCGCAATACTTCCTAGACTCATGCGCCTACTGCAAATCTGCCGAACACGACGTTTCAATGCCGACTCTCTTCGATCTTTGCCCTTCGCGCAAACGAGCACGCGCCGTCAACCAATAGTCAACCCACATGCCGGAGTGGCGAAACAGGAAGACGCAATCGCGCAGGGTGTGCCGGGGCAAACCTCCTAACCTCGTCATAGACGACGCGATGCCGGGCTATCGCACACCGGATGCCCGGCGTGCAGGTTCAAATCCTGCCTCCGTGCCATATGTCCTATCAGTCCTATTAGCCCTATCCAGTCCTAGGAATCCCAAGCGGAAAGGAAAAGTCAAATGACCCCACGCCAAGGCGACAAACAAGGCTATGTTCTCGGCTTCGTTTTTACCTCTACCCCAAAAAACGTACTCCTCACTGAAAAGAATTGCCCCGATTGGCAAAAGGGCAAATGGAACGGGATCGGCGGCAAAATAGAGGCAGGTGAAAAGCCGATAGACGCCATGGTAAGAGAGATGTTCGAGGAAACCACAATTTCGATCTCCGCGCCGGATTGGCATCATTACGCCACGATGGTCGGCGACGATTTTCAATGTTTCGTATTTGCCGCATCCTGCTTTTTCGATCATTTTCCATGCGCCTGCAACCCCGATACGGGAGAACGCCTCTTGTTGGTCCCGATTTCCCAACTTTCCCGATTCCCCCGGCTCGCCAACACTTCCTTTCTCATCGAAGCCGCCCTGGTCCGCGACTCTTTCAAGCATTTACAGATCGGCTATCACAAAAACGGAGCAACCGGCCAGACGGTATGACACAAAGCCACCAAGAATAGAAAGGAAGAAAACCAATGAAAATCGCCACACTCTCCTCGGACGATCGATTCGAATCGGCCGCCCCCGACCTCCGGCGCCAAACCCTTCGCGTCCTCACCATGAGCGTCTACGATCTCCAAAAGCTCCGCATCCAGACCGGAAACCGCATCGCGGGAAACTTCCGCGTAAAACTCGGCCAGAACCCCGGAACAAAGCTCGAAGAAAAGGAGGCCCAAAAAACCCTCAAAACCGTCCGCGCAGAGTATGCCCGGCTTACCGACTCCATCGCAACGCTTTCCCGCACAACTATCACCAAGCTCACCCAACGCTCGGGACTCATCACCGACGCGGTGGAATTCTACCTGGTGCGCTCCTACGTGGACCTTCTTATCCAAGAGCAGACGGTTTTCCGCGAGATAGCCCACGTCATTTCTTTCTTCCCGGTCTGGTCGCAATACCTTCTCCACATCAAGGGAGTCGGCCCGGCCATGGGAGCGGTGATAGTCTCCTCGCTCGACCCTGCCCGCGCCCGACACCCCTCGAGCTTCTGGCGCTATGCGGGCCTCGATGTCGGAGAAGACGGCCGCGGCCGCTCCCGCAGAAAGGAACATCTCATCACCACTTCCTACACCAACCGCGACGGCCAACCCGCAACCAAGCTCTCGATCACCTTCAACCCCTTCGTAAAAACCAAGATCATGGGAGTGCTCGCCCCCTCTTTCCTTCGCGCCAAAAACGAAGGCTACACCACGATCTATTACGACTACCGAAACCGCCTTCTCTCCCACCCCGACCACGCCTCCAAAACAAAGGGCCACCAACACAACATGGCCCTCCGCTACATGATCAAAATCTTTCTCCTCGACCTCTGGCTCAAATGGCGCGAGCTGGAGGGCCTGGAAACCCACGCCTCCTACGCGGAGGCAAAGCTAGGGCTCAAACACGCAGCCGTCGGCAGATAGACACCCGGAGTTGACAAGCGAGCCAATGATTGTGAGAAACCCGGGTATTCTGAGCGGGCCAAATAGAAGTAGACACCCACCATTTC